>NZ_JAMLIX010000001.1:323750-647500 GCF_023953965.1 Bosea sp. (in: a-proteobacteria)
CAATATCTCGTGACGGGGCTGGCCATCGGCTCGCTTTACGCGCTGCTCGGCCTCGGTCTCGCCCTGACCTACCGCAGCACCACGGTGCTGAACTTCGCCCAGGGCGAGCTGGCGATGCTGATGGCCTTCGTCTGCTATCTCGGCATCGCCGTCCTCGGCCTCTCGCCGCTGGCGGCGATGGCGCTGACGCTCGTCGTCGGCATCCTCCTCGGGATCGGGCTCTACAACCTCATCATCTTCCCCAACCGCGAGCGCGATCACGAGAGCCTGGCGGTGGTGACGCTCGGCATGAAGCTCGCCCTCACCGGGCTGGTGGCCTGGGTGCTCGGCGTCGAGGCGCGCGAGTTCCCGCCGATCTTCGGCACGCAGAACTACACGGCCTTCGGGCTGATGATCAGCCCCGGCCAGTTCTGGACGCTGGTCGTCGGCCTCGTCGCCATGGTCGCGGTCACGGCCTTCCTCAAGTTCACCTCGCTCGGCCTCGCCATGCGGGCGGCGGCCGAGGACGTCAACGTGGCCCAGCTTCTCGGCATCGACCTGCGCGTCGTCGGCTCGCTCGCCTGGATCGCCGCCGTCTGCCTCGGCGCCGTGACCGGGGTGCTGTTCTCGGCGACGGTGCTGCTCAGCCCGTACATGATGGGCCTGGCGATCCTCAAGGGCTTCGCCGCGCTGGTGCTCGGCGGCATGACCAGCGTGCCGGGCGTCATCGTCGGCGGCCTCCTCGTCGGCGTGCTGGAGAGCCTCGTCGCCTATTACCTGACGCCGCTGCTGCAGGAATCGGTCGCGCTCGTCCTGATCATCGGCATCCTGCTGGTGCGCCCGCAGGGCCTGTTCGGCTCCGCCCCGGCCTGGAGGGCGTGATGAGCGTCGCGCGTCTTCTCGGCACCCTCGTGCTGCTCGCGACGCTCGCCGGCTTCGGCGCGCTCGCCAGCGCCGAGCAGGTCAACGGCTACTTCATCTATGTGGTCAACCTGACGCTGATCAACGCGATCGCGGCGATCGGCCTCGTCATCGTCTCCGGCGCGGCCGGGCAGATGTCGCTCGGGACCTCGGCGCTGCTGGCGATCGGCGCCTATGCCACCGGCATGCTGACGACGCATTTCGGCGTGCCCTGGCTCGCCGCCGCCATCGTCGGCGCTTTCGCGGCGACGGTGATAGGCACGCTGCTGGCGGCCCCGGCGCTGCGGCTCACCGGCCTGCATCTGGCGATCGTGACGCTCGCCTTCGGCGTCATCGTCGTCCAGCTCATCGGCAAGGGCGGCAAATGGACCGGCGGCATGTCGGGGCTGACCCTGGCGGAGGCCGATCTGCTCGGCTTCGCGATGAACACGGAGGCGCGCCGCTACTGGGTGATCGCGGGCACCTTCTTCGCCGTCGCGCTCTCGGCCTCGGCCTTCCTGCGGCGCAAGCCCGGGCGCGCGCTGCTGGCGCTGCGCGAGCGCGAGCCGACGGCGCGCGCGCTCGGCATCGACGTCGCGCGCTACAAGACGCTCGCCTTCGCCTATTCCTCCTTCCTGGCGGGGCTCGCGGGCGCGCTCTATGCCCCGCTCAAGGGCTATATCTCGGTCGACGACTTCAACATCTGGCAGTCGATCTACTTCTTCGTGATGATCGCGGTCGGCGGCATGACCTCGATCGCCGGCGGCGTGCTCGGCGCCATCGTCGTGACCGTGCTGCCCGAGGCGCTGCGCGGGCTGCAGGACGCGGCCAACGCCGTCTTCGGCATCCTCCTGATGCTGATCATCATCTTCCTGCCGGGCGGGCTGGTTTCGCTCGGCCAGCCGCTGCGCCGCCTGCTGCCGGGGCGCGCCGGCGCGGGGGAGACGCCATGAGCGCACCGGCGATCCTGAAGGTCGAGAACCTCTCGGTCCGCTTCGGCGGCGTCAAGGCGCTGACCGATGTCGCGCTCGAGGCGAAGACCGGCGAGACCACCGGCATCATCGGCCCCAACGGCGCCGGCAAGACGACGCTGTTCAACTGCATCTCCGGCTTCATCCGCCCGGCCGGCGGGGCGCGCATCCTGCTCGACGGGCAGGACGTGATCGGCCGGCGCGTCGATGCGATCGCGCGCGCCGGCATCGCCCGCACCTTCCAGAACATCTCGCTCAGCCGCACCCGCACCGCCCGCGAGAACATCCTCGCCGGCATGCATCTCTCGCTCGGCTATGGCGCGCTTGCCGCGATGCTGCCGCTGCCCGGCGTCGCCCGGGCGGAAGCGGAGGCCGGGCGCGCCGTCGCCGCCGTCGCCGACCGGGTCGGGATCGCCTCCAGGGTGCTCGACATGCAGGTCGGGGCGCTGTCGCTCGGCCTGCAGAAGAAGGTCGAGGTCGCGCGCGCGCTGGTCAGGGGGCCGCGGCTTCTCATGCTCGACGAGCCGGCCGGCGGCCTCAACGACGCCGAGACCCGCGAGCTGATGGACTGCCTGCGCGGCCTGCGCGCCGAGCCCGATCTCTCCATCGTGCTGATCGACCACGACATGAACCTGGTCATGCCGCTGTGCGATCACATCTGCGTCCTGAACTTCGGCCAGCGCGTCGCGGCCGGTCCGCCGGCCGCGATCCAGGCCGATCCCGCCGTCATCGCCTGCTATCTAGGGACGGACGCCTGATGCTGGAAGTCAGCCATCTGCGCGTCCGCTACGGGCGCATGCTCGCGGTCTCGGACATTTCGCTTTCGGTCCCCGCCGGCAAGCTGGTCGCCGTCGTCGGCGCCAACGGGGCCGGCAAGTCGACGACGCTGCGGGCGATCTCGGGGCTCGTGCGGCCGGATCAGGGCGAGATCCGCTTCGACGGCCGCTCGATCGTCGGAGCGCGGGCGCACAGCATCGCCCGCCTCGGCATCGCCCATGTACCGGAGGGGCGCGGCCTTTTGCCGTCGCTGACGGTCGACGAGAATCTTCGCCTCGGCAGCTACGGCCGGGCCGCCGGCGGCGACATCGCCGCCGATCGCGAGCGCATCTTCGGCTATTTCCCGGCGCTGAGGGCGCGGCTCGCGCAGCCGGCCTCGGTGCTCTCCGGCGGCGAGCAGCAGATGCTCTCGATCGCGCGGGCCCTGCTCAAGGCGCCCCGCCTCCTGATGATCGACGAGATGTCGCTCGGCCTCGCGCCCAGGCTCGCCCAGCAGATCATGGAGGTCGTGGTCGAGCTGGCGCGCTCGGGCATCGCGGTGCTCTGCGTCGAGCAGAACACCCGCCTCGTCCTGCGGCACGCCGACCACGGCTACGTCATCGAGACCGGCAAGACCGTGCTGGAAGGCTCCGGAGCGGAGCTTCTGGCGAATGACGGCATCGCCAATGCGTATCTCGGCAGCGCGCAAGCCGCCGGAACCGGATAAGCCGCCATGCCCTATACCGACGATTACCGCTTCGAGATCCGCGAAACCTGCCTCGGCGACGCGCTGGACCAGGCCGCCGGGCGCTGGGACGGGCGCATCGGCTGGGTCTTCGGCGAAGAGCAGATCGGCTTCAGCGAGATGCGGCAGCGCACGGACGCCGTCGCGGCGAGCCTGCTGGCGCTCGGCATCCGGCCCGGCGACGTCGTCGCGGTCTGGACGCCGAATCTCGCCGCCTTCGCCTATTGCGAGTTCGCCTGCGCCAAGGTCGGCGCGATCATCGCCGCGATCAACACCCGCTCGAAATCCTTCGAGCTCGAGCATGTGCTCCAGCACAGCGATGCGCGCCTGCTCGTCATGGTCGATGCCTTCCTCAAGCACGATTTCGCCGCGACGCTGGCCGAGCTCGCGCCCCTCGCCGAACGCGGGCCGGACGGCAGGGTGCGGGCCTCGCGCCTGCCGCATCTGGAACGCGTGGTCAGCCTCTCGCCGAAGCCCGCGCCGGGCGCGCTTTGCTGGGAGGATTTCCTGGCGCTGGGGCGGGACATCCCGCGCGAGGCGCTGCGCCAGCGGCAGGGCGAGCGGCACTGGAGCGAGCCGGTGGTGCTGCAATACACCTCGGGAACCACCGCCCTGCCGAAGGGCGCGCTCTGCAACCATCGCTACGTGCTGAACTTCGGCATCGCCTTCCTGAAGCCGACCGGCCTCAACGGCGGGGACGTCTTCCTCAACACGCAGCCCTTCTACCATGTCGGCGGCTCGTGCGGCGCGCTTCCCGTGCCGCTGGCGGAAGGCACGAAGGTCGTCAGCGCCGAATATTACGAGACCGAGACGATCCTGCGCCTGATCGAGCGCGAGCGCTGCACGATCCGCTCCGGCTATGGCGCGATGTACGTGATGGAGATGAGCCATCCGCGCTTTCGCGAATTCGACATCTCCAGCCTGCGCGGCGGCTGGTGCGTCGGCACGCCTGCGCTGATGCAGCGCGTCATGGATGAAATGAACCTCCCCGGCCTCGTCCAGATCTATGGCGCGACCGAGGGCGGGGGCACCTCCGGCCATCCGGCCGAGCCGCGCGAGGAGCGGGCCGCCACCTGCGGGCGGCCGGTGCACGGCACCGAGTTCGCGATCCAGGACCCGGAGACGGGCGCCTTCCTGCCGGCCGGGCAGACCGGCGAGGTCCTGCTGCGCGGCTGGTGGAAGATGAACGGCTATCTGAAGCAGCCCGACGCGACGGCGAAGACGATCGACCCCGATGGCTGGGTTCATACCGGCGATCTTGGCTCGCTCGACGCGCAGGGACGGCTGATCTTCGCCAGCCGCCTCAAGGACATGCTGAAGATCGGCGGCGAGAACGTCTCGGCCGAGGAGGTCGAGAGCGTTCTGCTCGGCCATCCCAAGGTGGTGCAGGCGGCGGTCATCGGCGCGCCGGACGACAGGCTCACCGAGGTCGTCATGGCGATCGTCGAGCCGCGCGAGGGCGAGACCGTCACCAGCGAGGAGATCGTCAGCTTCTGCGTGCAGCGGATGGCGAATTTCCGCGTGCCCCGCTATGTCCGGCTGATCGCGGAATGGCCGCTGACCGGCAGCGGCAAGATCCAGAAGCACAAGCTGCGCGAAACCTTCCTCGCGGATTTCCGCAAGGCCTCCTGAGAGCGCCGCGATGTCCCTTCCCGTCATCCACCCGCGCAAGAGCCTCGACAGCGAGCCGTATTGGGAAGGCTGCCGGCAGGGCGAATTGCGCTTCCAGCGCTGTCGCCATTGCCGGGAGACGGTGTTCCATGCGCGCGCGTTGTGCCCCTACTGCCTCTCCGACGCGCTCGACTGGGAGCGCTCGGCCGGGCGCGGCAGCGTCTATTCCTGGTCGCTGCAGCACGTCCCGCTGCGGCCCGGGGCGGGCGAGGCACGGCCCAGGCTTCTGGGGATCGCCGCGCTCGACGAAGGCTTCCACATGTTCGCGGAGTTCGTCGCGGAAGGAGCGGGGGAGATCGCGATCGGCGCCCGGCTCGAGGTCTTCTTCGACCGGGTCGACGAGACGCTGACCCTGCCGAAGTTCAAGGTGCTCGCCGGAGCCGGGCGATGACCGCCGCCAGCCTGCGCGGCCGGGCGGCGATCGTCGGCTTCGGCGACAGCTATTGCCGCCGCGGCGAGGTCAAGACGGCGCTGCGCCTCGCCATGGAAGCGATCAAGGCGGCGCTCGCCGACGCCGGGCTCGAGAAGGACGATATCGACGGGCTTCTGGTCGGCCGGGCGCCGATGTCCGATCAGCGCCAGCAATGGAACAATATCCTGGCCGCCCACGCCAAGATCACCCCGCGCTACGCCTCCGAGATCACCATCCATGCCGCCGGCATGAACGCGATGCTGAAGCATGCCGGGATGGCGGTGACGAGCGGCGTCGCCCGCTTCGTGCTCTGCGTCGGCTCGGATGCGGCGGCGGCGATGCCGCATGTGCGCGCCGCGATCGGCGGCATGGATGCCGACCCCGAATTCGAGCAGCCCTATGAGCCGATCATTCCGACGATCTATGCCCAGATCGCGCGGCGGCTGATGCATGAGCACGGCATGACGGAGGAGGACATGTCCGCCGTCGCGGTGCAGTGCCAGGACTGGGCGGTGCATCACCCGTTCTCCGCAAAAGGCCACAAGGGCAGGATCACGATCGAGGAGGTCATGGCCTCGCCGATGATCGCCTCGCCGCTCAGGCTCTGGCATTGCGCGCCCTGGGGCCCGCCCGGAACCGGCGGCGCCGTGATCGTCACCGACATCGACACCGCGCGGAGGCTGACCGACCGGCCGCTGCCGATCCTCGGCGCCGGCGAATGCCAGACCCATGAATACCTGACCGACCGCATGGCGCTGCGGACGAGCCGCCTGCCGCTCGGCGACCTGCCCAACATCACGGCGACGGGCTGCCGCGTCGCCGGCGATCTCGCCTATGCCATGGCCGGCCTGCGCCCGCAGGACATCGACGTGGTCCAGACCGCCTCGCAATTCGCGCATGTCGAGCTGATGTGCCTCACCGAGCTCGGCTTCACGACGCTGCCGGAGGCGGGCGCCTTCGTCCGCTCCGGCGCGACCGGCCCCGGCGGCGAGCTGCCGACCAACACCAATGGCGGCTGGCTCTCGTTCGGCCAGCCCGGCGTCTCCTGCGTGATGGACAGCCTGATCGAGGGCATCCGCCAGCTGCGCGGCGAGGCGCTGGGGCTGCAGGTGAAGGCGCCGCAATTCTCGCTCATCCACGCCAATGGCGGCATGCAGGCCTGCCACAGCGTGACGATCCTGGGACATGACGGCTGAAAGCCGCGAGGGAGGACGAACCATGGCCGCAGAGCGCATCCTGACCACGCATACCGGCAGCCTGCCGCGCCACGCCGACATCGTCGCGGAGCTGGTGGCGCAGGCCGAGGGGCGGCGCTTCGACGACGAATTGTTCAGCGCGGTGCTAGAACGGGTGGTGGAGCGCATCGTCGCCAGGCAAGTCGAGACCGGCATCGACATCGTCAATGACGGCGAGGCCGGCAAGGTCAGCTACGCCACCTATGTGGCCGGCCGCCTCTCCGGCTTCAGCAGCGCGATGAAGCCGCGCTTCACCTCCTTTCCGGACGTGGTCGACTTTCCCGAATACGCCGAGCGCGTGCTGCCGCAGTTCGAGAGCGTGCTCGCGCCGGTCTGCGAGGGGCCGGTCTCCTACCGGGGCGAGGCCGCGGTCGCGCGCGACTGCCGCATCCTCCAGCGCGCCGTCGACCTCGCCGGGGCGAAGGGCGCCTTCATGTCCGCCGCGTCGCCGGGCGTGATCGCGCGCTTCATGGACAACCATCACTACGCCAGCCATGAGGACTATCTCTGGGCGCTCGCGGACGCGATGAAGGTCGAGTACGACGCGATCCACGAGGCCGGCTTCATCCTGCAGCTCGACTGCCCGGACCTGACCGGCAACCGCCCGATCCACGGCACCAAGGCCGGCACCTCCTATGTCGACCTCCATATCGAGGCCCTGAACCACGCGGTGCGCGACATCCCGTCCGAACGGATGCGGATGCATCTGTGTTGGGGCAATTACGAAGGGCCGCACCACAAGGACACGCCGCTCAGGCAGATCATCGCCTCGGTGCTGAAGGCCAGGCCCGCCGGCCTGTCGATCGAGGCGGCCAATCCGCGCCATGCCCATGAATGGAACGTCTTCCTGGAGACGAAGCTGCCGGACTGGAAATACCTCATCCCCGGCGTCGTCGATTCGACCTCCAACTTCATCGAGCATCCGGAGCTGGTGGCGCAGCGGCTGGAGCGCTTCGCCTCGGTCGTCGGGCCGGAGCGTGTCGTCGCGGGCACCGATTGCGGCTTCGGCACCTTCACCGGCGTCTCGCTCGTCGATGCCGACATCGCCTGGGCGAAGCTCGGCAGCATGGTCGAGGGGGCGGCGCTGGCCTCGCGGGCGCTCCGGCCGCAGACCGCCTGAGCAGCAGGACGCAGAAGAAGGATCGGGCGATGGCGCTCGGCCTGGCCGCGATGGGCAGCTACAGGGTGGGCGGCCGGACCGTGACGGTCGCCGGCGAGCCCGTCCGCGAGCTTGCGCTGTCGAGCGGCTTCGCCACCCGCTCGGACCCGAACGGGACCTATGTCGTCGAGGCGGCTTATGTCCAGTATTTCGAGCCGGCGGTCCGCAACCGCTTGCCGCCGGTGCTGCTCGTCCATGGCGGCGGGCTGACCGGAAGCTCCTGGGAGACCACGCCCGACGGCCGGCCGGGCTGGCTGAACCGCCTGCTCGAAGCCGGCTTCGCCGTCCATGTGATCGACAATGTCGAGCGCGGTCGCGCGGGCTTCAGCGCGCTGCCCGGCCTCTGGAACGAGGCTCCGGTCATGCGCAGCCTGGAGGAGATGTGGAGCCTGTTCCGCTTCGGCCCCAGGCAGCGCTATGCGCGGCGGCGCCCCTTCGGCGGGCAGCAGTTTCCGGTCGAGCATCTGGACGCGCTCGCGGCCCGCTCGGTGCCGCGCTGGACCTGCAACACGCAGGCCCAGATCGCGGCGCTCACCGAGGCGGTCGGCCGCTTCGATCAGGTCATCCTCGTCGGGCACAGCCAGGGCGGCGGGCAGGCCGTCCATGTGGCGGCGGCGTGCCGGCAGCGCGTCCGGGCGGTGGTCGCCATCGAGCCGCATGGGGCGCCGACCTCCTTCGAGGCCGGGCTGGCGCTGCCCCGCCTGCTCGTCGTCGAAGGCGATTTCCTCGATGCGAACGAACCCTGGCCGGCCTTGCGGGCGGACTGGCGCGCGACGCTTTCGGCCTGGGCCGCCGCGGGCGGGACGGCCGATCTCCTCGACCTGCCAGGCGCGGGGTTGCCCGGCAATTCCCATCTGCCGATGATGGACCGTAATGGCGAC
This sequence comes from Bosea sp. (in: a-proteobacteria), assembly GCF_023953965.1. Taxonomy (NCBI): domain Bacteria; kingdom Pseudomonadati; phylum Pseudomonadota; class Alphaproteobacteria; order Hyphomicrobiales; family Alloboseaceae; genus Allobosea; species Allobosea sp. The sequence goes on from NZ_JAMLIX010000001.1 coordinate 332,460, forward strand.
GCGGTTCTGGCGGCGATCCTGCGGCGTCTGGCGCAGGATGAGCCGATCAGGCCGTTCTTCCCCGCAGCAGCCCGCCCCGCAACAGCCCGAAGGCGGCGATGAGCACAAGCCCGGCCGAGGCGAGCGCGTTCCAGCCGGCGAGCGACAAGCCGAGGAAGCGCCACGCCGCTTCCGAACAGGCGACGATGCGCGCGGTCCCGAGCTGCTTCATGAAATCCTGCACGCTGCCGCTCACCGGCCCGGCCGCCCCGCCGCAGTCGTTCGGCCCGACGAACCAGCCCCATTCGACGCCGGCATGGTAGACGCCGAGCCAGGTGCTCCAGGCCATCAGCAGGGCGAGCCCCAGGAGCACGAGCCATTGCAGCCGCGGCGAGCGCGCCAGCACCAGCGCGGCGAGCGAAAGCCCGATGGCGGCATAATGCGGCACGCGCTGCTCGAGGCAAAGCTTGCACGGCAGCAGATGCAGGACGAGCTCGAAATACCAGGCCCCGGCGACCAGGGCGAAGCTCACGAACCCGATCAGGGCGATCAATCGGCGCAGCGTCGGCAGGGGCCGCGATGCGGGAAGGGCGGCGGTCATGGCGGAGGACTCAACAGGAGAGAAGCTGGCCCGACCCTGCGACCAGCTTGAGGCCGAAATAAAGCAGGATCAGCGCGGCGGCACCGATGACCGCGATGATCTTCAGGCGGCGTTCGATGAAATGGCGGATGGTGGCGCCATAGCGCCTGAGCAGGAAGGCGAGCGCGAAGAAGCGCGCGCCCCGCGCCAGCACGCAGGAGACGATGAAGAAGGTGAGCCCGATATGCACCGCGCCGGCCAGGATCGTCACCACCTTGATCGGCGGCAGATGGGCGAGGCCCGAGGTCGTGAGCAGGATCAGCGTCGTATCCGGTCCGGCGCAGGCACGAAGCGTCTCGAAGGCGCCAAGCTTGCCGTAGAATTCCAGCACCGGCTTCGCCAGCGCCTCGAAGGCGTAGTAGCCGATGGCATAGCCGGCGATGCCGCCGAGGACCGAGAATAGGGTCGCGACGAAGGCCAGCCGATAGGCCCGCTGCGGCCGGGCGAGCGCCATCGGCACGAACAGCACATCGGCGGGGATCAGGAAGAAGGAGCTTTCGACGAAGGCGACGGCGGCGAGCCAGCGCTCGGCGCGCGGCCTGGCGGCGAGCGACATGGTCCATTCATAGAGGCGCTTCAGCATGGCGCGCTTAAGAGCATGGGCAGCCCGGTGACGCAACGGCTTGCATGGCCTTGCGAGCGCAGCCGCCGAAACCGGCGGGAAGCAGCGCGGAGCCGATTGACCGGCATCGACCGATCGCTATAGTCCGCCCGCCTGCAAGGGCCCCTGTGGCGGAATTGGTAGACGCGCTCGACTCAAAATCGAGTTCCGCAAGGAGTGCTGGTTCGATCCCGGCCAGGGGCACCAATTTCCATAATCTCGCGCGTGTTCGCTTCGCTCACCGTTCCGATGGGGCGGCCTGACAGGCCGGCGTGCGGTCGCACTTGCGAACCCGTTGGGTTCGACCTCGCTCCGCTTGCCCCCGGCCAACGCCCATGCGATCCGGGAGGGGCAATCAGGAGCACACCGATGAGCGAAGTGCTGAGCGAAACCGTCGCGGCCGGCGTCGTGCAGATCACCATGAACCGGCCCGAGCGCAGGAACGCTCTCGACCGGAAAAGCTATGCCGGGCTGATCGCGGCGCTCGCCGCCGCCGAGACCGATGCCGAAATCCGCGCCATCCTGCTGACCGGGGCCGGCGGCTGCTTCACCAGCGGCAACGACATCAAGGATTTCGCCTCCGCCGCCGCGGCCGGCGAAGCCCCCCGCGCGGCAATCGACTTCCTCGAGGCGATCGCGACGGCGACGAAGCCGATCGTCGCGGCGGTCGAGGGCTTCGCCGTAGGCATCGGCACGACGATGCTCCTGCATTGCGACCTCGCCTTCGCCGCCCGCTCGGCGACGTTCCGCCTGCCCTTCGTCACGCTCGGGCTGTGCCCCGAAGGCGGCTCGAGCTATCTTCTGCCGCTTGCCGCGGGGCAGAAGAAGGCGGCGGAGCTCCTGATGCTCGGCGAAGCGTTCGCCGCCGAAACCGCCGCCGCCGCCGGCCTCGTCAACGCCGTGGTCGAAGACGGCACGGCGCTGGAAGCCGGCTTGGCGAAAGCCAAGGCCCTGGCCGCCCTGCCACCGGAATCGCTTGCGCTGACCAAGATGCTGATGAAGCGCGGCACCGCGCAGGCGGTAGCCGAGACCATCGCGACCGAGGCCCGCCATTTCGGCGAACGCCTCAGCTCGCCGGAAGCCGTGGCGGCCTTCGCCGCCTTCCTGAAGAAATAGGCTAGAGCCCGCAGAGGACGGGCCGGACGGCGCCGGAGACCCGCTCGACCACGGCACCGGTGCTGAGCTCCGGTCCCCCTGCCGCCGGCGGCAGCGAGACGCCGGCCTTGCCGGTGAGCGCCCGGATCGCGGCGGCATCGGCCAGCCCATAGCCGCGCTGCGGCGCGACACCGGCGATCAGGAGCTTGTCGGAAGGGCTTTCGGTCACGATCCCGACTAGGCGGCCTTGCCGGTCGAAGGCCGGTGCACCGGCCTGCCCGGGCTGGAGCGGGGCCCTGAGCCCGGGCTTGGCCCCGGCCGGGGCACCCTCGCCGGGCAAGGCCAGGGCCACGCGCCCGCCGGCATCGGCGCCATAGGCGACCAGCACCAGCGCCTCGCCGGCGGCGGGCGCCTCGGCGCGCAGGCCCGGCGGCTTCGCGGCACCGACACCCTCCAGATCGACGAGCGCGAGCCCGCTCGCATCGTCCTTCAAGCGCAGCTTCGCGACGCGATCGCCGACGCGCAGGCTGCGGCAGCCATCCAGCGAGGCCGACGCGGCGAGCGCCGTCCGTTCGTCGAGCGCGAGCGCGACGCCATGGCGCTCGTTGCCGCGCGCGGCCGGAGCCGGGCCGGCGACGGCGGGCGGCGCGGCCGCGCCCGGGAAGGGCTCGAAGCTCGCCGCGATCGCGATCACGAGCTTGTCGACGCTCGGCGCCAGCGCCTTGTCGTAGCCGATCGAGAAGCCGCGCAGGCCCTGCGGTCCGGTCGAGAGCCGGCGATAGAACCGGCCGCCGGGCGTCTCGCCGGTGACCACGAAGAAATCCGGTCGCAAGAGCTTGTAGGTGATCTTGCGCGGGCTGTTCGGATTGACGGCGATCGCCTTCTCGAACAGCGCGGCGAGATCCTCGCCCGGGGGCGAGGCGGAGGTATCGAGCGTGACCTTCTCGTCGGCGCTCTGCCAGCGGCTGCCGCCTGCGGGCGTCGCGCCGCGTTTCGGCAGGAGCTTGGTCGGAATACCGATGCGGACGCCGGTCCTGTCGTCGGCCAGCAGCTGGAACCCGGCCGCGTCGCGCGCCGCCTGCGCGGCCCTGGCCAGCGCCGCCCGCTCGGCCGGCGCCAGCACCCCGTCGGGCGCGCCGCGCCGGCCCTTGAAGGCGTTGATCGCGCGGAAGGTCAGCGGCCCGTAGGCGCCGGAGACCGCGCCGTTGAACTGGCCGGCCCAGATCAGGTCGTCCTGGATCGCCTTGCGCTCGGCTTCGGGCAGGGCTTCGAAGCTTGTCTGCGCCGCCGCCATCTGCGGGTTGGCAGCGGGAGCCTGCGCGCCGGCCGGCGGCGCCGCGATGAGCGCGAGCACGAGCGCGGTGGCGCACAGCAGCGCGGTTCGCGGGTGATAGAGAGGCGCGCGCGGCATGAATCTCCTCCTCGAAGGCGGGCGAAGCGGGCCCATTGAGCGTCAGAACGCACCGCGCCGCAACCGGCAGACGAGATTTACCCCAGGGCCATCCCGCACGACCTGCATTCGCATGACTTGAACGCACGCGGCACGGTGATAGCCTGCCGGCCCCGTCTCACGCCGTCATCGGCCCGCCGCCACGGCCGACGAAGAGGAACGACGATGACCCTGCTCACCCGTCTCGCGCTCGCCCTCTCGCTGACGCTCGCAGCTGTGCCCGCGCTGGCCCAGAAAGCCTATGTCCGCGCCGACCTCGCCGCGGACGGGCAGAGGCTGGAAGAACAGCTCAAGCGCGAGGTCGCGGTCGGCAACCGCTCCGCGGCGGACGCAATCCGCACCGGCGAGGCGGCGCTCGGTCGCGGCGACGCCCGCGCCGCCCTGCCCCAGGCCAATGCGGCGATCGTCGCCGATTCGGCCAACCCGGCCGGCTGGCGCCTGATGGCGCGGGCCGCCAACGCGATCGAGCCGCGCGACTACCGCGAGCGCTGGGAATTGCGCGGACGCGCCATCAGCGCCGCCTATCTCGCCTATCAGCGCGCGACCAGCCGCGCCGACGAGGCGGCCTCGCTCGGCCTGCTGGCACAGATCTTCGAGAAGAACCAGAACTGGCGCCCGGCGCTCACCGCCTATCGGCTGAGCCTCGAGCTTTCCGCCAATGCCGCGTTGCAGAAATCCTATGAGAGCCTGCGCGAGAAGCGCGGCTTCCGGCTCACCGGCAACAAGACCGATTCCGACGCCGCCTCTCCGCGCGCCTGCTTCGAGTTCTCGGAAGCGCTGGCGCGCGGCCGCGTCGATTTCGCGCCCTATGTCGCCATTTCCGGCGGCAAGGGGGATTTCGCCGTCAGCGCCGAGGGCAGCGAGATCTGCGTCGACGGGCTCCGGCACGGCGAGCGCTACGGCATCGTCATCCGCCAGGGCGTGCCCTCCGCCATCCCCGACGAGACGCTGCTGAAATCGGCCGATTACGAGATCTATATCCGCGACCGCACGCCCTCGGTGCGCTTCACCGGCAAGAACTACGTGCTGCCGCGCAGCGGTCAGCAGGGCATCCCGGTGGTCTCGGTCAATGCGAACAAGCTCGACCTCGAGGTCATGCGCATCGGCGACCGCAACCTGATCAATTCGGTCCATTCCGAGGATTTCCTTGGCCAGATCGGCACCTGGTCCGCCAGGCAGATCGCCAGCGACAAGGGCCAGACAGTCTGGACCGGCACGATGGAGGTCAAGTCCGAGCTCAACCAGGACGTGATCACCGCCTTCCCGGTGACGGAGGCGATCGGCGCCCTGAAGCCCGGCGTCTATGTGATGCTGGCCAAGCCCTCGGGCGGGCCGGCACAGACGCAAGTCTCCGGCGACGACGGCGATTACGACGACGGCTCGACCAGGGCGACGCAATGGTTCGTCGTCTCCGATCTCGGGCTCACCTCCTTCACCGGGCCGGACGGCGTGCATGTGCTCGCCCGCTCGCTCGCCGACGCCAGGCCCGTCGCCAATGCGGAACTCAGGCTGATCGCCCGCAACAACGAGGTGCTCGGCACGGCGAAGACCGACGCCAACGGCTATGCCCGCTTCGATGCGGGGCTGGCCAAAGGCCAGGGCGGCAATGCGCCGGGCCTCGTCACGGCCGCGCTCGCCGAGGATTACGGCTTCCTCGACCTGAAGCAGACCGCCTTCGACCTCTCCGACCGCGGCGTGAAGGGACGCGTCGCGCCCGCCGGCCTCGACGCCTATCTCTATACCGAGCGCGGCGTCTACCGCTCGGGCGAGACGGTCTATCTCACCGCCCTGCTGCGCGACCCGCGCGGCGCCGCCGTCGCCGGCCTGCCGCTGACCGTCGTGGTCAAGCGCCCCGACGGCGTCGAATACCGCCGCCGCCAGGTCGAGGACCAGGGCGCGGGCGGGCGTAGCCACTCGATCCAGCTCGTCTCGGGCGCCGCGACCGGCACCTGGCGCGTCCTCGCCTATGCCGATCCGAAGGGACAGGCCATCGGCGAGACCTCCTTCCTGGTCGAGGACTATGTGCCCGAGCGGCTGGAGCTGACGCTCGCGCCGAAGGCGCCCGTGCTCCAGGCCGGCGAGCCGGCCGAGATCGACGTTTCCGCCCGCTATCTCTACGGCGCGCCGGGCTCGGCGCTCGACGTCACCGGCTCGATGACGATCCGCGCCGCGGCGGCCAGCGCCATCCCCGGCTTCAAGGACTATCAGGTCGGCCTCACCGACGAGGAGTTCGAGCCGGTCCAGAGCGAGTTCGAGGAGAGCGCCACCACCGACGCCGCCGGCAAGGCGAGCCTCTCCAACCCCGTCGAGCGGCCCGACACCAACCGCCCGCTCGAGGTCGAGATGACGGTGCGCGTCGGCGAGCCCGGCGGGCGCGCCATCGCCCGCTCGGTGACGCTGCCGATCGTGCCCAAGGGCGCCGCCATCGGCGTGAGGAAGCTGTTCCGCGACGGCGACCTCGGCAACGGTGAGACCGCGAGCTTCGACGTGATCTTGGCGAGCGGCGACGGCAAGCGGCTCAGCCGCCCCGGCGTGAAATGGGTGCTCTCGAAAGTGCGCCGCAACTACCAATGGTATTTCCAGGACGGCCGCTGGAATTACGAGGGCGTCAAGACCACCCGCCGCGTCGCCGATGGCGAGATCGCGGTCGCGGAAGCTGCGGCTGCGAAGATCGCCGCGCCAGTCGAATGGGGGAATTACCGCCTCGACGTGACCTCGGATGGTGCCGAGGCGGCGGAAACCTCGGTCTCGTTCAGCGTCGGCTACGAGAGCGACAAGACGGCCGATACGCCCGACGTGCTCGACGTCGCGCTCGACAAGGCGGCCTATGCCGATGGCGAGAGCCTGCAGGTCCGCCTCTCGCCGCGCTTTTCCGGCAAGGCGACGCTCGCGGTCGTCACCGACAAGGTCGCCGATATCCGCACCATCGACATTACCGAGGGCGGCACCGGCGCCTCGATCCCGGTCAAGGCGGAATGGGGTGCCGGCGCCTATCTCGTCGTGCTCGCCCACCGCCCGATGGACGCCGCCGCCAAGCGCCTGCCAGGCCGCGCCATCGGCTTGTCCTGGTTCCAGATCGGCAAGGAGACGCGCACGCTCGCGCTCGACCTTAACGCACCGCAGCTCGTGCGGCCGCTCTCGAGCCTGTCGCTGCCGGTCAAGGTCTCCGGCATGAAGCCGGGCGAAGAAGCTTTCGTGACGCTCGCCGCCGTCGATGTCGGCATCCTCAACCTAACCCGCTACGAGAGCCCCGATCCGAGCCAATTCTTCTTCGGCCAGCGCCAGCTCGGCCATGAGCTGCGCGACCTCTACGGGCTTCTGATCGACGGCATGCAGGGCACGCGCGGCGCGATCCGCACCGGCGGCGACGGCGCCCCCCAGATGGAAGGCGAGAAGCCGACACAGGAGCCGCTCGCCCGCTATTCCGGCGTGGTGAAAGTCGCAGCCGACGGGACCGCCAGGATCGATTTCGACCTGCCCGCCTTCAACGGCACGGTGCGCGTCATGGGCGTCGCCTGGTCGGCCGGGCGCACCGGCGCGGCCAGCGCCGACGTGATCGTGCGCGACCAGGTCGTCGCCCAGGCGACGCTGCCGCGCTTCCTCGCCATCGGCGACCAGTCGCGCTTCCATCTCCAGATCGACAATGTCGAGGGGCCGGCCGGCGCCTATACCGTCGATCTCGACGTGAAGGGGCCGGTGCTCGTCGCCGCGGACGCCACCCGCCGCACCATGCAGCTCGGTGCCGGCGCCAAGACGCAGATGACGATCCCGGTCACCGCCGCCGGCCTCGGCCGCGCCGAGTTCGACGTGCGGGTCAGCGGGCCGAACGGGATCGGCACGGTGCAGAACCTCGCGGTGCGCGTGCAGCCCTCGGCTTCGACGATCGCACGCCGGATCGTGCGCGCCATCCCCGGCAATGGCGGCGCGATCACCGTCTCCGCCGACCTCCTGGCCGACCTCGTGCCGGATTCAGGGCAAGTCTCGGTGACGGTCTCGCCCTTCGCCTCGCTCGACGTGCCGGCCCTGCTCAAGGCGCTCGACCGCTACCCCTATGGCTGCACCGAGCAGACGGTCTCGCGCGCGCTGCCGCTGCTCGCGGTCAACCAGCTCGCCTCGCTGGAGCAGCTTTCCCTCGACGACACGGCCGACGAGCGCGTCCAGAACGCGATCGAGCGCGTGCTCGCCCGCCAGGGCGGCAACGGCTCCTTCGGGCTCTGGGGCGTCGGCGGCGAGGATTTATGGCTCGACGCCTTCGTCACCGACTTCCTGACGCGGGCCCGCGAGAAGCAGTTCGCCGTGCCGCAGATCGCTTTCAACCTCGCGCTCGACCGCCTGCGCAACCAGGTCGTCAACACCGGCGAGATCGCCAAGGAGGAGGCGGCAGGCATCGCCTATGCGCTCTATGTGCTGGCCCGCAACGGCCGGCCGGTGATGGGCGATCTGCGCTACCTCGCCGACAACAAGCTCGGCGATTTCGCGACGCCGCTCGCCCGCGCTCAGATCGGCGCCGCGCTCTCGGCGCTCGGCGACCGCGGCCGTGGCCGCGCCGCCTTCGGCAGCGCGCTTGGCCTGTTCCAGACGGTGAGCGACGACGGGCTGTCGCGGCCCGATTACGGCTCGCGGCTGCGCGACGGCGCGGGCGTGCTCGCGCTGATCGCGGAATCGAACGGCGAGCGCGCCGATATCGCGCGGGCCATCTCCGTCCTCGACGCGGTACGGGGCAGCAGCCGCTACACCTCGACGCAGGAGCAGATGTGGATGGTGCTGGCGGCGCAGGCCATGGCCAAGGATGCCGAGGGCATGACGCTGACGGTCGACGGGGCCGCCCGCAAGGGCGCCCTCTACCGCACGCTCCCGGCCGCGGCGCTGGAGGGCAAGCCCATGACCATCGCCAATCCGGGCGCCGCCAGCGCGCAGGCGGTGATCACGGTCGCCGGCATCCCGACCGCGCCGGAGCCGGCGCTCAACCAGGGTTTCGGGCTGGAGCGCGTGATCTACACGATGACGGGCGAACGGGCCGATCCGGCGCGGCTGCGCCAGAACGAGCGCTATGTCGTGGCGCTGACCGTAACGGAACCCGCCTCGCGCTATGGCCGGCTGCTGCTGGTCGATCCGGTGCCGGCCGGGCTCGAGATCGAGAACGCCAACCTGACGGAGGGCGCCTCGACCGCAGGCCTCGACTGGCTGAACCAGGAGGTTTCGCCGGTCCATACCGAATCGCGCGACGACCGCTTCGTCGCCGCTTTCGAGCGCTCGGGCGCGAAGAGCGACAAGCTCTCCTACACCGTCGCCTATATCGCGCGGGCGGTCTCGCCCGGCCGCTACGTCTCGCCCGCCGCCGTGATCGAGGACATGTACCGGCCCGACCGCTTCGGCCGCACCGGCTTCGGCACGGTGGAGATCTCGTCGGCACGGTGAGGCCGTGAGCGCGCAGTCCGAACGACCGGGCACGACGGAGCCCCCTCTCCCCTCGGGGGAGAGGGACGGGGTGAGGGCCGCCCTCAACCGTCAGCGCTTCGCGCTGCCACCTTCTCCCCCGAGGGGAGAAGGGGAGCGGCCGCGACGGTTTCGCAAGCTGAAGATCGCGGCCGGCGTTCTGGCCGTCTCGGTCGTGGCAGGAGCCACGGCTCTCGCCCTCTACATCCGCTCCCTGCCGCCGCTCGACCTCTCCGCCGCCGCCGAGCGCTCGGCCGTGGTGCTCGACCGCGAGGGCAGGCTCTTGCGCCCCTTCCTCACCGCCGACGGGCGCTGGAAGCTGCCCGTCACCGGCGAGGACGTCGATCCGCGCTATCTCGCCATGCTGAAAGCCTATGAGGACAAGCGCTTCGACGCCCATCCCGGCATCGACCCGCTCGGGCTTCTGCGCGCCGCCGGCCAGATGCTGGCGAACGGCCGCGTCGTCTCCGGCGGCTCGACGCTGACCATGCAGGTCGCCCGCCTGCTCGAACCGCGCGCGGAGCGCACGCTTGCCGCCAAGCTCCGGCAGGCGGTGCGCGCCATCGAGCTGGAGCGGCGCTTCGACAAGGCCCGCATCCTCGACCTCTATCTGACGCTCGCTCCCTTCGGCGGCAATCTCGAAGGCGTGCGCGCCGCGAGCTTCGCTTATTTCGGCAAGGAGCCAAAACGGCTTTCGACCGCGGAAGCCGCCCTGCTCGTCGCCCTGCCGCAATCGCCCGAGACCCGCCGGCCCGACCGCTTCGCCAAGGCCGCCCGCAAGGCGCGCGAGCGCGTGCTGGAGCGGATCGGACAGGCCGGCCTCGCCACGCCGGGAGAGATCGCCGCCGCCCGCGCCGAGCCGATCCCCGCGATGCGCCACCCCTTCCCCGCCTTGAGCCCGCATGTCGCCGAGCAGGCCGTGGCGGAGGCGCCGAGGCTCAGCGTCCACAGGCTCTCGCTCGATGCGCGGCTGCAAGCCGCGCTCGAGGGGCTGGCGCGCGAACGCAGCCTCGGCCTCAACCCCCAGGTCTCGATCGCGATCCTCGCCGTCGACAACGAGACCGGCGAGATCCGCGCCTCGGTCGGCGGCGTCGATTATTTCGCGGCCGAGCGGGCGGGCGCGCTCGACCTGACGCGGGCGCTGCGCTCGCCGGGCTCGGCGCTGAAGCCCTTCATCTACGCGCTCGCCTTCGACAACGGCATCGCCCATCCCGAGACGATGCTGGAGGACCGGCCGGCCCGCTACGGCATCTACACGCCGGAGAATTTCGACATGACCTTCCAGGGCATGGTCAGCGCCCGCAAGGCGCTCCAGCTCTCGCTCAACGTGCCGGCGGTCGAGCTGCTCTCCGCGCTCGGGCCGCAGCGTTTCCTCTCGCGGCTGCGCGATGCCGGGATCACCATAGCCCTGCCGAAGGAAAGCGGCGCGCCCGGTCTCGCCGTCGGGCTCGGCGGGCTCGGCATCACGCTCCAGGACCTGACGCGCGCCTATGTCGGGCTGGCGCGCGGTGGCGCGACGGTGCCGCTGCGCATCCGGCCGCAGGCGATGCCGGACAACAGCCCGGCCCCGCGCCTCGTCGATCCCGTCGCCGCCTGGTATGTCGCCGATACGCTCATCGGCGCGCCGCCGCCGCTCAACGCCCCGCCCGGCCGCATCGCCTACAAGACCGGCACGTCCTATGGCTATCGCGACGCCTGGGCGGTCGGCTTCGACCGCAGGCACACGATCGGCGTCTGGGTCGGCCGGGCCGACAACGGCGCCGTGCCCGGTCTCGTCGGGCGGGCCGTCGCCGCGCCGATCCTGTTCGACGCCTTCGCCCGGCTCGGCATCGACCCGCGTCCCTTCCCGCGGCCGGCGGATGCGATCGTCGCCAGCACCGGCCATCTGCCGCCGCCGCTCAGGCATCTCAGGCAGGACGTGCCCAAGACCGTGACGGCGATGGCGACACCGGCGCTGAAGCTCGCCTTCCCGCCGGACGGCGCCCGCATCGACCTCTCCGCCGCCGCACTCGACGGCGACGGCCGGCTCAACCTCAAGGCCGCCGGCGGCGCCCCGCCCTATACCTGGCTGGTCGACGGCACGCCGGTGACCGCGCCACAGCGCCGCCGCGAGACGCAATGGCGCCCGTCCAGCAAGGGTTTCCTGCGCATCTCGGTCGTCGATGCGACCGGGGCGAGCGAAAGCGTCTCGGTGAGGCTGCAGTAGCGGGCGCTACTCCGCCGGGGCGGGATGGGCCGTGCCATGCGCCTCGTCATGCGGGGCGTGGCGCGAGCCGTGGACCTTGCGGGCGAGGTAGCTGTAGGCGACCGGCACGACATAGAGCGTCAGCAGCGTGCCGAAGCTCATGCCGCCGACGATGACCCAGCCGATCTGCGAGCGGCTTTCCGCGCCGGCGCCATGGGCGAGCGCCAGCGGCAGGGCGCCGAGCACCATCGCACCCGTGGTCATCAGGATCGGCCGCAGGCGCAATTCCGCCGCCTCGACGAGGGCGTCGAGCGTCTCCTTGCCCTCCTCGCGCAGCTGGTTGGTGAACTCCAGGATCAGGATGCCGTGCTTGGTGATCAGCCCGACCAGCGTGATCAGGCCGATCTGGCTGTAGACGTTCATCGTCCCGCCGGTGAAATAGAGCGCAGCGAGCGCGCCGGTGAGCGAGAGCGGCACCGAGACCATGATCACGACCGGATCGACGAAGCTCTCGAACTGCGCCGCCAGCACCAGATAGATGAAGCCCAGCGCCAGCAGGAAGACGATGAAGATCGAGGCGCCAGACTGCTTGAACTCGCGGCTCTGGCCGGAATAATCGACCTGCACCGAATTCGGCAGCACGCGCGCCGCCCCCTCCTCCAGCACCTTCAGCGCGTCGCCGAGCGAATAGCCCGGCGCGGGAATCGCGGTCACTGTCGCCGAGCGCAGCTGGTTGAAGCGGACGAGCTCCTTGGGCGCGACCGTCTCCTCGACCTTGACCAGGCTGGAGAGCTGCACGACCGCGCCGCCGCGGCCCATCAGGTAGATCGATTGCAGCGCCTGCGGGGTATTGCGCTCCGCGCCCTCGACCTGGAGCACGACGTCGTACTGCTTGCTGTTCATGTTGAAGCGCGTCACCTGCCGCCCGCCGAGCAGCGTCTCCATGGTGCGGCCGATGATATCGACGCCGACGCCGAGATCGGCGGCGCGCTGCCGGTCGATCGTGACCTTGATCTGCGGCTTGTCGAGGATGAGGTTGGTGTCGAGATTGGTCAGCACCGGCGAATTGCCGACCTCGGCCATGAGCTGGTCGACATAGGCCCTGATCTGCGCATAGGGCTCCGAGGAGCGCAGCACGAACTCGACCGGCTTGCTGTTGGCATTGCCCTGGCCGAGCGAGGCCGGATTGGTGGCGAAGAGGCGGATGCCGGGAATCTGCGACAGCCCCCTGTTGATCTCGGCGACGAGGTCCTGCTGCTTGCGCTCGCGCTCCTCCCAGGGCTTGAGCCGGGCGAAGCCGACGGCGCGCGTCACGTCGGGGAAGCCGACGATGACGAGATAGGTCTCGACCTCCGGGATCTTGCTGAAATACTCCTCGACCTGGCGGGCATAGTCGGCGGTGAAGGACAAGGTCGCGCCCTCGGGCGAGACGCCCGAGGCGCTGATGGTGCCGCGATCCTCCACCGGCGCCAGCTCCGCGCGCAGATGGGTGAAGAAGTAATAGCCGGAGCCTGCGACGCCCAGCGCCAGCAGCACGACGAGCGGGCGCACCGACAAGGCCGCGCGCAACGACGCCTTGTAGCCGCGCGACAACCCCTGGAAGCCACGCTCCAGCAGGTTGTAGAGCCAGTTGTGCTTGTCGTGATGGCGCAGGAGCTTGGCGCACATCATCGGCGTCAGCGTCAATGCGACGAAGCCGGAGACCAGCACGGCGCCTGCCAGCGTCAGCGCGAACTCGATGAAGAGCTTGCCGGTGCGCCCAGTCGAGAAGGCCATCGGCGCATAGACCGCGACCAGCGTCAGCGTCATCGCCACCACGGCGAAGGCGATCTCGTTGATGCCGCGGACCGCGGCCTGCGTCGGCTTCATGCCGTTCTCGATATGGCGGTGCACGTTCTCCAGCACCACGATGGCGTCGTCGACGACGAGGCCGATGGCGAGCACCATCGAAAGCAGCGTCAGCGTGTTCACGGTGAAGCCGAACGCGTACATCAGCCCGAACGAGCCGATCAGCGAAACCGGGATCGTCACCAGCGGGATCAGCGTCGCGCGCACCGAGCGCAGGAAGAGGAAGATGATCAGCACGACGAGCGCGATCGCCTCGATGATCGTCCGGTAGACCGCCTTGATCGAGCGGTCGATGAAGACCGAGGTGTCGTAGGATTTGGCGATCGACATGCCCTGCGGCAGGTCCTCGATGATGCCCGGCAGCGCCTCCTCGATCCCGGCCGAGACGTCGAGCGGGTTCGCCGTCGCCTGCTTGACGATGCCGATCGTCACCGAGGGCGTGCCCTTGAACCAGGCGGCGTTGCGCTCCTCGCGCGCTCCGAGCTCGATCTTGGCGATGTCCCGCAGCTTGACGGGAAAGCCGTTGGCGTCCTTGACGACGATCTCGCTGAATTCCTCCGGCGTGGTCATGCTGGTCTGCGACAGCACGGTGAATTCGCGGTCGTTGCTCTCGATCCGGCCGGACGGGATCTCGACGTTCTGCGCCCGGACGGCCGCCTCGATCTGCTGGACGGTGATGCCGTAGGCCGACATGCGGGCGCGATCGAGCCAGATGCGCATCGCATATTGGCGCTGGCCGAGGATGCGCACCTCCGCCACGCCGGTCACGTTCTGGACCCGGTCCGAGATGAAGCGGTCGGCGAAATCGGTGAGCTCGAGCGGCCCGTGGCGCGAGCTGGTCAGCGAGAGATAGAGGATCGGCTGCGCATCGGCCTCGACCTTGGCGATGACCGGCTCGTCGATCTCGTCGGGCAGACGGCTGCGCACGCGGCTGACGCGGTCGCGCACGTCGGAGGCGGCGACGTCGGGATCGACGTCCGGCCGGAAGCGCACCTGGATGAACGAGCGCTCCTGGCGGCTGGTCGAGGAGATGATCTCAATGCCCTCGATGCCGGCGATCGAGTTCTCCAGGATCTGCGTCACCTGCGTCTCGATGATCTCGGCCGAAGCGCCACGATAATCGGTGCGCACCGAGACGATCGGCTCGTCGATATTCGGGTATTCGCGCACCGTCAGGCGGCCATAGGAGACGATGCCGATCAGGATCACGAGCAGGCTCATGACCGTCGAGAGAACGGGCCGGCGGACGAAGAGTTCGAACAGGCTCATGAGGGTCTGTTCCTAGATCCGGCTCGTCCGGACGACCTTGTCCTTGATCGCGATGGTAGCGCCGTCGCGCAGCCGCATCTGACCGGCGGTGATGATCTGCATGTCGGGCTTCAGGCCCCCGACGATCTCGACCTTGCCAGGCAGGCGCTTGCCGAGCTCGACGCTCAGGCGCTTCGCCTTGCCGTTCTCGACGATGTAGACCATCTTGCCGACCGCATCCGGCACCACCGCCATCTCCGGCACCACGATCGCGTTCTCGCGCTGGTCGATGGTGATGGCGAGCCGGGCAAACAGGCCGGGCTTGAGCGCGAGATCCGCGTTGGGGATCGCGGCACGCAGGCGGATCGCCCGGCCGTTGACGTCGACCACCGGGTCGATCGCGTAGATCTGCCCCTGGAAGCTGCGCTCCGGCACCGCGTCTACCCGCATCTGCACCGGCTGGCCGACCTTGAGGCGGCTGAGATAGATCTCGGGCACGCGGAAATCGATCTTGATCGGGTCGATGCTGGTCAGCGTGATCAGTTGCTTGCCGACCGAGACATAGTCGCCGACGCCGACCGAGCGCAGGCCGACGACGCCGTTGAACGGCGCCACGATGGTCGATTGCGCGAGTCTGGCCTTGGCGAGCTGGATGCGCGCCTCGCTCGAGGCGAGCTTGGCGGCCGCCTCGTCGAGCGCGACCTGCGTGCCCGAGCCGCGCTGCACCAGCGCGCGCAGGCGCTCATGGGTGTCGCGGGCAAGGCCCAGATCGGCCTGGGCCTGCTTGAGCTCGGCATCGAGGATCGCGGTGTCGAGCTTGACCAGCGCCTGCCCGATCTTGACCGGCTCGCCCTCCTTGAAGCCGAGCGAAATGACGCGCCCGGCGATCTCGGGGGCGATCACCACGGATTCGTCGGCGGCGAGCGTGCCCAGCGCCTCGACCTCCTCGCTGACGGTCATCAGCTCCACCGACGCCACCTCCACCGGCACGGCGCGCGGCCCGGAGACCGCGCCCGCCCGGGCCTGCTCGGTGCCGGCATGCTGGTTGCGGTAGGCATAATAGCCACCGCCCGCGACGGCAGCGACCAGAACGAGAATGGCAAACCGCTTCATAAGTCCGGACGCTCCGAATACCGCGCGAAATCTCTTAGACCGGGCAGCCTCATTTGATAAGAGGCCGGATGGGCGCGAAAGCCGGCCGACGCCGTCCCCCTCGAACCAACCCGACCGCCTCCCCCGCCGAACGCTGCCGCGCCGCCGCCGACCTCGCCCTCGCGGGTGTTTCGAAGCAACGATCTATAATCATTTCGCTGATAAGGAAGTTCTCTTCAAGGCGATTTGCGCCGCCCTCACGGAAACGTTGACCGGCTTTACGGGGGGGGACCCGGATGCGCAGCCCCCATGGCCGGCTCCCGTAGAATTCGAGCCAGATCAACAATACCCTTATAGGTTGTTAACCTTATTGACGGATGAATGCTCCCGGGCGGCCCGGATGCCGTCGATTGCTGGGAATCTATCGATGTCGGCAGGGGATCATCTCGCCAGGCGGCTCGCCTTCATGCAGCTCGGACCGGAAGCGCAGGCCCGCATCCGCGATGTCAACGACGCGTTGAGCACGGCCATCCCCGAGGCGCTCGATGCCTTCTATACGCAGTTGCGCGGCTTTCCCGAGACAATGGCGTTCTTCGGCAGCGAACAGCATCTCGACAGCGCCAAGCAGCGCCAGGGCAAGCATTGGGGCGTCATCGCCACAGGCCAGTTCGACGAGCGCTATGTCGACGCCGTCACCAAGGTCGGGCGGATCCATGCCCGCATCGGCCTCGAGCCGCGCTGGTACATCGGCGGCTATGCGCTGGTGCTCGAGAAGCTGCTCGCCGGCGTGCTGGCGGCGCGCTGGCCGAAGAACGCGCTGGGCAAGCGCATGCCCGGCGCCGCCGAGCGCTCCGCCGAGATCGGCGCCATCGTCAAGGCCGCGATGCTCGACATGGACTATGCGATCACGATCTATCTGGAAGCCTCGGAGGAAGCGCGGCTGAAGGCCGAGAGCGAGGCCCGCGCCATGGAGCAGGCCAAGACGGCCCAGCGCGAACAGGCGATCGCCTGCGTCGGCGAGAGCATGGCGGCGCTCGCCGAGGGCGACCTGACCTATCGCATGAGCGCCGAGATCCCGGCCGAATACGCCGGTATCCGCGACCATTTCAACGCGGCGATGGAGCGCCTGCAGGAGATAGTCGGCACCATCAAGGCGACCTCGGCGGCGATCGCCTCCTCCTCGCAGGAGATCAGCACCGGCGCGCAGGACCTCTCGATGCGCACCGAGCAGCAGGCTTCGGCGCTGGAGGAGAGCGCGGCGACGACCGAGCAGCTCGCGGCTTCCGTCAAGACCTCGAACCTGGCGTCGCGCCAGTCCGTCTCGCTCGCCGACGAGGCGGCAAACGTCGCGCGCACCGGCGGCGACATCGTCCGCGACGCGGTCGACGCGATGGCGCGGATCGAGGGCGCCTCGAAGCGGATCTCGGAGATCACCGACGTGATCGACGGCATCGCCTTCCAGACCAACCTGCTCGCGCTGAACGCCGCGGTCGAAGCCGCGCGCGCCGGCGACGCCGGGCGCGGCTTCGCCGTGGTCGCGGCCGAGGTCAGGGCGCTGGCCCAGCGCTCGGCAGGGGCGGCGAAGGACATCACCGGCCTGATCTCCTCCTCGGATGCCGAGGTCGCGGAGGGCGTCAAGCTCGTCCGCCAGGCCGGCGAGACGCTGGACCGGATCGTCGCAGCCTCCGCCAAGGTCTCCAGCACGGTCGAGGAGATCGCCTCGGCCTCCGGCGAGCAGGCCAACGGCATCGACGAGATGAGCCAGACCGTCAGCCACATGGACGAGATAACCCAGCAGAACGCGGCGCTGGCCGAGGAAAGCGCCGCCTCCGCCCGCCTGCTGCTCGACCAGATCGAGCAGCTCAACCGGCTGGTCGCGGCCTTCCGGACCGAGCAGGGCGGCATCGGGCGGCGCGCGGCCTGAACGCAGCGATCTAGCGCAGCCGCCAGACCGAGCTGCGCTTGATCTCGGCATCCTCCAGCGCCCGCGTCACCGGCACCTCGTAGGTCGCGATGGCCTCAAGCCGAGCCTTCGGCAGGTAGCTGCGGCCGGGGTCGCCGATCAGCACGGCCGCGCCCCGCGCCGTGAGCCCGGAAAGCCAGTCGACCACCCGCTCGGCCATCTCCCGCTCATAGCAGACGTCGCCGGCGCAGACGACGTCCCAGCCCTCGTCGCGGCCGATCAGGTCCTCCGAGCGCGGCGTCACCGCGACGGCGTTGGCGGCGGCGTTGATGCCGATCGCCGCCACCGCGAAGGCGTCGATATCGCAGGCCTCGACGGATGCCGCGCCCGCTTTCGCCGCCGCGATCGCGACGAGGCCGGAGCCGGAGGCGAAGTCCAGCACCCGGCGCCCGGCGACGATCCCCGGATTGTCGATGAGATGGCGCGCCAGCGCCTGCCCGCCGGCCCAGGCGAAGGCCCAGAACGGCGGCGGCAGACCGATCACGGCGAGCTCTTCCTCGGTCTTCTGCCAGAGCTCCGTCGCCTCCTCGGCGACGTGGAGCGAGATCTCCGGGGCATGCGGCACCGGCAGGAGCCGGGTCTGCGCCCGGATGAAGGCGCCGCGGTCGAAGCCGGCCTCGGCCTTCATGCCGCGGCATCCGGCGCGGAGCGGCCGATGAGGCCGAGATAAAGCGCCTTCACCGCGTTCATCACGTCGCGCTCGGTATGGCCGTCGATCAGGCGCGCGCGGGCGCTCGCGCCCATGCGCTCGGCAAGGCCCGGCGCGCGGGCGAAGATCGTCAGCGCCTTGGCGAGCGCGGCCGCGTCGCCCGCCGGCACCACCATGCCGTCCTGCCCCTCGCGGACGAAGCTGCGGCAGCCCGGTACGTCGGTGGTCAGGATCGCCCGGCCGCAGGCCGCCGCCTCGAGGATGGTGCGCGGCAGGCCCTCCCCGCCGCGCGAGGGCAGGATGCAGAGGTGATGGCCCTTCCACACGCCCTCGATGTCGCGCGTCGGCCCGGCCCAGGCGATGCCCGGCCGCGCCGCCCATTCCGCCAGCGTCGCCTCGGGAATGGCCTTCGGATTGGACGGATCGGGCGCGCCATGGATGGTAAGCTCGACCTGCGCCCCCCCGGCACGCGCGAGGCCGACCGCCTCGACGGCAAGATCGACGCCCTTGGACCAGAGCATGCGCGCGACCAGCGCGACCTTGAGCGGCGGGGCGGGCGGCTGCGGCGCGGGCATCAGGATCAGCGGATCGACGCCGGCGCCGCCGACGATCGCGACCTTCGCCGCATCCTGCGGATCGAGCCCGAGCGTCGCGGGATCGTCCGGGTTCTCGAACAGGAAGCGGACTTGCGGGCCGTCGATGGCGCCACGCAGCCAGAGCCTCGCCGCCAAGCGCGCGGCCGCCGCGAGCGCGCCCTGCCTGGCGCCGAGGAAGCCGAGCCCGGTCAGCGCATAGACGCGGGCGTCGACGCCCGCGAGCTTGCCGGCGAGCCCGGCGAGCGCGATCGGCTTCAGCGCGATGCAATGCAGGATGTCGGGCTTCTCCGCCGCGATCAGGCGCTTCAGCGCCATGACCTGCTTGAACAGCGCGCGGGGATCGAGGCTGCGCCGCTCCGCTTCGAGCCCGATCAGCCGGGCGCCCGTCGCCTCGATCGCGCGCCGGTGGTTGCGCTCGCGCGCGATCACCGCGACGTCGAAGCCGAGCTCGCGCGCGGCCCGCGCCATCGGCAGGAAATGCGAGACGAAGAACCAGTCTTCGGTGATGACGAACAGGAGTTTCGGGCGCGGCATCGCGCCATCAGGCCGATGCGAGGGCGAAGGTCAAGTGCTCGCGGCTCAGGGCCGCGCGGTCGCGACCGGCAGCACCCGCGCGAGAGCGGCCGGAGGATCGATCCGTCCGGCGCCGTAGACGGGATCGCGCCCGCGCGAGCCGAGATCCGCCGCGCTTTCGCCGAGCACCCGGCGCGCGCCGTCCGAATCGAGCTCAGGCTGCTTTTCGAGCAGGAGCGCGATCAGCCCCGAGACATGGGCGGCGGCGATCGAGGTGCCGGAGGTGAAGGCGTAGCGCCCGCCGGGCTCGCCCGTCAGCACGTCGACGCCCGGCGCCGCGACCGCGACGTAGCTGCCGCGATTGGCCTCGGAGAAGACCTTGTCCTCGGCGTCGGTCGCCGTCACGGCGATGACGTTCGCGTCGGCGCCGGGATAGAGCGGGGCCGCCCGGCTGCCGCCGTTGCCCGCCGCCGCGACCGCGATCACGCCGCGCCCCTTCGCGCCGGCCAGCGCCTTCGAGAGCAGGCGGTCCTGCGGGCCGGCGAAGCTGAGATTGACCACCCTGGCGCGCTGCTGGACGAGCCATTCCAGCGCCGTCACGATCTGGAACGACTTGCCGTTGGCGGAGGTCGCCTGCGGGCCGCCGAAGGCGCGGGCGACGACGAGGCGCGCCGCCGGGGCGACGCCCTGCAATTCGCCGTGCGCGACGATCGCGGTGGCCATCGAGGTGCCGTGCGCATGCGGCGTCGCCAGCCCGTCGATCGCGTCGAGATAGCCCAGCACCGAGCCCCTGATCTCGGGATGCTCCATGTCCACGCCCGAATCGATCAGGCCGACCCGGACGCCGCGCCCCTGCGCCAGCTTGGCGGCCTCGGCGAGGCGCAGCTTCTCGACGACGTATTGCGGCGGCAGGATGCGCCTGACCGCGGCGGCGCCGCGCGTCGCCACGGCCGGATCGCCCAGCCGCAGGCTCGGCGCCGGCGCCTGGGCGGTCTCTCCCGAGGAGGCGGTCTCCGCCCCCGCCGGCAGGCTGACGCGGGAAAGGGGGTCCTGTTGCAGCTCGAACAGGAAGTTCGGCTGTGCCCCGGCGATGCTGCTGTCGTCGCCCATCTGCGTCAGCACGGCGCGCAGGTCGCGCCCCGGCTCGATCCGGGCGCGGATCACGGTGACGCCGGCGAGCTCGAAGCGCTGGCTCGCGATCAGCGTCGCGCCATAGCGGCGCAGGACCACATCCGCCTCGGCGTTCGGCGCGAGCTCGAACAGCACCTCGTCGGGGACGAAGCGGGTCTCGTCCGGGGCCGGAACCACGCTGCGCTGCGTGCGCGGCTGGAGCCAGGCGCCGGGCGGCACGCGCATCGAGCGGTTGACGCCGCCGCCGCCGGCGGAAGGCTGCGGCTTCGCGGCCGGCGCGGCGCGCCTGCCGTCGCCGGCGGATTGGGCGAGCGCCGGCCCCGGCAGCAGCGAAAGCGCGCAAGCGAGCAGGCCGGCGCCGACGAGGCACCGGATCCAGGATCTCTTCCGACGAGCGAGCGGGAACGGCACGGCCTCAAAGCTCCTGCGGCGGCGACATCATGCCATGGCGCGGCTGCCGGGTCACGGTGCCGGCGCGACGAAGGAGACGATGGCGCTCTCGCCCTTCATCCGCGCCGCGATCGCATCGAGCTCAGCGGAGGAGAGGGAGGCGTCGCCGACGCGCACCTTGAAGAAGCCGTTGGCGCGCGGCCCGTCGACCACCGAGGCGTCGAAGCGCTTGAAGAAGGAGGCGATCTCGCCGGCCTTGGCCTCGGGCGCGAAGCTCAGCAGCACATAGCTTTCCGAGGGCCGCATGCCCGGCACCGAGGCGGTCTGGAAGCCGGCGCCGCCCTCGCGCAGCGCAAGACCGGTGATCGCCACGCCCTGCACCGCGATCAGCGCGAGCGCGGCGGCGCTGGCATAGGCGAGGCGGCGCGGCGGCTGCGCGGCCAGAAGCCCGCCGAGCCAGCCCAGAAGGCCGCGGCCGGTCTCCGTGGCGCGCGCCATCAGCGGCGCCGGGCGGCTTTCGGCCTCGATGCCGGCCATCAGCCGGTCGAGAACCCGCGGCGAGGGCGCGCCCAGGCTCTCGTTGAGCAGGACCGTCTCGGTCCTGTCGTCGCGGATCAGAGACAACTGCGCGGCAAGCCCGGCATCGCCGGAGAGCGCGGCCTCGACACGGCGCCTGTCGGTGTCCGAGATCCGGCCGGTGGCGTAGAAGGGCAGGAGCTCCTCGAGCGCGCGGCGCTCACTATCGCTCACGATGCTGTCGTTCATCACGCCACTCCTCGGGCGGCGGGGCCGCGCCTGGTGAAAGTCACAGCCTCACGGCCAGCCACGGTCGATGCCGGCGGCCTTGAGCATCTCGCCCAGCTTCTTGCGGGCGTGGAACAGCCGCGTCTTGACGGTGTTCTCGGGGATGCCGACGATCCGCGCGGCCTCCTCGACGGAGGTCTCGTGATAATAGACGAGGTCGATGACCTCGCGGTGCTCGGCCGAGAGCCGCTCGAGGCAGGCGCGGATGGCGAGACCCTTGTCCTGCTTCTGGAGCACGACCTCGGGGCCGTCGGCGTCGTCCTCGAGGCTTTCGGCGTAATCCTCGTCGAGCTCGGCGTCGCGGCGCTTGCGCAGCAGCGACCAGGCCTTGTTGCGGGCGATGGCCGTGAGCCAGGTCGCGACCGAGGCACGCGCCTCGAAGCGATCGGCCTGTCGCCAGAGATCCATGAACACGTCACTGATCACATCCTCGGCAAGCGTCTCGTCGCGGACGAGCCGCAGCACGAAACGGTAGACCCGCACCTGATGCCGCGAGAACAGCACCTTCATCGCGAGCCGGTCGCCCGAAGCGATCCGCTTGACGAGATCCTCGTCCGTTTCCGTATGCATCGCCCCTCGAAAGGCCAGGCATCCCGACTCGCACCCATTGGTCGCGGCGAGCGGGAAGAAGGTTCAATCCGGCGCGCACATTAATCCGGGCGGGCGGATTTGCCGATAGGGCTCGTCTTCACGGTTAAGCAAAATGAAAAGGGGCGCTCGCGGCGCCCCAGATCGCATTCACGGATTGCGGGAAACAGGCCTCAGCGGCGCTTGCCGGCCGAGCGCATCTGCATGTACTGCACGGCTTCCAGCAGCACCTTGCGCGGACGCTCGGCGTCGCGCTTGGCCTGCTCCGCCTTGCGGGCGGCCTCGCGGGCGAGCTCTTCCTGGCGCTTCTCTTCCTCGATGCGCGCGCGCTCGATCGCTTCCAGGCGCTCCTTCTCGGCCCGGATCTTCGCCTTCTCGGCTTCGCGCTCGGCGCGCGCCGCGGCGATGGCTTCCCGCTCCGCGCGTCGCTGCACCATCACCGGGTCGTCGGCCTTCGGCCGGGCCTTGAAGCGCTCGAGCAGCGCCTTCTTGGCATTGGCGGAGTTGGACTGGCGGTCGGTGAAGCTGCGGTCGTTCGGGTTCTTCAAGGGTGGTCTTCTCTCGTGTTGTTACGGACACATCAAACGGTCCGCGCGGGCGAAGTAATCCAGATCGGGGCGGATTGGTATCGAAATCGACGCGCGGCAGCCCCGCTTCCAGCGCTTATCGAGCCGGCAGCTCCCCCATGCCGCACGCCGAAAACGCATGCAACGGCGCCAATCGGGCCTGAAGCCGGGATATGGTCGGCCGGCCCGTCCCTGTCAATGCGGCGGCCCAGATATGCCGCGGCGCTTTACAAGCGCGGCGTTTTCCCCAACAGGCAGGAGGACCGCCCGCAACAACGCCGTGCTTTCACGTGAAGACGCCCCTGCTTTCCGATTTCCGCCGCATCGTCGTCAAGGTCGGCTCCAGCCTGCTGGTCGACCGGAGCCGCGGCCGGCTGCGCCATGCCTGGCTCGCGGCACTGGCCGAGGACCTCGCCGATCTGCACCGGCGCGGCGCCGACCTGCTCGTCGTCTCCTCCGGCGCGATCGCGCTCGGGCGCACGGTGCTCGGCCTGCCGTCGGGCCCGTTGCGGCTGGAGGAAAGCCAGGCGGCGGCGGCGGTCGGCCAGATCGCGCTCGCCCGCCACTGGGCCGAGGCGCTCAGCGCCCACGACCTCACCGCCGGCCAGGTGCTGCTGACATTGGCCGATACCGAGCAGCGCCGCCGCTATCTCAACGCGCGCGCGACGCTTGGCCGCCTGCTCGACCTGCGCGCCGTGCCCGTCATCAACGAGAACGACACCGTCGCCACCACCGAGATCCGCTATGGCGACAATGACCGTCTCGCCGCCCGCGTCGCGACCATGGCCGGCGCCGACCTTCTGGTGCTGTTCTCCGATATCGACGGGCTCTATACCGCCCCGCCCCACAAGGACCCCGACGCCCGGCACATCCCGGTGGTCGAGCGCATCACGCCCGGGATCGACGCCATGGCCGGCGGCGCGGCTTCCGAATTGTCGCGCGGGGGCATGCGCACCAAGATCGAGGCCGGCAAGATCGCGGCGGCCGGCGGCACCCACATGCTGATCGCCGACGGGCGCGCCAAGAACCCGCTCGCGGCGGTCGCCGCAGGCGGGCGCTGCACCTGGTTCCTCACCGCCTCGACGCCCGCCACCGCCCGCAAGACCTGGATCGCCGGCTCCCTGGAGCCGCGCGGCACGCTCCATGTCGATGCCGGCGCGGCCCGCGCGCTCAGCGGCGGCGCGAGCCTCCTGCCGGTCGGCGTCGCCCGCATCGAGGGCGAGTTCGCGCGCGGCGACGCGGTGCTGATCCGCGATCCCGAGGGACGATTGCTCGGCCGCGGCCTCGTCTCCTACGATGCGGGCGAGGCTGCGCTGGTCCTCGGCAAGGCCTCGCGCGACATCGAGGCGGTGCTCGGCCATCCCGGCCGCGCCGAGATGATCCACCGGGACGACATGGCGCTCGGACAAGGTTAGGAAGAGGTCGACATGACGGGCGACGGCGCATTGCGCATCATCGCGACGAACGGGGCCGGTCAGGATATCGGCGCCGTCATGCAGGAGGTCGGCCGGCGCGCCCGTGCCGCGGCCCGCAAGGTCGCGCTCGCCCCTACCGAACAGCGCAACGCCGCCCTCATCGCCATGGCGGACGCCTTACGCGCCCGCGCGCCCCGCATCCTCGCCGCCAATGCGCAGGACCTCGCGGACGGCAAGGCGGCGGGCCTGAGCGCGTCCTTCATCGATCGCCTCGCCCTCGACGAGACGCGCCTTGCGACCATCGCCGACGCCGTCGCCGAGGTCGCGAGCCTGCCCGATCCGCTCGGGCGGGTGCTGGCGCAATGGTCGCGGCCGAACGGCCTGCGCTTCGAGCGCGTCGCGACGCCGCTCGGCGTCATCGCCGTGATCTTCGAGAGCCGCCCCAACGTCACGGCCGATGCCGGCGCGCTCTGCCTGAAGAGCGGCAATGCCGCGATCCTGCGGGCGGGCTCGGATTCCTTCCGCTCCGCCACCGAGATCGCCGCCGCCATGCGCGAGGGGCTGGAAGCCGCCGGCCTGCCGGCCGACGCGATCCAGCTGGTGCCGACGCGCGACCGCGCCGCCGTGGGCGAAATCCTCTCAGGCCTTGGCGGCGCGATCGACGTCGTCGTCCCGCGCGGCGGAAAAAGCCTCGTCGCCCGCGTCCAGAGCGAGGCGCGCGTGCCGGTCTTCGCCCATCTCGACGGCAACTGCCATGTCTATGTCCATGCGCAAGCCGACCTCGCCATGGCCCGCGCGATCCTGCTCAACGCCAAGCTGCGCCGCACCGGCGTCTGCGGCGCGGCCGAAACGCTGCTGGTCGACGAGACTTGCGCCGGCACGCATCTCGCCCCGCTCGTCACGGCCCTGCTCGATGCCGGCTGCGCCGTGCGCGGCGACGCGGCGACGCGCGCCGTCGATCCCCGCGTGACCGCCGCGACCGAGGAGGACTGGGCGAGCGAATATCTCGACCGGATCATCGCGGTGAAGACCGTGCGAAACCTCGACGCCGCGATCGACCATGTCGAGCGCTACGGCTCGCACCACACCGATGCGATCGTCACCGCCGACGCCGACGCCGCCGCCCGCTTCCTGGCCGAGGTCGATTCGGCCATCGTCGTCCACAACGCCTCGACCCAGTTCGCCGATGGCGGCGAGTTCGGCTTCGGTGCCGAGATCGGCATCGCCACGGGGCGCATGCATGCACGCGGCCCCGTCGGCGTCGAGCAGCTCTGCTCCTTCAAGTACCGCGTCCACGGCGCGGGCCAGACCCGCCCCTGAGGCATGACGAGCGCGCCTCCCCGGCTGCCGCCCCATATGCCCGGCCTCAGTATCGGCCTGTTCGGCGGCAGCTTCAACCCGGCCCATGACGGCCACCGGCTCGCGAGCCTGACCGCGCTCAGCCGCCTCAGGCTCGACCGCATCTGGTGGCTGGTCTCGCCGGGCAACCCGCTGAAGGACAATGCCAGGCTGCCCAGCCTC
This sequence comes from Bosea sp. (in: a-proteobacteria), assembly GCF_023953965.1. Lineage (NCBI taxonomy): Bacteria > Pseudomonadati > Pseudomonadota > Alphaproteobacteria > Hyphomicrobiales > Alloboseaceae > Allobosea > Allobosea sp. Next base: position 358,170 of record NZ_JAMLIX010000001.1, read on the forward strand.
GCCGAGCGCATCGACCAGGCGCAGGCTGTTGCCGACCATGCCCGCATCGCGGTCACCGGCATCGAGGCGAGCTTGCGCACGCGCTACACCGCCGACACCTTGCGCGCGCTGAAGCAGCGCTGCCCGGGCGTGGATTTCGTCTGGATCATGGGCTCGGACAATCTCGCCGGCTTCCACCGCTGGAACGAATGGCGCGCCATCGCCGCGATGATGCCGATCGCGGTGATCGACCGGCCAGGCTCGACCCTCAGCGCCACCGCCTCGCCCGCCGCCCATTTTCTGGCGCGCTGGCGCCTGCCCGAAAACCGGGCGGCGAGCCTGCCGCGGATGCGCCCGCCCGCCTGGGTCTTCCTGCATGGCAAGCGCTCGACCCTGTCCTCGACGATGCTGCGCCGCGCGGCCGGGAGCGATTGAATTCCGGGGCCGCCCGAATTATTTTGGCTTTCGTCGCGCCGCGAGCGCGTCGGGATCGAGAGGATACGTCACTGACCCGTCAAACCCTTGGCGAAGCCGAGCCGAAGCCGCTTCCCCAGGCCGCTCCCGCGGAGAACCCCTCCGCCGAGAGCATCGCCCTCGTCCAGCGCGTCCTGGAGGACATGAAGGCGCAGGACATCACGATGATCGACCTCGTGGGCAAGACCTCGCTGGCCGACGCGATGATCATCGCATCGGGCAGCGTCAACCGCCATGTCGCCGCGATCGCCGAGGCCCTGATCGAAGCCATCAAGAGCAGCGGGAAACCTTCGCCGCAGGTCGAGGGCATGCCGGCCTGCGACTGGGTGCTCATCGATACCGGCGACATCATCGTCCACGTCTTCCGGCCCGAGGTGCGCCAGTTCTACAATCTCGAGAAGATGTGGGGCACCGACCGGCCGAACGAACGCCTCGCCGGCTGACGCCGTCTCCCGATGCGGCTTACGGTCATCGCCGTCGGCCGGCTCAAGGACGGGCCGGAACGCGCGCTTAGCGAGCGCTATCGCGAGCGGGCAGCCGCATTGGGGCGCGGCATCGGGCTTTCCGGCCCCGACATCGTCGAGATCGCCGAGGGCCGGGGCCGGCGCCCCGAGGAGCGCAAGCGCGAGGAGGAGCAGGCGATTCTGGCCAAGGCGCAGCCCGGCCTGATCATCGCGCTCGACGAGCGCGGCCGCCCGCTCGGCAGCGACGCCTTCGCCCAGCGCCTCGCCACGGCGCGCGACGCCGGCACCGGCCATGCGGGCTTCGTCATCGGCGGCGCCGACGGGTTGAGCGAGGCGTTGCGCGAGAAGGCCGACATCACGCTCGCCTTCGGCGCCCTGACGATCCCGCACCAGATCGTGCGGGTGTTGGTGCTCGAACAGCTCTATCGGGCGATGACGATCATCGCCGGTCACCCCTATCATCGCGCATGAGCCCGTTCCGCTCCCTGATTCGCGCTGCGCTCCTCGCGATGGCGGCATGCGCAACCGCCCTCGCCCAGGCGCCCCCGCCGGACCCGGAAGCCCTCCAGCGCGAGGCGATGCAGAAGCTCGTCGAGAAGCAGGCGCGCGAGAGCGAGCTCAAGGCGATCGAGCAGCGCCTCGCCGGCAACAAGGAGGCGCGCGAGAAACTCGAAAGCGAGATCGCCGCGATCCGGGCCGACCGCGCCGCCCTCAACACCGCCCTGCTCGAAACCACCGCCAGGACGCAGGCCGGCGAGGAGCGGCTCGGCGCGCTGGAGACGCGGCTTTCCCTGCTGCAATCCAGCGAGGCCGCGATCCGCCGATCGCTCGAAAGCCGGCGCGCCCTGATCGCCGAGGTGCTGGCGGCCCTGCAGCGCATCGGGCGGCGCCCGCCGCCGGCCGTTCTGGTGCGCCCCGAGGACATCCTTGAAGCGGTGCGCGCCTCGATGCTGCTCGGCGCGGTGGTGCCGGATCTGCGCCAGGAGGTCGAGATCCTCGGCACCGATCTTTCGGAGCTCGTACGCCTGCGCGACGGCATCGCCGCCGAAAAGACCCGGATCGGCGCCGAGATGGAGCAGATCGCGGCCGAGCGCCAGCGCCTCGCCTCGCTGATCGAGGTGAGGCGCGAGCGCGAGGCCAGCGCCGCCAAGGATGTCGCGGCGCAGGCCGCGCTCGGCGGCGAGCTCGCCGGCCAGGCCCGCTCGCTCAGGGATTTCGTCGAGACCATCGAGAAGGAGATCTCCGTCGCCAACAAGGCGGCCGAGGCCGCCCGCCAGGCGATCGAGCAGGCGACGCGCGAGCAGCGCGAGCGCATGACGGCGCTCGCCTTCAAGGACCCGGCGCGGCTTGCCCCCAAGATCGCCTTCGCGGAGACGAAGGGCCTGCTCTCCCTGCCGGCGGCGGGATCACGATTGCGTGGTTTCGGCGATCCGGACGGCGCCGGCGGCACGATTCGCGGGATTTCGCTCGAGACCCGGCCGAACGCCCTAGTTTCGGCGCCTTCCGATGCATGGGTGGTCTATGCGGGACCGTTCCGCTCGTTCGGACAACTCTTGATCCTGAACGCCGGCGGCGGATACTACATATTGCTCGCCGGCATGCAGCGGATCGATGTCGCGCTCAATCAGTTCGTGCTGGCGGGAGAGCCGGTTGCGGCAATGGGCGAAACGTCGGAAGCTGCCGCGACGACAGTAGGGGTGGGAACCGGGCAGCCGGTTCTCTATATCGAATTCAGGAAAGACGGCGTCTCGATCGACCCGACGCCGTGGTGGACGAAATCGCAAGGCGAAAAGGCTCGCGGATGATGCGCAAGGTTTCCCTCGTTCTCGCCGGCGCCATCATGGGCGCGGGCCTGACCGGTCTCGCCACACAGACCAGGCTGCTCTCCTCGACCAGCGCGGTGGCCGCCTCGGCCGAGGTCTATCGCAGCCTCAACCTGTTCGGCGACATCTTCGAGAAGATCCGCACCGACTATGTCGACAAGCCCGACGAGCAGAAGCTGATCGAGGCCGCGATCAACGGCATGGTCTCCTCGCTCGACCCGCACTCGTCCTATCTCGATTCCAAGTCCTTCCGCGACATGGACACCGACATGCGCGGACAGTTCGGCGGTCTCGGCATCGAGGTGTCGATGGAGGACGGCGTCCTCAAGGTCGCCAAGCCCATTCGCGACACGCCCGCCTCCAAGGCCGGCATCCTCGCCAACGACATCATCCGCCAGATCGACGGAACCGAGGTGAAGGGCCTGACACTGACCCAGGCCGTGGAGAAGATGCGCGGGCTGATCAACACCCAGGTCACGCTCAAGATCGACCGCCCCGGCAAGACCGAGCCGCTCGAATTCACCCTGACCCGCTCGACCATCGTCGTGCCGGCCGTCGAGGAGCGGGTCGAGGGCGATGTCGGCTATATCCGCATCGGCACCTTCTCCGAGCAGACCTATGACGGCCTGCGCAAGGCGATCGAGAAGATCACCTCCGAGATCGGCGCCGACAAGCTGAAGGGCTTCGTCATCGACCTGCGCAACAACCGCGGCGGGCGCCTCGACCAGTCCGTGCTGGTCTCCGACGCCTTCCTCGATCGCGGCAAGATCGTCTCGACGCGCGGCCGCAACGCCGAGGAGACCCAGGTCTTCAACGCCAAGTCGGGCGACCTGACCAAGGGCAAGCCGGTCGTGGTGCTGATCAACGGCTCCTCGGCCTCGGCGGCCGAGATCGTCGCCGGCGCCCTGCAGGATCACAAGCGCGCGACCGTGATGGGCACGCGCTCCTTCGGCAAGGGCTCGGTCCAGACCGTGATCCCGCTCGGCTCGAACGGCGGCCTGCGCCTGACCACGGCGCGCTACTACACCCCGTCCGGCAACTCGATCCAGGCCAAGGGCATCACGCCCGACATCGAGGTGCAGCAGGACATCCCGCAGGAGATCAAGGACAAGCTCGTCGAGAACAAGGGCGAAGCCGCGCTCAAGGGCCATCTCAAGGCCGGCGAGGGCGAGGAACAGTCCGGTTCGAGCTCCTATGTCCCGGCCGATGCGACCAAGGACACCCAGCTCATCGCGGCGCTCAACCAGCTGCGCGGCGTCAAGAAGGACGTCGCGGCCCCGGCCGAGACGCCGGCTGCGCCCGAGGCGCCCGCCACCCCCGAGGCGCCCAGGCAGCCGAACTGACCCCACGGGCTTGCCGGACCGCCTGACCGATCGGATTGCGATGCGCTCCGGTCGGCGCGTACTCTGACGCGCGGGCCGCTGATTCGGCCCCGAATCGCAATCTCGAGGACGGCCGATACAGGCCGGAAAGCCGCTGACGGAGCTCAACCGACCGCTTGGCCAGGATCGCCCGAGGGCCGCCGGCAAGCCGTGGGGCCGCTGGCTCGCGACCGCGGCGGCCGGTTGCGTCGGCCTTGTCGTGCTCGGGCTCCTGCTGACGGTCGCGCTCAACCGCGATCCCGACGGCGGCGAGCCGATCGCCGTGGCCGCTATCGGGAAGCGCGCCGCCCCTGCCCCCGCCCTCCCCGCCGGCGCCGCCACCGCCGGCCCGGCCACTGACGCGCCGCGCCAGCCCGCCAGCGCCGCCGAGCTCGAGAACAGCGCCGGCGTGACCGTGTTCAGGCCGGGCGAGGAGGCGCCGGGCGCCATCGTCATCACCGTTCCCGACGAGGCCGGCCCGATCAGGCTCGCCCCCGCCCCCGACAGCCGGCTGGTCGAGCGTTCGCGCTACGGCCTGCTGCCCAAGCTCGGCCCCGACGGGGCGACGCCGGCCAAGGTCTATGCCCGCCCGTTCGGCCCCGAGCCGATGGTGAAGCCGGCCGGCCGCATCGCGCTCCTCGTTGGCGGCCTCGGCATCAGCCAGAGCGGCACCGCGGAGGCGATCGCGAAGCTGCCGCCGCCGGTCTCGCTCGCCTTCGCGCCCTATGGCGCCGAGCTCGAACGCAGCGTCCAGCGCGCCCGCGGCGAAGGCCACGAGGTCTTCCTGCAGGTGCCGATGGAGCCCTTCGACTATCCCGACAACGATCCCGGCCCGCATACGCTGCTGACCGGGCCGAAGGCGTCGGAGAACCTCGACAAGCTGCATTGGGCGCTGGGCCGCTTCACCGGCTATGTCGGCATCGTCAATTTCCTCGGCGGCCGCTTCACCGCCGACGAGAATGCGCTCTCGCCGGTGCTGCGCGAGCTCGCCGGCCGCGGCGTGATGGTCGTCGACGACGGCTCCTCGGCGCGCAGCCTTCTTGCCGGCGCGGCCGACCGCGCCCGGATCCCGGCCCTGAAGATCGACCGCGTCATCGATGGCGTCGCCAACGCCGACGCCATCGACAAGGAGCTTGCGGCGCTGGAGAGCCTCGCCCGCGAGCAGGGCATCGCGGTCGCCGCCGCCAGCGCGCTGCCGGTCTCGATCGAACGGATCAACCGCTGGGCCCAATCGCTGGAGGGCAAGAAGCTCGCGATCGTTCCCGTGAGCGCCGCCCGCGGCTTCCGCCAGAGCAAGGCCAGGGAAACGCCGAAGACGACGGAAGCGCCCAAGACCACCGGATCGCTCAGATGACCGAGGCGGCCCCCGAAGGCTACCGCCCCTGTGTCGGGCTTGCCCTGTTCAACCCGGAAGGGCTCGTCTTCGTCGGAAGACGCGCCGACAAGACCCAGCGCGAGCATGTCGCGCCGGGCCATGCCTGGCAGATGCCGCAGGGCGGCATCGACAAGGGCGAGACGCCGCTGGAGGCGGCCCGCCGCGAGCTCGCCGAGGAGACCAACGTCACCTCCATCGCGCTCATCGCCGAGGCGCCGGGCTGGCTCGCCTACGACCTGCCCGCCGACATCGGCAAACAGGCCTGGAAGGGGCGCTGGCGCGGCCAGGCGCAGAAATGGTTCGCCTTCCGCTTCCTCGGCGCCGAGGCCGAGATCGACATCCTGACCCCGGCCGGCGGCCACAAGGCGGAGTTCGACGCCTGGCGCTGGGCGCGGCTCGAGGAGACGCCGGATCTGATCATCCCCTTCAAGCAGGGCGTCTATCGCGAGGTCGTGAGGCATTTCGCCCCCTTCGCGACCCCGGCCGCGAAGGGCTGAGTGCCTCAGCCCATCGTGTAGACGGTGCGCCCGATCCAGTAGAACTGGTAGAGGATGTGCACGCCGGCGAGCGCGACATGCACGCCGCGCCGGGCGGAAACATAGGCGATCAGGCACAGGGCAAGCCCGATCGGAACCTGCACCAGATAGTCGCCGCTGAGCTCACTCCAGTGCTGGCGGCCCTTGATCATCGTATCGACGATGTCGAGCAGGAAAGCCGCCGCGAGCAGGCCGAAGAACCAGCGCCGGCGCTGGAGGAAGAAATCCTCATAGCCGGCATATTCCGCGACATTGTCGGGAAACAGCAGCGCCGCGATCAGATAGAGCACGACGGCATAGCCGATCAGGAAGAGATAGGCGCCGAAATTCCAGGCCGTCAGCCGCGACAGCCCGAACTCCCACCACCAGAACAGCACGAGCTCGAGCAGGATCGAGCCGACCCAGAGCATATGCAGCAGCGAGACGCGATGGCGGCCGGGATGCTGGATGAAACCGGCGATGCCCGCCAGCAGCCGCGTGATGCCGAGGCCGATGACCATGCCCAGGATGATGCGGACATGCGGGAAGATTTCGTGCGGCGAGACGGTTTCCATACCCCGTGCCTAAAGCATGTCCGGATGGAAGGAACGGTTGATCGCGTGAGGAAAATACGACCAGGCAGGGAGCCGTTCCGCAATTGGCAAATCGCCATTCCGGGTTCCTCGCTGCGCGAAGCCCCGGAATGACGACGGCAGCCGCTCGCCGGATCAGGCCGCGGCGGCGACCGGCTCCTTCTTCTCCCACTCCTCGCCCCAGATCATCACGGCGTGGCCGGGCGAGACCTCGCGATACTGGCGCACAGGCGGCTCGTAGTCGGCCGGGCGGACCGGGCTCTTGATCTCGTCGTTGGAGACCGGCCGCTTCTGCAGGCGCCGGGCCGGATCGGCGATCGGCACCGCTGCGAGCAGGCGCTTGGTGTAGGGGTGCTGCGGGTTCTCGAAGATCGCCTCGCGCGGGCCGATCTCGACGATCTCGCCGAGATACATCACCGCGACGCGGTGGCTGACGCGCTCCACCACCGCCATGTCGTGCGAGATGAAAAGATAACCCAGCCCCATGCGCGCCTGGAGGTCGAGCATCAGGTTGACCACCTGCGCCTTCACCGAGACGTCGAGCGCCGAGACCGCCTCGTCCGCCACGATCAGCCTGGGCTCGACCGCGAGCGCTCGCGCGATGCAGACGCGCTGGCGCTGGCCGCCCGAGAACTCGTGCGGGAAGCGGCTCGCCATCTCCGGCAGGAGGCCGACGCGCTTCAACAGGTCGGCGACCTTGTCGCGCGCTTGCGAGCGGCTGGCGAGGTTGTTGATCAGGAGCGGCTCTGCAATGGCAGCGCCGACGTTCATGCGCGGGTTCAGCGAGGCGAAGGGATCCTGGAAGATCATCTGCATGCGCTTGCGCTGCTCGCGCAGGTCGTGCTGGCTGAGCTTCAGCACGTCGACGCCGTCGAGCAGCACCGAGCCGGAGAGCGGCTCGATCAGGCGCATCACCGAACGGCCGGTGGTCGACTTGCCACAGCCGGATTCGCCGACCAGCGCCAAGGTCTCGCCGGCCTGGAGGCTGAAGGAGACGTTCTCGACCGCGTGCACCCGGCCCCGGACCGAGGAGAGCAGGCCGCCGCGGATCTCGAAGCGGGTCGTCAGCCCCGCGACCTCGAGCACCGGGCGCTCCGCCGCCTTGACGGTGTCGGGCACCTCGGTCGGCACGTCGGATTCGCCGGTGGTCCTGTCGACGACCGGGAAGCGCATCGGGCGCTCCTTGCCGATCATCGAGCCGAGCTTCGGCACGGCCGAGAGCAGCGACTTGGTGTAGGGCCGCTGCGGCCGGGCGAAGATATCCTCGGTCGCGCCGGTCTCGATCTCGTCGCCGTTGTACATGACGACCGTGCGGTCGGCGATCTCGGCGACGACGCCCATGTCGTGGGTGATGAAGAGGACCGACATGCCCTCCTCGTCCTGGAGCGTCTTGATCAGCTCGAGGATCTGGGCCTGGATCGTCACGTCGAGCGCGGTCGTCGGCTCGTCGGCGATCAGGAGCTTGGGCTTGCAGGCCAGCGCCATCGCGATCATCACGCGCTGGCGCATGCCGCCCGAAAAGCGGTGCGGATATTCGTGGAAGCGCGACTTCGCGGCGGGAATGCGCACCTTCTCCAGGAGGCGGACCGTCTCGGCCTCGGCCTCCGAGCGCGACATGCCGCGATGCAGGATCAGCGCCTCGGCGATCTGGAAGCCGATGGTCAGGACCGGGTTCAGCGAGGTCATCGGCTCCTGGAAGATCATCGCGATCTCGTTGCCGCGGATCTTGCGCATCTCGGAATCCGGCAGCGTCAGGAGCTCCGTGCCGTTGAGCTTGATCGAGCCTTCGATCCGGCTCGACTGCGGCGGGGTCAGCCGCATGATCGAGAGCGCGGTGACGCTCTTGCCGGAGCCGGATTCGCCGACCACGGCCAGCGTCTCCTTCGGCTTGATGTCGAAGGAGATGTTGCGGACGACCGACTTCCACTGGCCCTCGACCCGGAATGAGGTGGTGAGGTTCGAGACAGTCAGGATCGGTGAGGTCATGTCTGGCTTTCCCCTTGAGATCAGATGACGCGGCGCGGGTCGAGCGCATCGCGCAGGCCGTCGCCGATGAAGTTGATCGAGAGCACGGTCAGGAAGATCGCGGCGCCGGGGAACATGGCCCAGTGCGGCGCGGTGTCGAGCTGGTCCTTGGCGTCGAACAGGAGCCGCCCCCAGGTCGGGATGTCCGGCGGGAAGCCGAGGCCGAGGAAGGACAGCGTCGATTCGGCGATGATCGCCGAGGACACCTCGATCGTCGCCGCGACGATGACGGGCCCCAGCGCGTTGGGCAGGATGTGGCGCATCATCTGGCGCATCTTCGTCGCGCCCTGGGCGCGGGCGGCCTCGACGAACTCCTTCTCGCGCAGCGACAGGAACTGCGCGCGCACCAGCCGCGCCACCGGCATCCAGCGCAGACCGCCGATGACGATGACGATCAGCACGAAGACGCCGCCCTCGACGCCGAACACGGCCTTGAGCTGCTCGCGGAACAGATAGATAATCAGGAGCAGCAGCGGCAGTTGCGGCAGCGACAGGAACAGGTCCGTCACCCACATCAGGAGAGGGTCGGCGAATTTGCGCGACATGCCGGCGAGAGCCCCGATCAGCACGCCGACGAGCGTCGCAACCACCATCGCGGCGAGCCCGACTGCGAGCGAGATGCGCCCGCCATACATCATCCGCGCGAGGATATCCTGGCCGAGATCGTCCGTCCCGAACGGATGCGCCCAGGACGGACCCTGGAGCTGAGCCGAGAAGTCGATCTCGTTGATCGCGACCGGCCACAGCCAGGGGCCGGCGACGACGCCCAGGATCAGGAGGCCGAGCACCACCGTGCTCGCCATCGCGAGGCGATGACGCTTGAAGCGCCGCCAGGTCTCGTGCCCCGGCGAGACCGATCTGGCGGCCTTGGGCGCCGCCGCGGCCGGATCAGCCGAAGGAGATGCGAGGGTCGAGCCAGCCATAAAGAAGGTCCGCGATGAGGTTGAACAGGACGACCAGGCAGGAGAAGACGAAGGTCACGGCCATGATGACGGGCGTGTCATTGGCCAGGATCGCGTCGATCAGCAGCGATCCGATTCCCGGAATCCGGAAGATCTGCTCGGTGACGATGGCGCCGCCGAACACCGCTGGCATCTGCAGGGCGACCAGCGTGACAACTGGGATCAGCGCGTTGCGCGTGATGTGGCGCAGCGTCACGGTCTTTTCGCCGAGCCCCTTGGCGCGCGCCGTGGTGACGTAGTCGAGGCGGATCACGTCGAGCACGGCCGAGCGCACATAGCGGGTGTAGGACGCCGCCTGGAACAGGCCGAGCACCGTGATCGGCATGATCGCCTGGCGGAACATCTCCCAGTACCAGCGCCAGCCTGTCGCCGCGATGTCGGAACGGTAGACGAAGGGGAACCAGTCGAGATTGACCGAGAAGATCAGGATGAAGAGCAGGCCGGTGAAGAAGGTCGGCAGCGAGAAGCCGACGAAGGCGAGCGTGTTGGCGATCTGGTCGAAGACCGAATAGGGCCGCGTCGCCGCGAAGATGCCGACCGGCAAGGCGACGCACAGCGCCAGGATCTGCGACGAGCCGACGATGAAGAGCGTGGTCGGGACGCGCTGCAGAATCAGGTCGTCGACATTGATGCGGCTGGCGAAGGAGAAGCCCCAGTCGCCATGCGCCATGTTGGACAGCCAGCGCAGGTAGCGCACCATGATCGGATCGTTGAGGCCGAAGCTGGCGCGCAGCGCCTCGCGCACCTCGGGCGGCACGTTCGGATTCGTCGCCATTTCCGAGAACGGATCGCCCGGCGCCAGCGCCAGGATCGCAAACAGGATCACGCTGATCCCGAGCAGGCTCGGAATCGCGATGAGCAGCCGCCGGATGAGATATGTCGCCATGAAATGCCTCTCGACGCGCGGCGGGGCTGCGGGCTGGGCCGATGACGGCCGGTCCGCCTCACGACCGGCGGGCCGAAGAGCGGACCGGCGCGCTCCATGCCGTCACGGCGGCCTCAAGGCGCCGTGACGGGCATTGCGTCGCTTCTAGGTGCGAAACCAGGCAGCGATGTTCCAGCTGTCGACATCCCAGCCGCTGTGATCATGCGCGAGGTTGTTCGCGGAGCCGACGACGCGGGTGCGCGAGAGCAGCGGCACGAACACATGCGCCAGGCAGAAGGTCTCGTCGACCTTCATGAAGAGCTCGGCGCGCTTGGCCGGGTCGAGCTCCTTCTGGCCGGCCCGATAGGCTTCGTCGGAGCCCGGCTCGGAATAGCGCGAGATGTTGCGGCCCTGCCAGTTGTTCGCCTTGGTGGCGTACTCCCAGGAAACGCACTGGTTGAGGAAGCGCTCCGGATCAGGCTGCGGCTGCGTGGTCGTGTACATCTGCATGTCGCAGTAGAGCTTGGTGTAGGTATCGGGGTTGGCTACGTCCGACGAGAAGAACACCGAGGCTACGACCGACTTCAGCTCCAGATCGATGCCGGCCTTCTGGCAAGCCTGCTTGATGATGGCTTGCGTCTTCTGGCGCGGGGCGTTGATCGAGGTCTGGAAGACGTATTTGAGCTTCTTGCCGTCCTTCTCGCGGATGCCGTCGGACCCGCGCTTGTAACCGGCATCGTCGAGGATCTTGTTGGCCTTGTCGATGTTGAACTCGTATTTCAGCCGCGGCGACTTGAACTTCTTGGGCTCGTTGACGAAGCTCGCCGTCGCGACGCCGCCGCGCCCGTAGATGAACTTCTGGATCGAGTCGCGGTCGACCAGCAGGTTGATCGCCTCGCGCACCTTCGGATCGCTCAACGTCGGATGCTTGGTGCCGACGCGGGAGCGCTCGCCCTCGACCTCGGTCCAGGGGTCGGTGGTGTTGAGGATGATGAACTCGATGTCGCCCGCCGGCGCGGCGCTGATCTTGCCCTTGCCGCCGGCTTCCATGCGCTTGAGGACGTCGTCCTCGACCTGGAGGTTCCAGGCGTAGTCGTATTCGCCGGTCTGCAGCACGGCGCGCGCCGCCGAGACCGCGTCGCCGCCGCCCTTGACCTCGAGCGTGTCGAAATAGGGCTGGATCTTGACGTGGTAGTCCTCGTTGCGGGTGCCGGTCAGGATATCGCCCGGCTTGAAGTCGGTGAATTTATAGGGGCCGGTGCCGACCGGCTTCAGATTGGCCGGGGCCTCGCGCGACTTCGCGCCCTTGTAGTCGCCGAAATGATGCTTGGGGATGATCATGCCGACCACGCCGACGAAGGGGTCGGCCCAGAACGGCGTCGGCTGCTGGAAGATCACCTTGACGGTGTGGTCGTCGACCTTCTCGACCTTGATGTTGGTATAGGAGCCGCTGGTATAGGCGGCGGTCTGCGGGTCGGCGGCGTATTCCCAGGTGAAGACGACGTCGTCGGCCGTGAGCGGCTTGCCGTCATGCCACTTCACGCCCTGCTTGATCTTCCAGGTGACGACCGTGCCGTCCGCGGACAGGCCGCCGTTCTCCTTGGTCGGAACCTCGGCGGCGAGCTGCGGGATGAGGTTGCCCTCCTTGTCCCAGCCGGCGAGCGGCTCGTAGAAGATGCGCGAGGCGATCTGGTCCTTGGTGCCCGAGGCGAAATGCGGGTTGAGCAGGGTCGGCGCCTGCCAGAGCAGCATCTTCAGCGCCCCGCCGCCGCCAGCCTTGGTCGGCGTGTACTTCAGCGTGGCATCCGCCAGCGCGACGTTGTTCCAGATCAGGATCTGGGTCGCGAACGGCGCGGCGATGCCGGCGGCCGCCATCTTCCGCATGAAGGAGCGCCGCGACAGCGCGCCGTCCTTCACATCCGCGACCAGACCACGGATTTCCTGCTCTTTCATCGAAATGCCTCCACCTTTACATAAAATCTCCGGCGCTCGCATGCCGTGTTCTCGATCGCCCCAGCAACGCATGCGCCAACGAAAGCGTCAACTGCGCAGCGCAGGGCCGATGCGCGTCTGCCGCGCGGCCTGGCTCCTAATAAGGCCGTTCATTACATTAATATGCGGTATTTCTGTCGTATCTTGCAACTATATTGCGATATCTCCATAAGAGCGGCAGTTTTCTGTCCGGCCGGGAGCAGCCTGTCCTTTCGTACGGGGGGTTGACGCCAGCCGGGCGGCGCGGGCCGGGCACGGAGCCCAGGTTTGCGGTTTTGTCGAGCCGGCCGGCGGCGTCGGCTTGACTCACCCATGCCGAGAATGGAATGTTTGTTCCAAAGAGCAGGGACCTTAAAAAATCCCTGCCGTTTCGCTTCCGGAGACGGATCGTTGTCGCAAGCCGGTTCCTTCAGCCGCGAACTCCACGGCAAGGTCGCCATCGTCACCGGAGGCAGCCAGGGGCTGGGCGAGGCGATCGCGCGCGAATTCGCCGGGCGCGGCGCGCCGGGGCTCTTGCTGACCGGGCGCAACGCCGCACGTGGCGAGGCCGTGGCGGAAAGCCTCAGGGCGGTGGGCTGCGATGCCCGTTTCCACCGCGCCGACCTCGCCGATCCCGACGCGGTGCGGCAGGTGGTCCCGGCGGCGGAGAGCGCCTTCGGCCGGCTCGACATCCTCGTCAACGCCGCCGGCGACACCGACCGCGGCACGATCTTCGACACTTCGCCCGCGCTCTACGAGCGCATCATGGCGGTGAACCTGAAAGCCCCCTTCTTCCTGATCCAGGATGCGGCCGGGCTGATGCGCCGGCAGGGCGTGGCGGGTGCCATCGTCAACATCCAGTCGATGTCGGCCCATGGCGGCCAGCCCTTCCTCTCAGCCTACAGCGTCTCCAAGGGGGCGCTCGCCACGCTGACGAAGAACGCCGCCCACGGGCTCTTGAAGCACCGCATCCGCGTCAACGGCCTCAATATCGGCTGGATGGCGACGCCGGGCGAGGACGCGATCATGAAGCTGCGCCACGATGCCGAGGATGGCTGGCTCGAGGCGGCCTCTGCCGCCCAGCCCTTCGGCCGGCTGATCGACCCGCGCGAGGTCGCCAAGGCGGTCGCCTATCTCGCCTCGTCCGAATCGGGGCTGATGACCGGCGCCAATATCGATTTCGACCAGACCATCCTCGGCGCGCATGACTGACCGCGCGCGCCATCGGAACGACATGTCATTGCAGGTGCAGCGACGATCATGACCACGGGACCGAAGGCGATCATGAAGATCGGATTGCTGGGCGCCGGCCGCATCGGGCGCATCCACGGGCTGAACGTCGCCCGGCGCGGCGATGCCGAACTCGTCGCCGTCTCCGACGCGGTGCCGGAGGCTGCCGCCTCGCTCGCCGCCGCGGCCGGGGCCAGGCCCGCGAGCGTCGAGGAAATCCTGGCCGATCGCGCGATCGACGCCGTGCTGATCTGCACCCCGACCGACATCCACGCCGACCTGATCGAGCAGGCGGTCGGCGCCGGCAAGGCGGTGTTCTGCGAGAAGCCGGTCGATCTCGACGCCGCCCGCATCCGCCGCTGCCTCGCGGTGGTCGAGAAATCCGGCAAGCCGCTGATGATCGGCTTCAACCGCCGCTTCGATCCGAATTTCGCCGGGCTGGAGGCGCGCCTGCGCGCGGGCGAGGCCGGCGCGATCGAGATCGTCAGCGTGATCTCGCGCGATCCCTCGCCGCCGCCGGTCGACTACGTCAAGCGCTCGGGCGGGCTCTTCCGCGACATGATGATCCATGATTTCGACATGGTGCGCTTCCTCCTGGCGGAGGAGCCGGTCGAGGTCTTCGCGCTCGGCTCCGCCCTGGTCGACAAGGCGATCGGCGAGGCCGGCGACGTCGACACCGCCGCCGTCGTCATGAAGACCGCCACGGGCAAGATCGCCCAGATCTCGAATTCCCGCCGCGCCACCTATGGCTACGACCAGCGCATCGAGGTCCACGGCTCCAAGGGCATGCTGCGCGCCGGCAACGTCCACGAGACCACCGTCGAGATCGCGACCGAGCAGGGTTTCCGCACCGACCCGGTGCAGAACTTCTTCCTGGAGCGCTATGCCAGCGCCTATCGCGCCGAGCTCGACGCCTTCATCGCCGCCTGCCGCGGCAAGGGCAGGCCCGCACCCTGCGGCCATGACGGGCTGAGAGCCCAGATCCTCGCCGACGCCGCGACGCAATCGGCTGAGACCGGCAAGCCGGTCAGCATCGAGCCGGCAGGCCCGCGATGACCCCGGTCGAACGCGATCTGCGCTATCATGCGGCGCTCGGGCTTGCCGCCGAGGCGAGCCAGCTGGCGCTCGGCTATTTCAACCGGCGCGAGACGCTCGGCATCACCATGAAGGGCGCGCAGGACTGGCTGACGGTCGCCGACGGCGAGGTCGAGGCGTTCCTGCGCGGCCGGCTCTCCACGCTCTTCCCGGGCGATTCGATCATCGGCGAGGAAGGCGGCGGCGAGCCCTCCGACGCGGTCTGGATCCTCGATCCGATCGACGGCACGGCCAATTTCGCCCATGGCGACCGCAACTGGTGCATCTCCATCGGCTTCCTGGCGGATCGCACCCCTGAGATCGGCATCGTCACCGCGCCGGCGCTGGGCGAGGTCTACGCCGCCCGCCGCGGCGCGGGCGCGACGCTGAACGGCGAGCCTGTCAAGGTCTCCGGCGCGACCGACATCGCCCGCGCGGCGATCGAGCTCGGCTGGTCGACCCGCGTGCCCGCGGCGCGCTACCTCGAGGTGATCGGGCGCGCCTATGCCGCAGGCGCCTCGGTGAAGCGCCTGGGCTCCGGCACGCTCGGCCTCTGCCACGTCGCCTGCGGCTGGAGCGACGCCTATACGGAGCTGCACATCAACGCCTGGGACGTCGCAGCGGGCATCGTCGTCGCCAACGAGGCCGGCGCCCATCTCAACGATTTCTTCGCGGGCGAAGGAATCGCGAAGGGCAACCCGATCCTGTGCTGCACGCCGGGGCTGGCCGTGGAACTAAAGGAGATCACCGGAATCGCTTAGCCGGCGCGTCGCGCCATTGATCTTTGGCGAGAACTCGTTTCACTTCCAAGCCAAGCGACAGGCTTCACAAACATAACGCAGACGATCAGGGAGATTACGATGCAAGCAAAATCATGGCTCAAGGCGGGGCTCTTCGCCGCGCTCGCCACCACGGCCCTCGCCATCACGCCGGCCCGCGCCCAGGGGTCCCTCGTCATGTATTGCGGCGTCCAGGAGGAATGGTGCCGCGCCATGTCGAACGCCTTCGAGAAGGAGACCGGCATCAAGGTTTCGATGACCCGCAAATCGGCAGGCGAGATCTATGCCCAGCTCAAGGCCGAATCCGCCAATCCGCGCGGCGACATCTGGTGGGGCGGCACCGGCGATCCGCATCTCCAGGCGGCCGAGGAGGGGCTGACGCTGGAATATGAATCGCCGAAGAACAAGGAGCTGCACGACTGGGCGCTGAACCAGTGGAAGGCGGCCAAGCAGCGCTCGGTGGGCATCTATGCCGGCGCGCTCGGCTTCGGCTTCAACACCGAGCAGATCAAGGCCAAGGGTCTCCCCGAGCCGAAATGCTGGGCCGACCTGCTCGACGCCAAGCTGAAGGACGACGTCCAGGTCGCCGATCCGAACTCCTCGGGCACGGCCTACAACCTGCTCGCCACTGTCGTGCAGATCATGGGCGAGGAGAAGGGCTTCGACTATCTCAAGAAGCTCCACAAGAACATCAGCCAGTACACCAAGTCGGGCGCCGCGCCGGCGAAGGCGGCAAGCCTCGGCGAGACCGCCGTCGGCATCGTCTTCATCCATGACGCGGTCGTCTTCGCCGTGCAGGGCGACCCGATCAAGCCGGTCGCACCCTGCGAGGGCACGGGCTACGAGATCGGCTCGATGTCGATCGTCAAGGGCGCGCGCAACCTCGAGAACGCCAAGAAGTTCTACGACTGGGCCCTGACGCCGGCCGCCCAGGCGCTCGCCGCCCCGGCCAAGTCCTATCAGGTTCCCTCGAACAAGGCCTCGCCCGTGCCGCCGCAGTCGCCGAAGATGGATCAGATGAAGCTGATCGACTACGACTTCGTGAAATACGGCTCCTCGGCCGAGCGCAACCGCCTGCTTGCCAAATGGGACAAGGAAGTCAAGGCACTGCCGAAGTAAGGCAAGGTCCCTTGCCGCGACGGAGGGAGGTTCCTGCATGAACCTCCCATCGTCATCCCGGGCTTGACCCGGGATCCATGCCGGAGCGCTTCCGGGCGAGCTTCAGGCATGGATCCCGGATCTCCGCTTCGCTCCGTCCGGGACGACCCGGCGGGGTCGCTATAGATCACACCGAAATCGAGAGGGCCGGGGCGAACCGGTCCGGATCACCTCTGCGGGGAAACAGGGCAACCATGGCGCCAGCGACGCGACTCGTGCTGCTGATCGGCTGGCTCGGCTATGCGCTGATGCCCTGGTACTTCGTCGAGTCCTTGAGCCTGACGAACTGGGGCTGGCTTTCCGAATATCCGTTCGGCGGGGCCGGCAGCGGGCTCATGCTCGCCCTTTCGGGTAAGGCGCCCTGGCTCCTGCCGCCCGGCGTCGCGCTTGCGGTGGCGAGCGCCTTCTGGGCGAGCCACGATCGCGGGCTGACGGCGCGGGTGCTGGTCTGGGCAGGCCTCGTCGGTATGCTGCTGTTCTTCGCGCAGGCCTTCGCGATCGTGCTGAAGGACCAGGGCATCGCCTGGCTCGCCGCCCTCATGGGCGGCGCGGGCGCGGCCCAGCCCGGCATCGGCGGCGGCGCCTTCCTCACACTGCTTTCGCTGCTGTTCCTGCTCTGCCACGGCCTCGCCTATCGCGGCATCTGCCGCGGCGACCTGTTCACCACCTCGACGATCGGCCTCGTCGTCCTGCTGATCGGCATCTTCATCTTCTTCCCGGTCGCGATCATCCTGAGGAGCGCGCTGCTCGACGGCAACGGCGCCTTCGCGCCCTCAGCCTTCGTCGAGCGCTTCCTCGATGCCTCGATCTGGGGGCTCGGCTGCGTCACCGCGGACACCAGTTGCGGCGTCGCCTGGAACACGCTGGTCCTGGCCGTGCTCTGCGGCGTCATCACCACCCTGCTGGGGCTCGCCTGCGCGCTCCTGATCCTGCGCACCGGCATGCCGGGCAAGCGCATCATGCGGGCGCTGACGGTGCTGCCGATCATCACCCCGCCCTTCGTCATCGGGCTCGCGCTGATCCTGCTCTTCGGCCGCGCCGGCGCGGTCTCGACCCTGCTCTACGAATGGTTCGGCGTGCCGCGCTCGCGCTGGCTCTACGGGCTGCCCGGCGTGCTGCTCGCACAGGTGCTCGCCTTCGCGCCGATCGCCTTCCTGGTACTGATCGGCGTGGTGCAGGGCATCTCGCCCAGCCTCGAGGAGGCGTCGCAGACGCTCGGCGCCAGGCGCTGGCAGACCTTCCGCACCGTGACCTGGCCGCTGCTCAGGCCCGGCATCGCCAACGCCTTCCTGCTCGGCTTCGTCGAGAGCATGGCCGATTTCGGCAACCCGCTGGTGCTCGGCGGCAATTTCGAGGTGCTCTCGACCAAGATCTTCTTCGCGGTGGTCGGCGCCTCCTACAATCAGGGGCAGGCGGCGGTGCTCGCCATCGTGCTGCTCGCCTTCACGCTCGGGGCCTTCTGGGTGCAGCAGCGCTGGCTCGGCGACAAATCCTACACGACCGTGACCGGCAAGGGCGATGCCGGCCTGCCCGTGCCGCTGCCGCGCCGCATCACCTGGCTGTCGGTGGCGGTGATCGTGCCCTGGGTGGCGCTGACCGTGGTGATCTACATCGTCATCCTGATCGGCGGCTTCGTGCGCAACATGGGCCGGGATTTCACCCCCACCCTGGAGCATTACCGCACCGGCTTCGCCATCGATTTCAGCCACGGCCTCTATTTCGAGGGCTCGGCCTGGGATTCCTTCTTCACCACCGTGAAGGTGGCGGCGATCGCGGCCCCCCTGACGGCGGCGATCGGCCTCATCACCGCCTATCTCTTGACGCGCCAGCGCTTCCGCGGCCGCACCGCGCTCGAATTCGCGACGATGCTCTCCTTCGCGATCCCGGGCACGGTGCTCGGCGTCGCCTATATCCTCGCCTTCAACGTCCCGCCGGTGGAGATCACCGGCACCGGGCTCATCCTCGTCATCGCCTTCGTCTTCCGCAACATGCCGGTCGGCGTGCGCTCCGGCATCGCCGGGCTCGCGCAGATCGACAAGAGCCTGGACGAAGCCTCGACCACGCTGCGCGCCCGCAGCTCCACCACGCTGAGGCGTGTCGTGCTGCCGCTGCTCAAGCCCGCCCTGGTCTCGGCGCTGGTCTATTCCTTCGTGCGCTCGATGACCGCGGTCAGCGCCGTGATCTTCCTGGTCTCGGCCGAGTACAACCTTTCCACCGCCTATATCATCGGGCGCGTCGAAGCCGGCGAGTTCGGCCTCGCCATCGCCTATTCCTCGGTGCTGATCGTGTTCATGGCGCTCGGCATCGGGCTCATCCAGTTCAGCGTCGGCGAGCGCAGGCTCGGCCGGCGCGCCCGCGGGCGCACCATCGCCGCGCCGAGCCCCGCCCCCGCGATCGGATAAGGACGCAAGGACTTTAAGATGGCCAAGGCCGGACCCGCTTCCGTCGAATTCCGCAACGTCTCGATGCGCTATGGCGCGGTGACGGCGGTCGACAACATCAGCTTCACCATCGAGGCCGGCAAGCTCGTGACGCTGCTCGGCCCCTCCGGCTGCGGCAAGACCACGACCTTGCGCATGATCGCCGGCCTCGAGATCGCCAGCGAGGGCCAGATCCTGATCGGCGGCAAGGACGTCACCAAGCTCTCGGCCGCCGACCGCGACGTCTCGATGGTGTTCCAGTCCTATGCGCTCTTCCCGCATATGAGCGTGCTCGACAACGCGGCTTACGGCCCGACCGTGAAGGGGCTCGGCAAGGACGAGGCCAAGCGGATGGCGCTCGAGAAGCTCGCGCTGGTCGGCCTGAAGGGTTTCGAGGACCGCTACCCCTCCGAGCTCTCCGGCGGCCAGCAGCAGCGCGTCGCGGTGGCGCGCGCCCTCGTGCTCGAGCCGCAGGTGCTGCTCTTCGACGAGCCGCTCTCCAACCTCGACGCCAAGCTGCGCCGGCGCGTGCGCGAGGAGATCCGCGAGTTGCAGCAGAACCTCGACCTGACCGTGGCCTATGTCACCCACGACCAGGAGGAGGCGCTCGCCGTCTCCGACCGCATCATCGTGATGTCCAACGCCCGGATCGCGCAGGAAGGCGCGCCGCGCGACCTCTACGAGCAGCCGGCGAACCCCTTCGTCGCCGACTTCATCGGCGACGCCAACCTCGTCGATGCCACGGTGAAGGCGGTGGCCGAGGGCCGCGCCGAGGTCGCCATCGGCCCGGCGGCGCTCGGCCTGCCGGCGCGCGGTCTGAGCCCCGGCCCGGCCAAGGTCGCGATCCGGCCGGAGGCGCTCATCATCGGCGCGGTCGGGCAGGCCGGCGCGCTGCCCGGCACGATCCGCAAATGCGCCTATCTCGGCAATCACCTCGACATCATGGTCGAGACCGAGGTCGGCGAGCTCTTCGTCGTGCAATACGGCGCCCGCGAGATGCTGGAGCCGGGCGCACCCGTCTCGGTCTCCTTCGCCAAATCGGGCGTGACGCTGATCCCGCCGGCCTGAGCCGGCGTGGACCGTTGCCATACGATCGTCATTCCGGGGCTTCGCTTAAGCGAAGAACCCGGAACCCACGACCGGGTGGACCGCTCGCAACCGGGCATTTGAATGTTTCACCCGGTCGTGGGTTCCGGGTTCGCGCCTGTGGCGCGCCCCGGAATGACAGCGGTGGCGCCGACCGGGCATGATCCGGCGACTGCCCACGTCACCTGAAGCCCGCACAATGACGGGGGCGCGGCACATGCCCCATTCTCAGCACTTTCAGCGTGTATTTCTGTTGAGTTGGCTAATCAAAAATTGGTAGGTTTGGCCGAAGATCATCACCTGAATCGGGGAAAGACCGCACGAAAATGGCGACCGGCGAAAGCGCGACCAATATCCTGATCCACCTCGTCGGCGGCGTGGCATTACTGATCTGGGCGGTCAGGCTGGTGCGGACCGGCGCGATGCGCGCCTTCGGCTCACAGCTCCGGCAGGCGCTGCAGGGCTTCACCCGCAACCGCTTCGCCGCCTTCGCCAGCGGCGCCGCCGTGACCATGGTGCTGCAGAGCTCGACGGCGACGACGCTGCTCGTCTCCTCCTTCGCGGGGCAGGCGCTGATCGTGCCGGCCATGGCGCTCGCCGTCCTGCTCGGGGCCAATCTCGGCACGGCGCTCGCCGCCTTCGTCATCTCGATGGATCTCGGCTGGCTCTGGGGGATCTGCGTCGCGGTCGGCGTCGCGATGTATCTCTCCAGCGAGGCGATGGAGCGGCCGCGCAATATCGGCCGCGTGCTGGTCGGCATCGGCCTGATCCTGCTCTCGCTGATCGAGCTCAACACGGCCGCGGCCCCGCTCGCGCAGTCGCCGACCTTCCGCATGGTGCTGGCCGCCATGGGCTCGGAGCCGCTGCTCGGCATTCTCGCGGCCGTCGCCGCGACCTGGATCGTGCACTCCAGCATCGCCATCATCCTGCTCGTGGCGACCTTCGCGGCATCCGGCCTGTTCCCGCCGGCGACCGCGCTGACGCTGGTCATCGGCGCCAATCTCGGCAATGCGCTGATCCCGGTGCTGGACCAGCTCGGCGCCCCCGCCGCCCAGCGCCGCGCCGCCGTCGGCAACCTCATGACCCGGCTCGCGCTGGCGCTGGCGGTGCTGCCCTTCGTCGGCCCGCTGTCGAGCTGGCTCATCGGCTTCGCCTCGAGCGAGGGCCGGCTCGCCATCGAGTTCCACGTGCTGCTGAACTTCGTCGGCGCCGTAATCTTCCTGCCCTTCGTCAAGCCGATTTCGGCGCTGGTCGAGCGCTTCATGCCCGGCAAGGCGGACAAGGCGGAAGCCGTGACGCCGCGTTATCTCGACCCCAACGCGCTCGACAGCCCGACCGAGGCGCTCGCCGGCGCGATGCGCGAGGCGCTGCGCCTCGGCGACCGTGTCGAGGCCATGCTGCGCGACACCATGACGCTGCTGGAGAAGGACGAGCTCAAGCTCTCTCGCGCCATCGCCCAGGCCGATGACGGCGTCGACACCATCCACGAATCGATCAAGCTCTATCTGGTCAAGGTCTCGCGCAACGAATTGACCGAGGAGGAGAGCCGGCGCCTGTTCGAGATCATCACCCTGATCACCAATCTGGAGCATATCGGCGACATCATCGACAAGAACCTGCGCGAGCTCGCCGAGAAGAAGATCCGCAAGCGCTACTCCTTCTCGCCGGAAGGGCTGGCCGAGATCCGCGATTTCCACCACCGCGTCGCCTCGGCGCTGGCGCTGGCGCTCAACGTCTTCGCCACGCGCGATCTCGTGCTCGCCCGCCAACTCTTCGCCGACAAGGCGGCGATGCGCGAGGCCGAGCGCCATGCCAGCGACAGCCATTTCCAGCGCCTGCGCTCGGGGCGGCCGGAATCGATCGAGACCAGCGCGATCCATCTCGACATCATCCGCGACCTCAAGCGCATCCACGGACATATCGTCTCGATCGCCTATCCGATCCTGGAAAGCGCCAACGAGCTGCGCGACAGCCGCCTGCGCGAGACCAAGGAGGCGGCTGAGCAGCGCGAGATGCCCTCGGTGCTGATCCCGGCCCCGCATTCTGGCCGGTAGGGCAGCGCCTCAGCGCGGCGCGGCCAGGATGACCGCGGCGCCGGCGAGGCAGATGGCGCCGCCGGTCAGGTCCCAGCGATCGGGCCTGACGCCCTCGACCGCCCAGAGCCAGCCGAGCGAGGCGGCGATATAGACCCCGCCATAAGCGGCGAAGGCACGGCCCGCCGCCGCGCTCTCGACCAGCGTCAAGAGCCAGGCGAACAACCCGAGCGAGACGAAGCCCGGCAGCAGCCACCAGACCGGCTTGCCGAGCCTGAGCCAGCCCCAGAAGGCGAAGCAGCCGGCGATCTCGCCAAGCGCGGCACCGATATAGGCGGCGATGGTGGGCATGGCGTCGTCCAGGCGGGCGCGAATGAGGTTCCCTCGCGGGAGGCCCCAGTCTAAGCCCTGATTGCACCACACGAGCAAGAGCGGGATATGTCGGCAAAGACCATCGCCATCATCGGTGCCGGCCCGGCCGGGCTGATCGCCGCCGAGCGGCTGGCCGGCGCCGGGCATCGCGTCACGCTCTACGAGCGCATGGCCTCGCCCGCCCGCAAATTCCTGCTCGCCGGGCGCGGCGGCCTCAACCTCACCCATTCCGAGCCCTTCGAAGCCTTTCTGGGCCGTTATCGCGAGGCGGCGGGCTGGCTCGAAGCGCCCTTGCGCGCCTTCCCGCCGCAGGCGCTGCGCGACTGGGCGGACGGGCTCGGCGCAGAAACCTTCACCGGCTCGAGCGGGCGCGTCTTTCCGCGCGCGATGAAGGCCTCGCCCCTGCTGCGCGCCTGGCTCGGCCGGCTCGAACCACTGGGCGTCGGGCTGGCACCCGGCCGGCTCTGGAGCGGATGGAGCGCCGACGGCGCCCTGACCTTCAGCCTCGCCTCCGGCGGAACCGAAACCGCCCGCCCCGATGCGACGCTGCTGGCGCTGGGCGGCGCGAGCTGGCCGAGGCTCGGCTCCGATGGCGGCTGGGTCGCGCTGCTGGAAAGGCGCGGCGTTACGATCACTCCGCTCCGGCCGGCCAATGGCGGCTTCACCGTCGCCTGGTCGCAGCCGCTGCGGGAGCGCTTCGCCGGCCAGCCGCTGAAGCGCATCGTCATCCGCCATGCCGGGGAAGAAGCCGCCGGCGAGGCGATGATCGATGCGGACGGCATCGAAGGCGGCGCGATCTATGCGCTCTCGGCGCCGATCCGCGAGGCGTTTCAGCGTGACGGCGCCGCCGTGATCCGGATCGACCTCAGGCCCGATCTCACGGCGGCGGAGCTCGCCGCCCGCCTCGCCCGGCGCCGCAAGGGCGAGACGCTGAGCAACCATCTGCGCAAGGCGGCGGGTCTGGCCCCGGCCGCGATCGCCCTCATGCGCGACGCAAGCCGCGCGGCACTTCCCGCCGAACCGGAGGCGCTGGCCGCCCTGATCAAGGCGGCGCCGCTCAGCCTCGCCGCCCCGATGCCGATCGCCCGCGCCATCTCGAGCGCCGGCGGCATCGCCCGCGACGAACTCGACGACCGCTTCATGCTGAAACGCCTGCCGGGCGTCTTCGCGGCGGGCGAGATGCTGGACTGGGAGGCGCCGACCGGCGGCTATCTGCTGCAGGCGAGCTTCGCCACCGGCGTCGCCGCGGCGGCCGGCATGGCGGCGTGGCTCACCGGGCGCTGAGCCCTCCTGCCACCTCCCGTCACCAATCGCATCGGGGTGGGACTCAATCCCCTCGCATCGCGCGGCGTTCGGGCCCATATTGCGGGCATGCCGAAAAGCCCCGACACCATCGCGACCAGGCCGAAAGCCGTGAAGAAGCCGTCCTCGGCCCGCACGCCGAAGTCCAAGGCGACGAAGCCCGAGCTGAAGCCGCTCGAAGGCTATCTCGCCGATCTTTTGAACCCCGCGATCAACCGCGGCACGGCGGTGCCGGGCGGCGCCGCCGGCTTCGGGCCTACGGACGAAGACAGCGGCAAGAAGCGCAAGCTCTCGAAGAAGGCCGATTCCGCCTTCGACCCCGGCAGCGACAGCGCCGCGGCGCTGACCGCGCAATCGCTCCAGCATCTGCTCGACACCGGCAGCCCCTTCATCCAGCCCGGCAAGCCCTGGACGCCGCACCGGCCCGAGCGGCCGGAGAAATCGGAAGGCGGCATCCGCTTCCTGATGAAATCCGATTTCTCGCCCTCCGGCGACCAGCCCACCGCGATCGCCGACCTCGTCGACGGCATCCGCCGGCAGGAGCGCGACCAGGTCCTGCTCGGCGTCACCGGCTCCGGAAAAACCTTCACCATGGCCAAGGTGATCGAGGAGACGCAGCGCCCGGCGCTGATCCTCGCCCCGAACAAGACGCTCGCGGCCCAGCTCTACGGCGAGTTCAAGAGCTTCTTCCCCGACAACGCGGTCGAGTACTTCGTCTCCTATTACGACTATTACCAGCCGGAGGCCTATGTCCCGCGCTCGGACACCTATATCGAGAAGGAATCCTCGATCAACGAGCAGATCGACCGGATGCGCCACGCCGCGACGCGCTCGCTCCTCGAACGCGACGACGTGATCATCGTAGCCAGCGTCTCCTGCATCTACGGTATCGGCTCGGTCGAGACCTATACGGCGATGACCTTCTCGGTGAAGCTCGGCGAACGCATCGAGCAGCGCCAGCTCATCGCCGATCTCGTCGCCCTGCAATACAAGCGCACGCTCGGCGATTTCGCCCGCGGCACCTTTCGCGTCCGCGGCGACGTGATCGAGCTGTTCCCGGCGCACTACGAGGACCGCGCCTGGCGCATCGGCCTGTTCGGCGACGAGGTCGAATCGATCGCCGAGTTCGATCCGCTGACCGGCCAGAAGACCGGCGAGCTCGAATTCATCAAGGTCTACGGCAACTCGCACTACACCACGCCGCGCCCGACGCTGACGCAGGCCGTGAAGTCGATCAAGGAGGAACTGAAAGCCCGCCTCGACGAGCTCAACCGCATGGGCCGCTTCCTGGAGGCGCAGCGCCTCGACCAGCGCTGCACCTTCGACATCGAGATGATCGAGGCGACCGGCTCATGCAATGGGATTGAGAACTATTCGCGTTATCTCACCGGCCGCAAGCCCGGCGAGCCGCCGCCGACGCTGTTCGAATACCTGCCCGACAACGCGCTGGTCTTCACCGACGAGAGCCACGTCACCGTGCCGCAGATCGGCGGGATGTATCGCGGCGACTTCCGCCGCAAGGCGACGCTCGCCGAATATGGCTTCCGCCTGCCCTCCTGCATGGACAACCGGCCGCTGCGCTTCGAGGAGTGGGACGCGATGCGGCCCCAGTCGATCCATGTCTCGGCCACGCCCGGCAGCTGGGAGATGGAGCAGACCGGCGGCGTCTTCACCGAGCAGGTCATCCGCCCGACCGGGCTGATCGATCCGCCGGTCGAAGTGCGCCCCGCCAAGCACCAGGTCGCGGACCTGCTCGACGAGGTCAAGGAGGTCGCCGAGAAGGGCTACCGCACCCTCGTCACCGTTTTGACCAAGCGCATGGCCGAGGATTTGACCGAGTATCTGCACGAGAACGGGGTTCGCGTCAGATACATGCATTCCGACATCGACACGATCGAGCGCATCGAGATCCTGCGCGATCTGAGGCTTGGCGCCTTCGACGTGCTGGTCGGCATCAATCTGCTGCGCGAGGGCCTCGACATCCCCGAATGCGGCTTCGTCGCCATCCTCGACGCCGACAAGGAAGGCTTCCTGCGCTCCGAGACCTCGCTGATCCAGACCATCGGCCGCGCGGCGCGCAACGTCGACGGCAGGGTCATCCTCTACGCCGACCACGTCACCGGCTCGATGGAGCGGGCGCTGGCCGAGACCAATCGCCGCCGCGAGAAGCAGCTCGCCTATAACGAGATGAACGGCATCACGCCGCAGACGGTGAAGAAGAACATCGGCGATATTCTCGGCTCGGTCTATGAGCGCGACCATGTCACGGTCGACAAGGGGTTGGCGGCCCCGGCGTCCGGCCACAACCTCAAGGCCGCGCTCGCCGATCTCGAGAAGCGCATGCGCGAGGCCGCCGCCGACCTCGAATTCGAGACCGCCGCGCGCCTGCGCGACGAGATCAAGCGCCTGCAGGCGACGGAGCTCGCGATCAGCGACGACCCGCTCGCCCGCCAGGAGAGCATCGAGGCCAGCGCCGGCAAGTACAGGGGCGAGCGCGGCTATGGCGAGGCCGCGAACCTGCCGCCGACCCGCGCCCGCAAGCCGACGCTGGACGAGATGGGGCCGGTGCCGGAATCGCGGCCGAAGGGAGCCGGCGAGCGGCAAACGGGAGCCGGCCGTCGTCGTGGCTCGACACGGGAATGCCCGTGAGGCGCTGGAAGATCGTTGCCGCACCCGACAGGCCGCGGCGATGATCTCATCGCGCAGGGCCGGCATCGAACGCCCTATCGCAACAGGAAGCCATGCCGCAGCGGATCGTCGCGATCGATGATCCAGCTCGCCTGGCCGCAGATATGCGCGCTGCCCGAGACCTCCGGGATAACGGCGTCGATCCCTCCCAGCCTGGTTTCCCGCAGGACCCGCGCCGTCATGATCGAGCCGACGATGGATTCGTTGACCAGACGCTGGCCGGGCTTCAGCAGCCCCTTGGCATGGAGCAGCGCCGCGCGCCCGGCCGTGCCGGAGCCGGTCGGCGAGCGATCGAGCTGCCGGTCGGCGAAGATGCAGCAATTGGCCTGCGTCGCGCTGGAATCGAGCGGATCGCCGTCGATGATCGTGCCGTAGATGTGGTTCAGCTCCGGGATCTCGGGGTGAACGACCGGGAAGGCCGCATTGGCCGCCTGCTTCACCTCGGCGCCGAAGCGGATCAGGGCCTCGGCCTTCTCCCGCCGGATCGACAGCCCGAAGGGGCGGCCATCGGTATAGAAATAGAAGGCGCCGCCGAAGGCGATGTCGCCGATGACCCGGCCGAAGCTCGGCGTCTCGACGCTGACGTCGCGATGGACGAGGTAGGAGGGAACGTTGACGAAGCGCACGCTGGCGGCGCGCCTGCCGTCCCAGGCGACGAAGGCCTCGATGAAGCCGCAGGGGGCGTCGATCCCCACCCGCGTCTCCGGCTCGCTGCGCGCGACCCAGCCGAGCTCGACGGCGGCGGTCGCCAGCGCGATGACGCCATGGCCGCAATGGTCGCTGTAGCCTTCGTTGTGCACGAAGATGACGCCGAAATCGGCCTGGGGTGAGACCGGCTCGGTCAGGTAGCCGGCATACATGTCGGCATGGCCGCGCGGCTCGAAGATCAGCGCCTGCCGAACCTCGTCGATATTGTTCCTCACCCAGTCGCGGCGCTGGACGATCGTCTTGCCCGGAAGCCGCGGCAGGCCGCTCGTCACGATGCGGAAAGGTTCCCCGCCGGTGTGGCTTTCGACTGTCTGGATGACCCGGTCGGCTTGCATCGCTTCCCCCTGGAGCGTTCGTTTCAAGGCTTGGTGAACAGCGGTTCCTATTCCGCCACGACGACCTTGCGCAGCGCGGCGACGATCGCATCGAAGCTCGGATTCGCGCGCGCGGCCGCATCCGTGACCAGGATGCCGATCTCGGGAGCCGGGCAGAACACGGACCGCGCCGGCGCCCCGATCTTGGAGTGATCGGCGAGGATCATCGTCTGCTCCGCGTTCTGGGCCATGGCGCGGGCGAGTTCGGCACCGTAGAGGAAGGAGTCGGATGCGCCCTTGACCGCGTCGACGCCCCATGGCGACAGGATCGCCAGATCGGCGCGATAGCGATGGATCTCGTTGACCGCCACCGGGCCGATGGTCTCGTTCGGGTCCTGCTTGAACTCGCCGCCCAGCATGATGACCCGGAAGCGCTTCGAGGGCTCGCCCGTCGGTTCGGTCAGGTTCCGGGCCGCGTCGAAGGAATTGGTGATGAGCGTGAGGTCGCTCAATCCGTTCGTGCCGGCGATCGCCTCCGACATCACCGTCGTCGTGGACCCGGCATCCATGAAGAGCGTCATGCCGCTGCGCAGGAACTGCAGCGCGGTCGCGGCGATGGCCCGCTTCTCCTGCAGGCGCTCGGTGTGGCGCACCTGAAAGCTGGAGATCTCGCGGGAGATCGGCACCGCGCCGCCGCGCACCCTGCGCAACTCGCCCGCCTGCTCCATTTCGACCAGATCGCGCCGGATCGTCTCCCGCGCGACGCCGAAGCTCTGGGACATGCGGTCCGTCGAGACCTGACCGAAGGCGGTGAGGAGGTCGCGGATCTTCTGCTGCCGCTCTTCTTGCCACATCGCGCGCTTCCTTCGTCCCGTCCTGGAAGCCTTAGCAGGGAAAAACACCCGCCTGCCCTGCCCGGCATGGAAACCCACAACTTTGAACATTTGCCACATGCACAAATTGACACATATCGCTCATTATGCAATAGACAACACATAATCGGTCATATCGCTCATTTTCGCACCCCGCTCCGGCGGACCGCAGACGGGCGCGAGGCAAGGGGGAAGCCGATGACGCCCGATGTGCCCGTTGAGGCCAGCCACGTCGCCTTCGCGACGGAACTCGCGAACACCTCCCGGCGGATGATCGAGCAGAACCGGCGCGACCGGCTCGGCGTCTCGCTGAAGCCCGACCGCAGCCTGGTCACGATGATGGACATGGCAATCGAGCGGGAGCTCAGGGCCATGATCAAGAGCCGCTTTCCCGAGCACGGCATCATCGGCGAGGAGCAGGCCTGGGAAAACGAGGATGCGGAGTTCGTCTGGATTCTCGATCCGATCGACGGAACCGCGTCCTTCATCGCGGGCATGCCGGTCTACGGCACACTGATCGCCCTGGCGCATCGCGGTGTCCCGGTCCTCGGCATCATCGACATCCCGCCGGTCGACGCGCGCTGGCTCGGCGTCTCCGGGCAACCGACGCTGAAGAACGGCGCGCCCTGCCGCGTGAAACCGTGCCCGGACCTGTCGCTGGCCATGATGTCCACCAGCAATCCGGACTTCTATTCTAAGGCGGAGCGGCCGGCGCTCGACCTGCTCCGCGCGCGGACAAACTGGCGCATCTACGGGGGCGCCGCGCTGGCCTACGGCCTGCTCAGCGATGGCGGGACGGATGTCGCGCTGGATACCGGGCTGAAAATCTACGACTTCGCCCCGTTCCGCCCGATCATCGAGGGCGCAGGCGGCGTCATCACCGACTGGCGGGGCAACCCGATCACGCTGAAATCGGGGCCGCGGATCCTGGCGGCCGGCGACCGGCAGAAGCACAGCGAAATCGTCGGGCTATTGAACGGCCTCGACATCGGCGCCTGAAGGAAACGCGACGCGAAGGGGAGGACGCCATGGGGATCGATATCAAGAATCTGTACGTCAGTTACGGAGGAACGGACGTCATTTCCAATCTGAGCCTGTCGATACCGGAAGGGTGTTTCTTCACGTTGCTTGGGCCTTCGGGCTGCGGAAAGACGACGCTGCTGCGCACAATCGCGGGCTTCGTCCAGGCCTCGAAGGGCAACATCAGCTTCCAGTCGCAGGACGTGACCCGGCTGCCGCCGCACAAGCGCAACATCGGCATGGTGTTCCAGGACTACGCGCTGTTTCCCGACAAGACGGTGGCGGAAAACGTCGCCTACGGCCTGCGCGCACGCGGCGAAAGCGGCGAGGCGATGATGAAGAAGGTCCGGCACGAGCTGGAGCATGTCGGGCTCGGCCATGTGATGGACCGGCACCCGGCGGCGCTCTCCGGCGGCCAGCGGCAGCGCGTCGCGCTCGCCCGCGCCATGGTCATCAAGCCGCAGGTCCTGCTGATGGACGAGCCGCTGTCGAACCTCGACGCGAAGCTCAGGGTCCAGATCCGCGAGACGATCACCGACCTGCAGCGCGAGGCCAGCATCACCACGGTCTTCGTGACGCACGACCAGGAGGAAGCCCTGTCCATGTCCGACCAGATCGGCGTGATGAACAAGGGCAAGGTCGAGCAGCTCGGCACGCCGAAGGAGATCTATGCGACGCCGCGCACCTCCTACGTCGCCGATTTCGTCGGCGCGGCCAACCGGATCGACGTCACGCTCGCCGACGCCAACCCGGACGGGACGGTCCGCGTCGCGCTGGGCGGCGGCTCGATCCTGGCGCGCAACGGCCTGCCGGCCGCGGCACGGGACGGCATCCTGATCATGCGCCCCGAGGACCTGCGGCTGACGCCGAAAGCCTCCGCCGCCGCCCAGGGCCTGTCCGGGCGGGTGGTGAAGCGGCAATATCTCGGCGGCAAGACGAGCTACAAGCTGGCGCTCGCCGACGAGACCGTGATCAGCGTCGACGCCCATGGCGACCGGCACGACGGCTTCGAGATCGGCGCCGACGTCGTCGCCACCATCGATCCGTCCAAGGCCATGGTGATCGCGTCATGATCACCTCGTCCGATCTGCGCGCCCCCTGGCTGTGGCTTTCGCTCGCGGCCCTCGTCGTCCTCCTCACCTTCATCGTCTATCCGCTTGTGAACATCCTGACCGCGAGCTTCGTCGGCGGGGCTGAGAGCGGCTGGGCCCGCCTGCTCGCCGATCCGCGCGGCCTCAGCGCCATCCTCAACACGCTGATCCTCGCTTCCGTGGTCACCTGCGCCTGCGTCCTGATCGGCGTGCCGCTCGCCTATGTGACGGCCCGCTACCGCTTTCCGGGCAAGTCGATCATCGCGCTGCTGCCGCTGATCACCCTGGTCATCCCGGAGGTGATCTCGGCCCAGACCTGGCTGATGGCGCTCGGCAACAACGGGCTGATCACCCGTTTCTTCCGCGACTACGGCGTCCAGCTGCCGAGCTTCTACGGCTGGTTCGGCCTGATCACGGTGATGACCTTCGTCTACTACACCTATGTCTATATCGGCACGGTCGCGGCGATCAGCGGCTTCGACGTGCATCTCGAGGAAGCGGCCCAGAGTCTCGGCACCTCGCCGGCGCGCTCGCGCCTCAAGGTCATGCTGCCGATCATCATGCCCTCGGTCCTGGCGAGCGCGCTTTTGGTCTTCACCATGGTCGTCGGCAACTTCGCCATCTCGATGATCCTGTCGAACCAGATGCCGCTGCTCTCGGTCGCGACCTATCAGGCGGCCGTCTCGGAAGGCGGGGCCGCGCCGGTGATGCAGAGCACCTTCGCGACGGTTTCCGTCGTCATGGTGATGCTGATCCTGTTCATCAACCGCTGGATCATCTCCCGCGGCCGCTTCGAGATCGCCCAGGGCCGCGGCGCCAAGCCCGTCCCGCTCGCCGGCTGGAGGGCCGCCGCCATCGGCCTCGCCGCGAGCCTGATCGTCGTGATCTCGCTCGTGCCGCTCGCGGTCATCGCGATCGGGGCCTTCACCGTCTCCCGCGGCCCGGTCATGCAATGGGGCAACTGGACGCTGGCTAACATGGAGCGCGTCTTCGTGACCGCTCCGCAGCCGCTGGTGAACTCGCTGATCTATGCCGGCGCGGCCACGCTGATCGGCATCTGCTTCAGCGCTCTCGTCAGCTACCTCATCATCAAGAAGCGCAACGCCATAACGCCCTGGCTCGACTACATCTCCTCGATCCCGCTGGCGCTGTCGGGCACGGTGCTCGGCATCGGCCTGATCGTCTCGTTCAATGCCGGCTGGCTGCCCCTTACCGGGACGGCGACGATCATGGTGCTCGCCCTGCTGGTGCGCCGCCTGCCCTTCGGCATGCGCAGCTCGCAGGCGACCCTGCACAACATCCCCAACTCGATCGAGGAAGCCTCGATCAGCCTCGGCTCGCCGCCGCTGCGGACCTTCGTCAAGGTGGTGCTGCCGATGATGGGGCCGGCCATCGCCTCGGCCGCCATCCTCACCTGGACGACCAGCGTCTCGGAGCTCAGCGCCTCGATCCTGGTCTATTCGGGCGGGCGGGAAACGCTGACGATCCAGGTCTTCCGCCTGATCGGCAGCAATCTGATGGCCTATGCCTCTGCCTATGGCCTCGTCCTGATCGCGGTCATCCTCATCCCGATCATCGTCGCCACGAAAATCTTCAAGGTCGACGTCTTCGCGTCGAAATGAAGGTCATGACGTCACCCAACCAAATAAGCCGGAGGAAATGAAATGGTCATTCGCAATCTCGCCGCAGCCGCCTTGCTGTCGCTTACGCTGGGCACCACCGCCTGGGCGCAGGAGAAGAAGGTCACGCTCTATTCGTCCAATCCGGAGCAGGCGATCGAAGCCGTCGCGAGCTCGCTCAAGAAGAAGGCTCCGGAGATCAGGCTGAATTCCGTCACCGGCGGAAGCGGGGTGCTGCTGCGGCGCCTGGAGGCAGAAGCCTCCAACGTCCAGGGCGACCTGTTCTGGAGCTCGAGCTTCAACACCGTCGGCGCCTTCGAAAAGCTGTTCGAGGCCTACGCCTCGCCGGAGCTTGCCGCGATCCCTGAAAAGCTGCGCTATCCCGGCAACCTCTTCACCCCGGCGAACGTCCATGTCGTGGTGATCATGGTGAACACCAATCAGCTCGGCAATCTGCCCGCGCCCAAGACCTGGACCGAGCTGCTCGACCCGAAATGGAAAGGCAAGGTCGTGATCGCCGACCCGGCCAACAGCTCGACCGGCTACACCATCCTGTGGGGCCTGCATAAGATGATCGGCGACGAGAAGCTCAGGCAGCTCACGGCGAACCTGACCGTCTCGTCCTCGTCCTCGGCCGTGCAGAGCGGCGTCGCCATGGGCGAATACGCGGTCGGCCTCGGCTTCGAGGCGAACGGCTACCCTTACGTCGACGGCGGGCAGAAGGAATTCAACCTGATCTACCCGGAGGACGGCACCTTCATCACGGCCGACTTCGCCGGCCTGGTCAAGGGAGCGCCGGGCGGCGCCGCGGCCAAGGCTGCCTTCGACGGGCTCATGTCGAAGGAAACGCAGACGTCCTTGCTCGAAACCTCGTTCCGCCGCCCGAGCCGGAGCGACATCGAAGTGTCCAAGATCGTCAAGCTGCCCGAGATGTCGGCGATCAAGGTCTTCGACATCGACGAGAAGGAAGCCGCCGACCAGCGCGACGCGTTCCTGAAGACCTGGCGTTCCTATCCGACCGCCGGCGCGAAATAGCGAAAACGACGCTTTTTGTCGAAGCGACCTTAGCCGCCCTCGACGGGCGGCTAAGTGATCGCGCGTCCCATTGGACGGTAACGATGATCCATCGCATTGTTGGAGCATCGAACCCTGCCGGTCGTCGCATGAATGTCATTTGCGTCGTTCACGACAAAGGGCAAGTCGCCTGATACGAACCCGACAGTGGCGCCGATCCCGATGCGGCATCCAAGCGCGGTCTTGCCGATCTGCACCATCGGGTCGACGACCGGTTCCAGTCCGAGTTTCTTCCGACCATGTGCTTGCCTCATCGAGATCTCGCCACCCCCGTTTCAGCAGCGGGCGCGCTCGTCCTCGTGGTCGGACCCTCCGGGGCGGGAAAGGACACCTTGATGGCCGCAGGCCGTGCCGGGCTCGTCGGCGATCCCCGCTTTCGGTTTGCCCGGCGTCTGATCACCCGCCCCGCCATGGCCGGCGCGGAGGAGCACGATTCCTGCGACGGGGCCCGGTTCCGCGAGGCCGAGGCGCGGGGCGAGCTGGCACTGAGCTGGCGCGCACACGGGCTGAGCTACGGCATTCCGGCGGCAGAACTTTCGGGCATCGCCGAGGGGGCCGTGGTGCTCGCCAACGTCTCGCGTACCGTCATCGCCGCCGCCGAGCGGCTGGCCGCGCGGGTCGTGGTGCTCAACATCACCGCCCCGGTCGCGGTGCTGGCGCAGCGGCTGGCGGCACGCGGGCGCGAGAGCGAGGCCGATATCGCCGCCCGGCTGAAGCGCGAGGCGTCGCTGACCACCGGGCGTGCCGAGATCGTCACGATCATGAACGACCGCAGCGTGGCCGAGGCGGCGCAGGAACTGCTCGCCATGCTGCGCGGGCTCGCGCGGCAAGGTTCCTAGAGCATTTTCGAGCGAAGTGGACACCGGTTCGCGTGAAGAAAATGCGATAAAACAAAGACCTAGAGCAATTCCGCGATTCGGAGAATCGCGGAATTGCTCTAGTCGACCGGGTAGGAATCGAGCAGGCGGAAGCGGCTCTTGCGATCGTCCTGCCTGAACAGGGCGAAGCGATCCAGCCTGACCGGACCTGCAGGCAGCGCCGCCGCGGAGGCTGCTGCGAGCGCCTGCCGGACCGGAGCGATCCGTCCGTCCGGCAGCGAACCGGTCAATGTCATGTGAAAGCGGAAGGCATCGCCCACGTAAGGATAGCCATAGGCATCGAGATAGGCGTGCTGCGCCGGGGTGAGCGGGCTTGCGAGCCGCCGCGCCCGATCCGCTTCGGCCAGCGGCGCGCGGAAGGGCTCGAAGGCCCGCACCAGCGCGAAGGCGAAGCGTTGCAGATCCGCGCCCGGCGCGGAGGGAGTCAGCGCGACGAAGGAGCCGAGCGCGGTGACGCTGAGGCCCGCGAGCGCCACCCCTTCCAGCCCGGCGGCATGGTTGCGGGCAAAGCTCAGAAGCTCGTCCTCGCTGCGGCCTTCGGCGAGCTCGAAAGGCGCCTTCAGCGTGGCATGGAAGCCGTAGCGGCGCGGTTCCTGCGTAAGCTCAGGCCATGTCGCCGGGTCGCAGCCGGGCGGAACGAGGAAGGGAACGTCCTCGCCCGTCGAGGCGTCGTAGCCGAGCACGGCCGAGCCGAAGCGCCACAGCGCGCTGTCGGCGGCGGGGGCGTAATAGACGGCGTAGCGGGGCTTGCTCAAAATGCCCGCTCGCCTCTCGACCAGACCGCACCGAGGACCGGCGTCGTGCCGATGAGCCTGAAGCGGACGAGGTCGGCCCTGAGCCCGGTCTTGAGATGGCCGCGGTCCTTCAGGCCGAGGATGTCGGCGACCTTCCAGGTCACCATGCCCATCGCTTCCGGCAGCGCGATGCCGTGGCTGGCTTTGAGCTTGATCACCGCTTGGAGCAGGCTCGCGGGCACGTAGTCCGAGGAAAGGCCGTCGAGCAGGCCCTTCTCCGCCAGCTCCGAGACCGAGACCCCGCCCGAATGCGAGCCGCCGCGCACGACGTTCGGCGCGCCGGCGACGGTGGCGAGGCCGTGCCGCTTGGCGGCGGCGGCGGCTTCGAGCGTGGTCGGGAATTCCGAGATCACCGCGCCGGAAGCGATGCCTTCCTCGACATGCTCGGGAGTGGTGTCGTCATGGGTCGCGAGCGGGATGCCGCGCCTGCGGAAAATATCGACGACGGCCGACCAGTTCTTCGCGACATTCGCGGCGCCCTCCTGCTGGCGCACAACCACGTCCTGCTCGAATTCGGCCTGCGTCTTGCCGTTGCCGAGCGAGTAGGTGCGCAGATGCTCGATGTTGCGCCACTGGCGCTGGCCCGGCGTGTGGTCCATCAGCGAGACGAGCTGGACGAGCGCGTCGTCCTGATAGGGCTCGATGTCCCTGAGCAGGTCGGGGCTCGTCAATTCGCAGCGCATATGGACGCGGTGGTCGATGCGGAAGACGTTCTCGCGCCTGCCCTCGGCCAGCGCCTTCATCACGTCGGCGAAGATGTCCTTGCGGTAGTCCTTGGCCGAGAACGGCGTGCCGGCGCAGACCGCGTCGTATACGGTGGTGACGCCGGCCGCCGCCATCTGCGCGTCATGGACGAGCGCTGCCGCCAGCCCGTTCGGCCAGAAGACCTTCGGGCGCGGCATGAAATGCTTTTCCATGTTGTCGGTGTGCATCTCGACGAGGCCGGGCGCGACATAGTCGCCGCCGGCGTCGATGGCGCCCGGCAGGGAGGTCTTGCCCTGATCGACCGCCGTGATGCCGGTTGCGTCGAAAGCGATCGTGCCGGTGACGACCTCGTTCTCGAGAATCAGCCTGGCGTTGGTGAGAACGGTCTGCATCAGGCAGTCTTCCTGAAAGCGGTGATGTCGAGATAGCGGGTCGCGACGCGCTCGCGGACGGCCTCGTCATGGAAGATCCCGACGATGGCGGAGCCTGCGGCGCGCGCTTCCGCGATGAGGTCGACGACGACGTCGCGATTGGCGGCGTCGAGCGAGGCGGTCGGCTCGTCGATCAGCATGATTGCCGACGGATCGACGAAGGAGCGGGCGATGTTGACGCGCTGCTGCTCGCCGCCGGAGAAGGTCGCGGGCGCGAGGGTCCACAGCCGCTCGGGCAGGTTGAGGCGGGCGAGCATGGCTCTCGCCTTCCCGGTCGCGACCTCGGGATCGGCGCCGCGCGCCAGCAGCGGATCGCGCACGATGTCGAGCGTCGAGACGCGCGGGATGACACGCAGGAACTGCGAGACGAAGCCGAGCGTGCGCCGGCGGATGTCGAGCACGGTGCGCGGCACGGCCGAGACGATGTCGACGGGGCGGCCGGCATGGGTGATGCGGATTACGCCCGATGTCGGCCTGTAATTGCCGTAGAGGATACGCAGCAGGCTCGACTTGCCGGCACCCGACGCGCCCGCCAGCACCAGCGCCTCGCCGGCCTCGACGCTGAAATCGACGTTGTCGAAGACGGGCAGGCGCGCTCCGCCCTGGTTGTGCAGGGTGAAGGTCTTGGCGACGTTCTCGACCTGAATCAT
Source organism: Bosea sp. (in: a-proteobacteria) (assembly GCF_023953965.1). Lineage (NCBI taxonomy): Bacteria > Pseudomonadati > Pseudomonadota > Alphaproteobacteria > Hyphomicrobiales > Alloboseaceae > Allobosea > Allobosea sp. Next base: position 394,875 of record NZ_JAMLIX010000001.1, read on the forward strand.
CCTGGTCATGGGGTCAGTGCCTTGCCGATTCGCGGTGACGGGGATGTGACGGGGGCGCCGCTGTCATTCCGGGACGCGCCGCAGGCGCGGACCCGGAACCCACGACAGGAGAACAGGTCACACACTCAGCACCGCCGAGGTCAGGAGTTGCGTATAGGCGTGATGCGGGTCGTCGAGGACCTGGTCGGTCAGGCCCTGCTCGACGACGCGGCCATCCTTCATCACCATCAGCCGGTCGGTGAGGAGCCTCGCGACGGCGAGGTCGTGGGTGACGATGATGGCGGCGAGGCCGAGATCGCGCACCAGCACGCGCAGCAGGTCGAGCAGGCGCGCCTGCACCGAGACGTCGAGGCCCCCGGTCGGCTCGTCCATGAAGACGAGGCGCGGTTGCGAGACCAGCACGCGGGCGATCTGCAGGCGCTGCTGCATGCCGCCGGAGAACTGGCGCGGCCGGTCGTCGATGCGGGAGCCGGCGATCTCGACGCGTTGCAGCCAGTCGAGGGCGCGCTCGCGGATCTTCCCGTAATGCCGGTCGCCGCGGTCCATCAGGCGCTCGCCGACATTGCCGCCGGCGGTGACGTCCATGCGCAGGCCGTCGCGCGGGTTCTGGTGGACGATGCCCCAGGCGGTGCGCATCAGGCTGCGGCGCTCCTGCTCGGAGACCGAGTAGATGTCGAGCGGCTCGGGGCCGCCGCGGAACATGACCTCGCCCTCGTCGGGCCTGTCGATGCCGGCGAGGCAGCGCAGCAGGGTCGACTTGCCCGAGCCGGATTCGCCGACGATGCCGAGCACCTCGCCCGGCCAGAGCTCGAAGGAGACATCGGCACAGCCGATGCGCCCGCCATAGAAGCGGCCGACGCCGGCGACGGAGAGCAGCGGGGCGGGGTCGAGGTCGGCGTCGGGGAACGTGGCGTGAAGGGTCATGGGGCGGTCTCCTCGACCAGCCCGCTTGCCGTCGCATCGCCCAGCATGGTGCCGCGATGGCCTTCAGCCCGGCGGGTCTCGCAGTAATGGCTGTCGGAGCAGACGAACATGCGCCCGCCGCGATCGTCGATGACGACCTCGTCGAGATAGCTGTCGGCCGCGCCGCAGAGCCCGCAGGGCTGCGACCAGCTCTGGATGCGGAAGGGATGATCCTCGAAATCGAGGCTCCTCACGCGGGTATGGGGGGGCAGCGCGTAGATGCGCTTCTCGCGGCCGGCGCCGAACAGTTGCAGCGCGGGCGACATGTGCATCTTGGGGTTGTCGAATTTCGGGATGGGCGAAGGCGCCATCACGTAACGGTCGTTGACCATGACGGGATAGTCATAGGTCTTGGTGATCTCGCCGTAGCGGGCGATGTCCTCGTAGAGCTTGACCTGCATCAGCCCGTATTCGGCCCAGGCGTGCATCTTGCGGGTCTCGGCCTCGCGCGGCTCCAGGCGGCGTAAGGGTTCCGGCATCGGCACCTGATAGACCATGACCTGCCCGGCTTTCAGCGGCGCCTCCGGGATGCGGTGGCGGGTCTGGATGATCGTCGCCTCCCCGGTCGCCTCGCTGGTGCGGGCATCGGCCGTGCGCTCGAAGAACCTGCGGATCGAGACGGCGTTGGTGGTGTCGTCGGCGCCCTGGTCGATCACCTTGAGCGTATCGGCCGGGCCGATGATCGCGGCGGTGATCTGGATGCCGCCGGTGCCCCAGCCGCGGGCGAGCGGCATCTCGCGCGAGCCGAACGGCACCTGATAACCCGGCACCGCGACGGCCTTGAGCAAAGCGCGGCGGATCATCCGCTTGGTCTGCTCGTCGAGATAGGCGTAGTTGTAGGCCGGAACCTGGTGAAGGGTCATTCCGCGGCCTCCGGCAGCGTGTCCTGCTCGCGGGCGAGCCGTTCCTCGCGCTCCTTGCGGATGCGGCGGATCAGTTCGAGCTCGCCCTGGAAATCGACGTAGTGCGGCAGCTTCAGGTGCTCGACGAAGCCGGCCGCCTCGACATTGTCGGCGTGGTAGAGAACGAACTCGTCCTGCTGCGCCGGATAGGTCGTCGCCTCGCCGAAATCGCGCGCCTTCAGCGCCCGGTCGACCAGCGACATCGACATCGCCTTGCGCTCGCTATGGCCGAAGACGAGGCCGTAGCCGCGGGTGAATTGCGGCGGCACCTCCTTCGAGCCCTGGAACTGGTTGACCATCTGGCATTCGGTCAGGGTGACGTCGCCGAGATCGACCGCGAAGCCGAGTTCCTCCGGCACGAATTCGACCGCGACCTCGCCGACGCGGACCTCGCCGACGAAGGGATGCGTGCCGCCGAAGCCGCGCTGCACGGAATAGCCGAGGCCGAGCAGGAAACCCTCGTCGCCGCGCGCCATCGATTGCAGGCGCACGTCGCGCTCGGCCGGAAAGGCGATCGGATCGCGCGTCAGGTCGAAGGGGCGCGGATCGCCCTCCGGCGGCTCCTCCGCCTCCATCAGCCCTTCGGCGCCGAGGATATCGGGCACACGCGGCATATGAGGATCGAGCGGGGCTCTTTCCTTCTCCCCTCGGGAGAGAAGGTGGCCCGGCGGAGCCGGGTCGGATGAGGGAAGGCTTGGCGCTGCCGCGTCCTGTGCGTTGCGCGGCCTACCCTCTCCCCCAAGGGCAGAGGGGGCCTGTTGCGGTTCCATCAGGGCGAAGTCGAAGAGGCGATGCGTATAGTCATAGGTCGGCCCGAGCACCTGCCCGCCGGGCAGATCCTTGTAGGTCGCCGAGACACGGCGGCGGATCGCCATCGCGGCGGTATCGAGCGGCTCGGAAGAGCCGAAGCGCGGCAGCGTGGTGCGATAGGCGCGCATCAGGAAAGCGGCCTCGATCACGTCGCCCTGCGACTGCTTCAGGGCGAGCGCGGCGAGGTCCCGGTCATAGAGCGAGCCCTCGTTCATCACGCGGGCGCAGGCCAGCGCCTGCTGCTCGCGGATCTGGGCGACGCTGATCTCCGGCACGGCCGGGTCGCCCCGGCGCGCCTCGGCGACGAGATCATGCGTGGCGAGGATCGCGGCCTCGCCGCCCTTGACGGCGACATACATCAGACTGCCTCCCCGATCTCAGTCGAGCGCGGCAGGCCGATCACGCCATCGCCATGGGCCAGCACGACATCGACGCCGAGCGGATAGAGCGCGCCGTTATCGCTGAGCTCCGCGATGAAGCTGGGGCGCAGGCCCCGCGGCGCGATCGTACGGCTGCCGGGAATGCCGGGGCCGGAGAGCGTGAAGGCCGTGCCGCCTTCCAGCGCCGCGACCTGGACGATCACGGTGGTGGAACGATCCGGGAACTGGTCCGTGCCAAGGTTGAAGGCGGAAAGCCTGGGCTCGTCGGCCGCACCGTCGAGCACGGCGAAGGCGGCCCCGGCCGGCTCGTCGACCAGCGCCACGCCGCAATGGAAGCGCAGCCAGGCGGCGGCCGCGCCGTCGCGCAGCGCCTCGGGCAGCCAGACCGGGGTCTCGTAATCGGCCAGCGCCAGCAGCGTCGTGGCAGTGGCCATGGCAAGGCCTTCCGGCGGCGTGATGTCAGCGGCGACGGCCTGGAGCGTGCCGGGTTCGGAGAGCGCCGCGAGCAAGGCGCGGAAGGCGGCCTGCGACTGGAAGACCGGATCGGAGAAGCCGGGGGAGATCCTGTCCTGCGCCGTCATCACTCGCCCCTGACCAGCGTGAAGAAATCGACCTTGGTCGCCGCCGCCTTGCGCGAGGCGAGATCGCGGGCCGCCGCCTGCCGAACGGCCAGCGCTGCGATACCCTGCGCGAGCTCGCCGCCGGCGGCCGCGTCCTGGAGGCGGGCGTCGAGCAGGGCTGCGAGCCGCGCCTTGCGGTGGTCGCGGCCGAGCGCATAGGAGAAGCCCATGCGGCCGCTCGGAAGGCGCACGACGCAGCGCGTCACCGTCGCCTCGCCGAGATTGAAGCGCCGCCCGGCGCCGCCGGCCCGGCCTTCCACCATCACGGTGCCGGTCTCGGGCGCCTTCAGCACCTCATGCTCGGGGAGGACGCCGAGAAGGCTCGCGATCTCGTCGCGGGTGGCGCGCGCCAGGGTCGCCATCCATTGTTGTCGGGGTGTTTTCGGGTTCATCCGCCGGCTCGCTGGTCAGCCACAAATGTCTAGACTATAATGTCCCTGATGATGGTGAATGTCTATACTTTTCGGATGACCTTTTGATGACGGACGGCACGGCGCAAGCCCCGGTCCTCGACGGCGAGGGCGGCCCGGTCTGGCGGCGCATCGCCGACGACCTGATGGCTGCGATCGAGCGCGAGGATTATCGGCCGGGCGATACGCTGCCGGCCTCGACCGCGCTGGCCGATCGTTACGGCGTGCATCGCCATACGGTGCGGCAGGCGTTCCGGCACCTTGCCGATCTCGGGCTGGTGACGGTGTCGCGCGGGCGCGGCACGCAGGTCGGCACCCCGCGCGTGCCCTACCCGATCGGCCGGCGCGTCAGCATGCGCAGCAATATGGGCAAGCTCGGTATCGTCGGCACGAGCCGCATGCTCTGCGCTAAGACGATCCGGGGCGAGGCGTCGGCCTGCGCGGCGCTCGGCCTGAAGGCCGGGGCGCCGCTCTGGCGTGTGCGGGGCGTGAGCCTGGCCGATGGCGTGCCGATGGGTACAAGCACGCATTGGCTCCCGGTCGAGCGCTTCCCGGCTTTCGACAGGGCCTATCGCGATGCGGAGGGCTCGATCACCGCCGCCTTCAAGCACTATGGCATCGCGGATTACGTGCGCCTGTCGACGCGGCTGACGGCGCGGCTCGCCGATGAGCGCGAGGCGGGCTTGCTGGAAATCGCGCCGGCATCGGCGGTGATGGTCTCGTCCGCCATTGATGCGCTGCCGGACCTGACGCCGATCCACCTGGTTTCGAGCGTCTTCGCCGGCGCGCGCATGGAGATGGTGATCGAGCCTTTCGGGGATTCCCCCTCCCCCGCCCATCCCGGGCCAGCCCATGATGGCTGAGCCTACACCGCCCGCTTGCCGATGACGGCGAAGCGCAGCTTGCCCGACAGGAAGTCGATGGCCGAGACGGCGGCGAGGATCAGCAGGATCAGGAAGGAGACCTGCCGCCATTCCAGCGTGCGGATCGACTCCGCGAGATAGAGGCCGATGCCGCCTGCGCCGACGATGCCGATGATGGTCGAGGAGCGGGTGTTCGATTCGATGAAGTAGAGCACCTGGCTCGCGATCACCGGCAGCACCTGCGGCATGAGGCCGAAGCGGATCTCGTGCGCCTTGCCGCCGCCGACCGAGGCGACGCCCTCGACGGCCCTGCGGTCGGCGGCCTCGATCGCTTCCGAATAGAGCTTGCCGAAGGCGCCCAGATCGCTGGTCATGATGGCGAGCATGCCGGCGAATGGGCCCAGGCCCACGACATTCACCCAGATCAGCGCCCAGATCAGGGCATCGACGCCGCGCACCGTGTCGAGCGAGCGGCGGGCGAGGAAATGGACGATGCGGTTGGCGACGACGTTGCGCGCCGCGAGGAAACCGAAGGGCAAGGCGAGCGCCGCCGCCAGCACGGTGCCGAGGAAGGCGATGGCGACGGTCTCGATGAGCGCCTTCGCGAAGATGACGGCGCGCGCCCAGGAGCCGGGATCGGGCGGCAGCATCAGCACGACGAAGCTGCCGAGATTGCCGACCCCGGAGACGATCTTCCAGAGCGAGGTTTCGAGCGTCGTCAGCCCGTAGACGAAGAGGCCGAGCAGCGCGGCAACGGTGGCGATCGTCGTGAGCCTGGCCTTGAGCGAGCCGCGGATAGCGGCCTCGTGGCGGCGCAGGATGTCGGCGCGTTCGGCGATCGAGAGGGTAAGGCTCATCTGCGATGCTCCAGGCTGAGGAGGGCATGGCGCAGCCGCTCCGTGCCGTAGTCGATCAGCATCACGGCGACGATGATCAGCAGCAGGATGGCGCTGACATCGGTGAAGTAGAACTTGCGGATCGCCTCGATCAGGTCCTGGCCGATGCCGCCGGCGCCGACGAAGCCCATGATCGAGGCGCCGCGGACATTGATCTCGAAGCGCAGCAGCGCATAGCTCGCGAAGTTCGAGAGCACCTGCGGCACGACCGCGAAGCGCACGACCTGCCACCACCCGGCACCGGTGGCGGTGACGCCGTCGACCGGCTTCAAATCGATGTTCTCGACCACTTCGGAGAAGAGCTTGCCCAGCGCTCCCGTGGTGTGGATCGCGATCGCGAGCACGCCGGGCAGCGGTCCCAACCCGAAAGCGATGACGAAGATCAGTGCGAAGACGATCTCGGGGACAGTGCGGCAGAACTCGAAAAAGCGGCGCGTGACGAAGCGCAGCCAGGCGGAGCGGCCGAGATTGGCGGCGGCCGAAAAGCAGAGCAGGACGGCGCCGGCGGTCCCGAGCACCGTGCCGACATAGGCGATGAGAACGGTCTGCCAGAGCAGCTTGAGCCAGCCCTTCAGGCCCCAATACCATTCGGAAAGGTCTGCGCCGAGGCTGGCGAGCCTGAGCGTCGGCAGCGTCTCGTGGATGTATTTGGGGAAGCGGCCGATGTTCTCGGCGAATCTGGCGAGATCGACTTCAGCGCCACGGGCCGAAAGCAGCACGCAGGCGATGAACACGGCGACGCCGATCAGGGTCTGCCGGCGCTTGACGGACGAAGCCTGCCGGTAGGCCTCGGCATGGACCCGGATGACGGGGTCGTTGCGGTCGATCGCGAGGGTCATGAACCGTGTGGTCCCTTGCCGACAGGGGCGCGGGGAACCCTCTCCCACAGGGAGAAGGCAGGGTAAGAGGTAGGCCGCTAACCGGAAATGCCGGGAGGTGGCCGCTGCGTTGGCGAGGCCCGAGCCAACCGGTCCAACGGCCGACACCTCACCCCTGCCCCCCTCACTGATCTCGGGCTTGCCCGAGATCAGCATTCAGAGTGTCGAAGTCGGCAACAACCGACTTCGATGCAGGAGATGGGTTCCGGTCGCGGCCAGGCGTGCGTCTTACGACGACTTCTTCTTGCGCAGGTCGTCGACGAACCGGTTGAGTTCGATGATCGGATCATAGGCCTTGTTGTCGACGGCGACGAGCGGGCCGGCCTTGCCTTCGTAGATCTTGTCGAAGGCCGCCTTGTCCTTGCTGGCGAGGTTGAGCACCGCGTCGCGGATGCTGGCCTTGAGATCGTCCGGCAGGTCCGTGAGATAGGCGATCGGCGAGTTCACGATCTGCTCGGACTTGTAGATGATCCGGAAATCCTCGGCCTTGGCCATGCTCTTGCGGGCCATGCGCTGGAGGTTCGATTCCTGCTCGTCGTTCCACCAGTTGGCGGCGACGTCGACCGTCCCCTGCTGCAGGGCGATGATCGCGTTCTCGTGGCTGCCGGTGTAGACGACCTTGCCGAAGAAGGTTTCCGGCTCGATCTTCATGCCGTTCAGCGCGAAGCGCGGCACGTTGTTGCCCGAGGTGGAGTTCGGGTCGACGAGGCCGAGATTCCTGCCCTTGAGGTCCTCGATCGTCCGATAGGGCGAATCCTTCTTCACGTAGAAGACTGAATAATAGCCCTTGGTACCGTCGAGATTGGTCTCGATGGCGAAGGCGTCTGTCCTGGCACCGGTCATCCGGGCGCGGGCGAAGGAGGCTGGGCCATAGGAGGCGATGTGGATGTTGCCGGCGCGCTGGCCCTCGATGATGGCGGCGTAGTCGTTGGCGATGCGCAGCGTCACCTTGGTGCCGAGCTCCTTGGCGAGATAGTTCACGAAGGGAGTGTAGCGCTCGACGACGCCCGAGGCGTTCTCCGATGGGATGATGGCGAAGACGAGCTCGGGATACTTCGCCTTCCAGTCCTGGGCGAAGGCCGGGGTCGCGATGAGCGCGAAGCCGGCAGCGGTGAGCTTGAGGGCATGGCGACGGGTCAGCATTGGGTCTGCTCCTTTGGGTGATAAAGTCTACTTGCGCGTGGTCGATGGGGCGGCTCAGGCGATCTTCTGCCTGGTGCGCTTCGCTTCGGCGGTGGCGATGGCGTCGAGTGCGTCGAGCGCCTCGGCGCCGGCATCCCTGGCTTCGATGCCGTAGAGCCCGGCAGCGACCTCGCGGGTCAGCGCTTGCGGCACGTCGTCGAAGACGACCCTGCCGGCGGCCATGCCGACCAGCCGGTCGCAATATTTCGCCGCGATATCGAGGTCGTGCAGGTTGCAGACCACGGTGATGCCGTGCTCGCGGTTGATCCGGAACAGCGCATCCATCACGATTTGGGTGTTGCGCGGGTCGAGCGAGGCGATCGGCTCGTCGGCCAGGATGATGTGCGGTTCCTGCACCAGGGCGCGGGCGATGGCGACGCGCTGCTGCTGGCCGCCCGAAAGGGTCTCGGCGCGCTGTGCGAGCAGATGGCCCATGTCGAGCCGTTCGAGCTCGGCGATGGCACGGATCTTGTCGTCCTCTGCGAAGCTCTTCACCAGCGTCAGCGCCGCCGCGCGATGGTTGAGCCGACCGAGCAGCACGTTGGTCATGACGTCGAGGCGACCGACGAGGTTGAACTGCTGGAAGATCATCGCGGTGTCGCGGCGCCAGCGCCGAAGCGCGGTGCCCTTCAGCGCCGTGATGTCGCGATCCTCGCAGAAGATGCGGCCGTTGCTGGGCTCCGCAAGGCGGTTCAGCATGCGCAGCAGCGTCGATTTGCCGGCTCCGGAGCGGCCGATGACGCCGACCATCTCACCGGCGGGAATGGACAGGGAGACATCGTCGACGGCGTTCCTGTCGCCGAAACGCTTGGTCAGGTTTTCGATCCGCAACATGAAAGTTTCTCGAAGCCGTCGTTTCCCATGGCCACGACGCCGGCTGGGCTTGGCCACCGCCGCCATGGACCGTGCACGGGAAGGAGCGCTATCGGGTCGAGATGACAGCGTCGTGACGGCTTCGGCGGAGTGGTTCGAGAAGCTCACCCTCAGCGTGAAAGGACTGCGACCCCGATCGAGTGCCGCTGCGAATCCCTGCAGTGGAATTGAGAATGGGGTGGGCACACCGCCGCCTGCCGTCGCTTGGATCTTCAGCGTCGTGCCGGTGCGCAGGACCGCGAGCACCGGCGCATCGAAGCTGGCAGAGACGAGGCAGCCTGCCGGCAAACAGGAGCGGAACCGCAGCGGTGGGAGCGCGGGCTTCTCGTCGATCCGCAAGGTCAGCCGGCGTCGGGGGCGAGCCCGAACGGCGGGACCAGCGTTCCCGAGGCGCTATTGCCGTCCGACACACCAAGAGCCCAACCCAGACAGGCCGCAGACACCAGGATGCTGCCCGTCATGCTCGACGCCGCACCACCAGCGGGCGAGGAATGCTTGTTGATCCGCGGTGCTGGACCGGGCCGGCAGATCAATTCGATATGCCGAATGTAAACATTTGGCGGCCGCTCTTTATCGCGGCCCCAAACCGCTTCAGCATTCCCCTGCCCGTAGCGGCTCGAAGACAGGTAAAAGCAACGGCGACAATGGAACCGGCGACGAAAGAAATCGTTGAGGATTTTTCGTCTGCGGACGGGCTCCGGCGCGTCCGGCGCAAGCATTATGGTCGGTATATTTCTGGAATACTGGTCATATCCTTTTTGATTTTCATCATTCTGGCGTTTCGCGACGGAATGATCGAATGGAGCGTCGTGGCCGAATTCCTGACGGCCGAATCGATCCTGATCGGGCTCGGCAAGACCGTCGCCCGCATCAGCGCGAGCTTTTCGTCGAGATCGGCCGTCAGCATCGCCGGATGAATCTCCGCGGTGAACCGGTCGAGCGAGCTGGAACGGCTGCGCGCCAAATACGGCGAGGCCGGCGGCGGCGATATCCACGACCCGGCGGGGTCACCCCGCTTTCGGTGGGCGGCGATCATTCGATCTCGCAGTCGATCCTTCGCGCGGTCGGCGAGAAGCGACCCGTCGGCATGATCCATATCGACGCGCATTGCGACACCAGCGGTCCTTACGAGGGCTCCCGGTTCCATCATGGCGGCCCGTTCCGGCAGGCGGTGCTGGATGGCGTGCTCGATCCGCGCCGCATCATCCAGATCGGCATTCGCGGCGGGGCGGAATATCTCTGGGAATTCTCCCGTGATTCCGGGATGACGGTGATCCATGCCGACGAATTCGCCCGCATGGGCGTCGAGGCGGTCATCGCCGAGGCGCGCCGCGTGGCCGGCGGCGGTCCGACCTACCTGACCTTCGACATCGACAGCCTGGACCCGGCATTCGCGCCGGGGACGGGCACGCCCGAAATCGGCGGCCTGACCTCCCTCCAGGCGCTGATGCTCCTGCGCGGGCTGGGAGGGATCGACTATGTCGGCGGTGATCTGGTCGAGGTCGCGCCGCAATACGACGCGACGACCAATACGGCACAGGCGGGAGCCCAGGTCCTGTTCACCATCTTCAGCCTGCTGGCGCTCGCCGTGACGGCCCGCCGCTCGTCGGCATCGACACCGGAGGGCTGAGCGCCCCATCGAATGGAACGCGTCGCGGTCCCTGCGACTCTTCCTTCGGCGCCGAAGCGCCCTCGCCTGGAAGCAGACGCAGCCGACCGGACTATGCAGCTCGGTCGACGCCCCTGGCGGCGACCAGCTGCCTCACGCGCGGGATCAGTTCGCCGCCGTATTGAACGGCGTCGGCGATCGGGTCGAAGCCGCGGATCAGGATGCTGGTCACGCCGAGATCGTAATAGTCGATGATGGCTTCGGCGACCTGGTCGGGCGTGCCGACGAGCGAGGTGGAATTGCCCTTGGCGCCGGTCAGCGCCGCGAGCCCCGTCCAGAGCCGCTTGTCGAGCCGCGGGCCTTTCGCGGCGGCCTCCAGCAGGCGGCGCGAACCCTCGTTCGCCGGTCCCTGCGCCGTGCGGGCGAAGCCGCTCAGGGCGATGCGGGCCTTGGCGGTTTCGAGGATGCGGTCGGCCTTGGCCCAGGCCGCTTCCTCGGTATCGGCCAGGATCGGCCGCAGCGAGAGCGAGAAGCGCGGCTGGCGCCCGTGCGTCTGGGCGGCGGCGCGCACGCGGGCGATCAGCTCGCGGACCTGGTCGTGCGTCTCGCCCCAGAGCGCGTAGATGTCGGCATGGCGGCCCGCGACCGCGATCGCCGCGTCGGAAGCCCCCCCGAAATAGACCGGGATCGGCGCCTTGAGCGGCTTCACTTCGGAGAAACCGCGGCGGACCCGATAATAAGCGCCGTCATAGTCGAAGGGTTCGGCGCTCGACCATTCCTTGCGGACGATGTCGAGATATTCGCTCGTGCGCGCGTAGCGCTCGTCCTTGGTCAGGGCGTCGCCATCCTGCGCGAGCTCGGCGTCGTCGCCGCCGGTGATGATGTGGACGCCGACGCGCCCGCCGCTGATGTGGTCCAGCGTCGCGAGCTGGCGGGCCGCGACGGTCGGCGCGGTGAAACCGGGACGATGCGCGATCATCAGTTTCAGCCGCCGCGTCACGGAGGCCGCATGCTGCGCGATCAGGATGCTCTCCGGCGATGTCGCGTGGAAGGCGAAGAGCACGCGGTCGAAGCCGCCCTGTTCCTGCGCCTTGGCGAGAGTCTCGACATAGGTGAGGTCGATGACGGGGCCGCTGCGCGCCACGGTCTCCGAGGCCGGATGATTGCCGACAAAGCCGATGAATTCGATGCTCATGGTCGAAGCTCCTGTAGCGGGGATGGGCGATTCGGGGTCATTCGGCGGCGAGCAGGGCCGGCACCCGCCGGGCCTGCGGCAGCAGCCGTCCGACCTCGTCCACGCTCTGGCGAATCCGGGCGAGCAGCGCCTGCGATGTGACGCGACCGTCCTCGATGTCGCGCTCGGCGGCGTAGAGGGCGGTCGGCGCGCTGTGGACGGCGAAGAAGCCGAAAAGCGGCCGCAGCTGATGCTCGACGACCAGCGCGTGCCGGTCGCCGCCGCCGGTCGCGGCCAGGATCACGGGCTTGCCGGCCAGGGCGAGCGGGTCGATCAGGTCGAAGAGATGCTTGAACAGGCCGGAATAGCTGCCCTTGTAGGTCGGGCTGGCGACGACGAGGACGTCGGCAGCGAGGATCGCCTCGACGATTCCCCTCGCCTGCGGGTCGAGCTCGCTGAGCCGGCGCGCGGTGCCGAGCGAGGGACTAAGATCGACGAGATCGTGGATCGCGGCCTCGCCGCCGAGCCGCGCCGCGGCGGTCTCCGCTACGGTCGTCACCAGAGCGCGTGTGCGGGAGGGGCGGGCCGGATTTCCCGAGAAGCCCGTGATGCGAAGATCTGCCATCGGCCGTTCCTTGCCTGCCGTTCCTTGCCTTGAGACGCCGAAACGCCTCCGCTGCTGTCGGCGAGGCGCCTGCCTGCCCTGAGAATTCGGCAAAATCGTTCGTTTAGTCAAACGAAATGATCTTTTAAAGATACGATCGATTGGAGGCGGGCTTTTCGTTTTTCGGGGTGTCGCGAGATACATCGTCTCGATTTCAGGACGCTGCCGAGGACGAGCGAGCATGAGCGGAGACGGTCATGCTCGGGGCGGCGGCGGAGAGAGAAAAAGATTTTATCTCCCAATCGGTATCGCAGAACAAAGTATTCGTTACGACCCAAAATCATAATTTGCCTGCCGCCCGACGATACAAACCGCCTCCCCGTTCGCAATATCTGATCGTAATGCTATCGTCATGGCATCGATATTTGGAGCGAAGAGATGTGCGGCGACCATCATCATCACGATCACGGTCACGGCTCCGCCGAGACGGGCGCGGACGGCCGGGACCGCTGGAAACATGACGGCGTACGCGTCATCGCCGGCGACAGGCTCGATTCCAACACGGCACAGACGCCGGGCATGTTCCGGCAGGCGGCGATCAACCATGCCCGCGTCGGCGCGCAGAAGATCTGGGCCGGTACGGTCTCGATCCAGCCCGATGCCAAGACCGGCGTGCACCATCACGGCGCGCTCGAGAGCGTGATCTATGTCGTGCGTGGCCGGGCTCGCCTGCGCTGGGGCGACAGGCTCGAATTCGTCGCCGAGGCCGGCCCGGGCGACTTCATCTACGTGCCTCCTTTCGTCCCGCATCAGGAAATCAATGCCGATCCGGCGGAGATTCTCGAATGCGTTCTCGTGCGCTCCGACAACGAGGCCGTGGTCGTCAACATCACCGATGTCGACCCGGTCGAGAAGCCCGAGGACGTCTACTGGGTCGATCCGATCCACGCCCATCCCGGCACGGCGCGCTGACTCCAGCCCTTGAACAGCGAAGGATTCTTCGATGACGCTCACCCGTCGCCTCTTCTCGGCCGGCCTGGGAGCCGGTCTCGTCACCGCTCCCCATGTCGTCCGCGCCGCCGGCCCCGAGCTCGGCAAGGTCACGCTCAGGATCGGCGACCAGGTCGGCCAGAACCACAGCCGTTTCAAGGCCGCGGGCCTGCTCGACGACGTGCCCTACAAGATCGAATGGTCGGTCTACCCCGCCGCAGTGCAATTGCACGAGGCGCTGAAGGCCGGCGCCATCGATATCGGCGCGGCCAGTGATTCACCGACCGTCAGCGCCATCGCCGGCGGCTCGAAGATCAAGGTCGTGGCGGCCTGGAGCAATGGCGGGCGCGGCACGCGGCTCTATGTGCCCAAGGGCAGCAAGGCGGGAAGCGTCGCCGATCTCGCCGGCAAGACGATCTCGCCGACGACGCGCGGCAGCGTCTCGCATTATCTCGTGATCGGCGAGCTGGCCAAGGCGGGGCTCAAGGAGAGCGACGTCAAGCTCGCTTTCCTGAACCCGGTCGATGCGGGCGCGGCCTTCGGCGCCGGCAGCATCGACGCCTGGGCGACCTGGGGGGTTTATGGCGCACGCATCCGCAGCGCGCTGGGCGCGCGCGTGTTGTCGGATGGCGCCGGCATCAATTCGGGGCTGTTGATCTATGCCGCCTCGCAGAGCGCCGTCGACGATCCCGGCAAGCGGGCGGCGCTCGCCGACTACGCCGACCGCGTCGAGCGCGCCTATCGCTGGGGCCGCGCCAATCGCGAGGCCTATGTCGCCTGGTATCGCGGCTTCGCCAAACAGGACGAGGAGATCGCCCGCGAGCTCTCGGACGACGATCTGGCCTACCGGCGCCTCGCAGTCGACGACGGCGTCGCGGCCGGGCTGAAGAAGACCTTCGAAACCTGGACGGCGGCAGGCGTGCTGAGCGGCGAGATCGATTTCGACCGCATCCTCTATCGCGAGCTGGCGATCGGAGCCTGACCATGACCCAGGCCGACATCTCGTTCCTGCGCGCGGGCGCTCCGCGCATCGCCGCGGTGCGTCCCGCGAACGCGTCCCGCCCCGTTCCGGTCGAAGGCGAACGGCGCCTGGCCCGCGTGCAGCCCGCCGCCGTGAGGCGACGCGGCCCGCCGCGGCTGCTGCGGCGCGCGAGCGGGCCTGTGCTGCTGGTGCTGGCCTGGCATCTGGCCTCGGTCTTCGGCCTGCTGCCGGCGGAAGTGCTGGCGGGGCCGGCGACCGTCGTCGGCAGTGCGGGCGATCTCATCGCCAGCGGCGAGTTGCAGGCCGCGATCCTGGCCTCGCTCGGCCGCGTCGTGGCGGGGCTCGCCATCGGCGGCACGATCGGCGTCGGGCTCGCGCTCGTCTCGGGCCTGTCGCGCATCGGCGAGGACCTGATCGATTCCGTGGTCCAGATGCTGCGCACCATCCCGGCCATCGCGCTGATCCCGCTGCTGATCATCTGGTTCGGCATCGGCGAGCAGCCGAAGATCGCGCTGATCGCGCTGGCGACGGCCTTCCCGCTCTATCTCAACGTCTATGCCGGCATCCGCAATGTCGACCAGTCGCTGGTCGAGGCGGCGCGCACGCTGGGACTGCGGCGCGCGGGGCTGATCGGCCACGTCATCCTGCCCGGCGCCATGCCGGGCGCGCTGGTGGGCCTGCGCTATTCGCTGGCGGTGGCGTGGCTGGCGCTGGTGTTCGGCGAGCAGATCAACGCCACGGCCGGCATCGGCTATCTGATGAACAACGCCCGCGAGTTCTTCCAGACCGATGTCATCGTGGTCTGCCTCGCGATCTATGCGCTGCTGGGCCTTGCGGTCGATGCCGTCGTGCGGCTGCTCGAGCGCGTGCTGCTGGCCTGGCGGCCGGCTTTTTCGGGAGCCTGAGCATGAGCGACGCCCAGCCGGCCGTGAAGGTGCGCGGCCTGACCCGCCGCTTTGGCGAGCGCGCCGTGATCCGCGATCTCGACCTCGACATCGCCGCCGGCGAATTCGTGGCGCTGGTCGGGGCGAGCGGCTGCGGCAAGAGCACGCTGCTGCGCGTGCTCGCCGATCTCGACAACGAGATCGGCGGCGAGGTCGTGGTTCCGGTCCGCCGCGCCGTCGCCTTCCAGGCGCCGCGGCTGATGCCATGGAAGCCGGTCTGGCGCAACGTCACGCTCGGCCTGCCCGGTGGCGAAAGCCGCGCCCGCGCCGATGCGGCGCTGGCGGAGGTCGGTCTGTCGCATCGGGCCGAAGCCTGGCCGAAAGTGCTTTCGGGCGGAGAGGCGCAGCGCGCGGCGCTGGCCCGGGCGCTGGTGCGCGAACCCGACCTGCTCCTGCTCGACGAGCCGTTCGGCGCGCTCGACGCGCTGACCCGACTCAAGGCGCAGGCCCTGGTCGGCGAGCTCTGGCAGCGCCACCGCTGCGCCGTGCTGCTGGTCACCCACGACGTCGAGGAGGCGCTGCTGCTCGCCGACCGGGTCCTCGTGATGAAGGACGGCGTCATCGCGCATGAGGTGAAGGTCGCGCTGCCACGCCCGCGCCGGGTCGACGACGCCGCGCTGCCGGGCCTGCGGGCCAGGCTGCTGGGCTGGCTCGGCGTCGGCGAGCGACGCGCGGCCTGAAGACGAGGCCGCCACGGATCAGGCCGGTCTTCAAGCCATCGCCGTGCCGGCAGTGGCGCGAGGCCGCGCCCGGTGCCAGTTGAGCCCGGATGAACGTTGCCTCACGGGCTGGAACACCTCTTGCCTTGCCCATAGCAGCTTGACTCTCGCAAACACCTATTTCAATAAAGTGATTGAATAGGTCGTATGAACGGGATTGGCATGGGCGATAGCCAGCCGGCTGCCACGGCAGATCGCATTCTGGATGTGGCTGAGGAGATGTTCGCAGAGCAGGGCTATCGGGCCGTCTCGCTGCGCTCGATCACCCGCGCCTGCGACGCCAATATCGCGGCCGTGCATTATCATTTCGGCTCGAAGCAGATCCTTCTGGAAGAGATCTTCGCGCGGCGCTCGGGTGCCATCAACGCGGCCCGGCTCGCCTTGCTGGACGCTTGCGGCGAAGGGGCCGGCCGTGCACCGATGCTCGAGCAGGTTCTTGCGGCCTTCCTGCGCCCGTCCTTCGCCCAGCCCTCCGACGACGCGGGCGCGCGGCGCTTCATGCGACTGCGCTCGGTCGTCGCGCATGAGCAGGCAGAGCTGTCGAAGAACCTGATCGCCAAACATTTCAACGCGACGAGCCAGCGTTTCATCGCGGCCATCGCCGCTGCGGCTCCGCATCTCTCGGCCAATGACGTCCATTGGCGCTTCCACTTCCTGCTCGGCGCGCACTACTACACGCTGTCGAACCCCGGCCGCATTCAGGCGCTCTCCGACGGCCAGTGCGACCCGTCTGATCTGGACGCGGCGCTCGCCGAGATGGTCGCCTTCGCCGCCGCCGGCTTCCGCGCCCCGCCTTGCGACCGGGGGCAGCTCGGCTTCACGCCCGCCATTCACCGAACCGCCTGAACACCTGCTTCCAGGACTCTGCCATTATGCCACGCACACTCGTCGACCGCGTCACCTCGCTAAAGCCGTCCGCCACCGTCGAGATGACCGAGCGGGTCCGCACGGCACGGGCATCCGGCCGCCGTATCCTGGCACTGTCGAGCGGCGATCCGAACATCGACACCGATCCGCGCATCATCGACGCGGCCGAGCGCGCCATGCGCGCCGGCGCAACGCATTACGGGCCGGCGGCCGGCCTGCCGGCGCTGCGGGAAGCCATCGCCCAGCGCGAGCAGCTCCGCTCCGGCACGGCCTATGATCCCGCCGACATCATCGTTACGCCGGGCGGCAAGTTCGCGCTGCTCACGGCGCTGATGGCGACGGTCGAGGCCGGCGACGAGGTCCTGGTGCCCGAACCCGGCTGGGTTAGCTACGGCCCTTGCGTCAGGCTCTGCGGCGGCACGCCCGTGCCGCTCTCGCTGCTCGACCGGCTCGACCTGGACGTGCTGGAGCGTGCCGTCACGCCGCGCACCAAGGCCGTCATCGTCAATTCGCCGGTGAACCCCACCGGGCGGGTGCTGGCCGCCGAGGAGATCTCCGGCCTCGTCGACTTGGCCGTTCGCCACGACATCTGGATCATCTTCGATCAGGTCTATTGCGACCTGCTGCATAGCGGCCGCTTCCCGAGCCCGCAGGCGCTGCCGGGCGGGCGCGAGCGCACCTTCGTCGTCGACAGCTTTTCCAAGACCTTCGGCATGACAGGCTGGCGCCTCGGCGCGCTGATGATGCCGGCCGGGCTCTCCAAGGCCGTGCTCAAGTTCATGCAGCACTCGGTCTATTGCGTGCCTGACTTCATCCAGCTCGCCGGCATTGCAGCGCTCTCGCTCCATGACGAGGTCGTGCCGCAATATCGCGAGACCTTCCGCCGCCGCCTCGAGATCGCGGTGACCGGCCTGTCCAAGATCCACGGCATAGAGGCGAGCATGCCGCCGGCAACCTTCTACCTCTTCCCGGCAATCGCCGGCGACGACGTCGCCGTGGCCAAGCGCTGGCTCGACGAGATCGACGTCTCGTCGCTGCCAGGCTCCTTCTTCGGCACGCCGGGCAAAAACCATCTGCGCCTGTCGCTGACCTGCCCGGATGCCGACCTCGAGGAAGCGCTCGACCGGATCGCGCGCATCGGCCTCGCCGCCTGAAACCATGTCGTCAACCAAAACCAGGGGAACCGAAGACCATGATCGATCGCCGACAACTCCAGCTCGCGGCGGCCCTCGCCGCGGCGGCCATTCTGGCGCCGCTTGGCGCCGCGCAGGCGCAGACCGACAGCATGTCCAAGATCAAGGAGCGCGGCACGATCCGGGCCGGCGTCAAATATGACACGCCGCCCTTCGGCTTCCTCGACGACAAGAACGAGCCGGCCGGCTTCGATCTCGATATCGTCCGCAAGATCGGCGAGAAGCTCGGCGTCAAGGTCGAGTTCGTGAAGGTGACATCGCCGACCCGCGTGCCGCTGCTGGTCAGCGGCAATGTCGATATCGTCGCGGCGTCCATGACCCACACGCGCGAGCGCGACAAGGCGATCGACTTCAGCATCACCTATTACACCGGCGGTCAGTCGCTGATGGTCGCCAGCGACAGCAAGGTCGCCGGCCTCAAGGACCTCGACGGCAAGGAGGTTGCGGTCCAGCAGGGCACGACGCTGGAGAAGAATATCGCGACGGCCGCGCCCAAGGCCAAGGTCACCGCCTTCAAGGACTATAACAGCGCCTGGCTGGCGCTGGCCCAGGGCCGTGTCGACGCGCTGACCGGCAGCCTGAACATCCTCCAGGGCTTCCAGAAGGACAACCCGAAGTTCAAGATCGTCGGTGAGCTCTTCAGCATCGAGCCGTTCGGCATTGGCATCCGTCAGGGCGACGCAGAGCTTCGCGACGCGGTGAACTTCGCCCTCCAGGACCTGTGGACCTCCGGCGAGTACGCCGCGCTCTACCGCAAGTGGTTCAACGCGGATCCGACCTACCCCATCGAAACCTGGCCGTGAGAACGGGCTTCGGCGGGCCGAAAGGCCCGCCGGCACAGAAAGTCTGACCGGTGAATTATACCCTGCAGTTCG
Source organism: Bosea sp. (in: a-proteobacteria) (assembly GCF_023953965.1). Taxonomy (NCBI): domain Bacteria; kingdom Pseudomonadati; phylum Pseudomonadota; class Alphaproteobacteria; order Hyphomicrobiales; family Alloboseaceae; genus Allobosea; species Allobosea sp. The sequence goes on from NZ_JAMLIX010000001.1 coordinate 413,609, forward strand.
GCCCGATCTGGGACAACCGCGCGCTCATCATCGACGGCTTCATCACCACGGTCCTGCTCTCGGCGGCGGCGCTGGTGCTCGCGATCCTCATCGGGATCCTGGTCGGCACTGCGGCGACGGCGCAGTCCCGCTCGCTGCGCGCGCTCTCGATCGCCTATGTAGAGTCGATGCGGAACATCCCGCTGCTGATCCATATGTACTTTTGGTATAACGGCCTGTCTTTCCTGAAGATCCCGGCCTTCTGGTGCGGTGTCCTCGGACTCTCGCTCTATTCGGGTGCCTATGTCGCCGAGATCGTCCGCTCGGGTATCGGCAGCGTGCCGCGCGGCCAGCGCCAGGCGGCGCTCGCCAGCGGGCTGACCAATGCGCAGGCCATGCTCTTCGTTGTCTATCCGCAGGCGATCCGAGCCATTATTCCCTCGCTCGCCAGCGTGTTTTCGCAGCTCATCAAGGATTCCTCCCTGGCCTCGGTGATCGCGGTGGCCGACATCACCTACCAGGCGAGCGCGATCGAGGGGCAGACCTTCCGCACCTTCGAGATCTACATCACCGTCTGCCTGCTCTATCTCGCGCTGGTGACGCTGGTCAGCCAGACGCTGACCATCCTGTCAGGCACGCGCGACGGTCTCGCCCGGAGGGTGGCCGATGCCTGAGGTCATTCTCAAGAACCTGCCCTTCATGCTGCAGGGGCTGGCGACCAGCCTTCAGATCTCGGCGATGGTCGCGCTGGGCGGCACGCTGCTCGGACTGGTCGTTGCGGTTATTCTCTACAGCCGCGTGCCGGTGCTCTCGGCCGTAGCGCGGGTTTATATTGAGTTCATCCGCGGCACACCGCTGCTGGTCGTGCTGTTCATCGCCTTCTTCGGCCTGCCCGCGCTGTTCGGCTATCAAACCACCGCCTACAAGGCGACGATCGTCGCATTCATCCTGTTCATCGGCGCCTACCTCGCGGAGGACATCCGCAGCGGCCTGATGACGGTCAAGCCGACGCTCAACCAGGCCGCGCTGGCGACCGGGCTGACGCAGGGCCAGGCTCTGCGCTTCGTCGTCGTCCCGCTGGCGGTGCGCCGCATCATCCCGACGCTGTTCAATCAGTATGTCCGGCTCTTCAAGTTCACTTCAGTAGCCTCGGTCATCGGCGTCGCGGAGTTCACCGGCAACGCCATGCTCGTCAACGCCCGTGAGTTCCAGCCGGTGACGATCCTCGCCTTCGTCGCCCTCACCTATCTGGTGATCTGCCTGATCCTCTCGGGCATCGGCCGCTGGCTCTATGCGCGATTGGCGGTCAGCTGATGGCCTTCGCTCTCAAGGTCAATGCAATGGACAATCCCACGATCGTCATCGACAGCGTCTCGAAGGCCTATGGCTCGACGCAGGTGCTCCACAATTGCAGCACGAAGATCGCCAAGGGCGAGGTCGTCGTCGTCTGCGGCCCGTCCGGCTCCGGCAAGAGCACCCTGATCAAGTGCGTCAACGGGCTGGAGCCCTTCCAGTCCGGCAGTATCAGATTCGAGGATGTCGAGGTCGGCTCGCCGCGCACCAATTTGCCGAAGCTGCGCATGCGCATCGGCATGGTCTTCCAGCATTTCGAGCTCTATCCGCACATGACGGCGCTGGAGAATATCATGCTGGCGCAGGTCCGCGCCCTGAAGCGCTCGCGCGCCGAGGCGGAGGCCCGATCGCGCAGCCTGCTCAAGCGCGTCGGCCTCGAGGCCAAGGCGGATTCGAGGCCGGCGAATCTTTCCGGCGGCCAGCAGCAGCGCGTCGCCATCGCGCGCGCGCTCGCGCTCGACCCGCAGGTCATGCTGTTCGACGAGCCGACCTCGGCGCTCGACCCGGAAATGATCAGCGAAGTGCTCGACGTGATGATCGAGCTCGCCGGTGAGGGCATGACGATGGCGGTGGTGACCCACGAGATGGGCTTCGCGAGGCGCGTCGCCGACCGCGTCATCTTCATGGACCAGGGCTGCATCGTCGAGGACGCCCCCAAGGAGCAGTTCTTCGCCGCTCCCGCGAGCGAGCGAGCCCGCGAATTCCTGTCGAAGATCCTGGCGCACTGAGAACAATCCGGCACCACGGCGACCGCAACGCGAGGGAGATAGACTATGCAGATTCCCGTCAGGTGCGCGCTGATGCGCGGCGGCACGTCCAAGGGCGCCTATTTCCTCGCGGAAGACCTGCCGTCCGACCCCGCCGCGCGAGACCGTCTGTTGCTCAGCATCTTCGGCTCCCCCGATCCGCGCCAGGTCGACGGCGTCGGCGGCGCCCACCCGCTGACGAGCAAGACGGCCATCGTCTCCCGTTCGACCCTGCCGGATTGCGACATCGACTTCCTCTTCGGCCAGGTCGGCATCGCCCAGCCGGTCGTCGACACGACGCCGAACTGCGGCAACATCCTCTCCGGTGTCGGGCCCTTCGCGATCGAGCGCGGGCTGATCGCGCCGACGGGAGACCGGACCCGGGTTCGCGTCCGCACCATCAACACCGGTACCATCGCCGAATTGCTGATCGAGACGCCCGGCGGACGCGTGAACTACGGGGGCGACGCGCGGATCGACGGCGTGCCGGGCACGGCGGCGCCCGTCACCATCGACTTCCTCGACGCAGCCGGCTCCGTCTGCGGCTCGCTGCTGCCGACCGGTAACGCCGTGGATATCGTCGACGGCGTGCCCTGCACGCTGATCGACAACGGCATGCCGGTGATCGTGATGCGGGCGGCCGATGTCGGGCGAACCGGCTACGAGCCACGCGACGAGCTCGACAAGGACGGTGAGCTCAAGGCGCACATCGAGCGCATCCGGCTGGCCGCCGGGCCGCTGATGAATCTCGGCGATGTCGCAAAGAAGGTCGTTCCGAAGATCGCGCTCCTCGCTCCGCCGCAGCAGCCGGGCGGCCATGTCTCGACCCGCAGCTTCATCCCGCATGAATGCCACGCCTCCATCGGCGTCTTTGCGGCGGTGACGGTGGCGACGGCCTGCGTCCTGCCCGGGTCGCCCGCGGCATCGGTCGCCCAAATCCCCGAAGGCCGGGTGAAGACTCTCTCGGTCGAGCATCCGACCGGCGAGTTCAGCGTCCGCATCGAGGTCGGCGGCACGGCCGAACAGCCCGTCGTCGAGCGCGCCGGCCTGCTGCGAACGGCCCGCCTGCTGTTCGACGGCACCGCCTATGCCCGCGCCGAAGCGGCCTGAGACATCCCAAACACAACCTCGAAGGTTCAACCCATGACTGCTTCCCAGAAGACCGGCCTCGTCGTCACCGCCCATCCCGGCGATTTCGTCTGGCGTGCCGGCGGCGCCATCGCGCTCCACACCGCCAAGGGCTATCGCGTCAAGATCGCCTGCCTATCCTATGGCGAGCGCGGCGAGAGCCAGTTCGCCTGGAAGAAGGCGGGCGTCAGCATGGCCGCGGTCAAGGAGCAGCGCCGCGACGAGGCGCAGCGCGCCGCCGAGCTGCTCGGCGCGGAGATCGAGTTCTTCGATGCCGGCGATTATCCGCTGCGGGGCACGGAGGAGATCCTCGGCCGGCTCGTCGACATCAACCACGAGCTGAAGCCGTCCTTCGTGCTGACCCACGCGCTGGCCGATCCCTACAATATCGACCATCCCGAGGCGACGCGGCTGGCGCAGGAGGCCCGCATCATCGCGCAGGCGGCCGGCCACAAGCCCGACCCGAACCGCGCCTATTCCGCCCCGCCGGTCTTCCTGTTCGAGCCGCACCAGCCCGAGCAGTGCGACTTCAAGCCCAACGTCATCCTCAACATCGATGATGTCTGGGAGAAGAAGCGCGCCGCCTTCGAAATCCTCGCCGCCCAGAAGCACCTCTGGGAGTACTACACCCGCGTCGCGCTGAACCGTGGCATGCAGGGCGGCCGCAATTCCGGCCGGTCGATGACCTATGGCGAGGCCTATCAGCGGCTCTTCCCGATGGTTCTGGAGGAACTCGCGTGAAAACCGTCGTCGTCCGCAACATCCCCCGCACCGATAAAGGCGCCATTGCCGATCTCGCCGAATGCGGCGTCTCCACCAGCCATGAAGCGATGGGCCGCACCGGGCTGATGAAGCCCCATATGCGCCCCGCCTGGGCCGGCGCCGCCATCGCGGGCAGCGCCGTCACCGTGCTTGCCCAACCCGGCGACAACTGGATGCTGCATGTCGCGGTGGAGCAGTGCCAGCCCGGCGACGTGCTTGTCGTCGCCGTCACCACCGACAACACCGACGGCATGTTCGGCGACCTGCTCGCGACCTCGCTGATGGCGCGCGGCGTCCTCGGCATCGTCATCGACGCCGGCGTGCGGGACGTGAAGTCGCTCCACGAAATGGGCTTTCCGGCCTGGTCGCGCGCGATCTCGGCCAAGGGCACGGTCAAGGCGACGCTGGGCGCGGTCAACGTGCCGGTGGTCTGCGCAGGCGCGGTGGTCAATCCGGGCGATGTCATCGTCGCCGATGACGACGGCGTGCTGGTCGTGCCGCGCCTGCAGGCCGCCGATGTCGCCGCCAAGGCAAAGGCGCGCAAGGCCAACGAGGATGAGAAGCGCCAGCGTCTCGCTTCCGGCGTGCTGGGCCTCGACATGTACAAGATGCGCGAAGAGCTGACGCGGCAGGGGCTGGTCTATGTCGACCATGCCGAGGAGATCGGCCAGATCTCCCCCTGATTGCCAGGCGAGCGGCTTGCTGCAGCCAATGTGCAGGGCGGTGAGAAAACCATCCAGTGAAGCGCCTGCGTTTGTGCGGGCGCGGGCGGCGTAAAAGTCGTCCACTGGATAGGCTGATCCCTTTCGGGGTCGGCGGGGATGTTCGCTGTGGAGGTCTACGCGGCGGTTCGCGATTTCGTTTTCAATCAGAAGCAGAGCCGACGGGAAGCGGCTCGCGTGTTCGGGCTGAGCCGCGAAACGATCGCCAAGATGTGCCGGTTCTCGATCCCTCCGGGCTACACGCGCACGAAGCCGGTCGAGAAGCCGAAGCTCGGTCCGCTGCTGCCGGTGATTGAGGCGATCCTGGACGGAGACCGGGCGTCTCCGGTGAAGCAGCGCCATACGGCGAAGCGGATCTTCGAGCGGCTGCGGGACGAGCACGGCTTTGCCGGCGGCTACACGGTGGTGAAGGACCATGTGCGGCTCTGCCGGGCGCGGGGCCGCGAGACCTTCGTTCCGCTGGCCCATCCGCCCGGTCACGCCCAGGTGGATTTTGGCGAGGCGCTGGCGGTGATCGGCGGCGTGCGGCAGAAGATCCACTTCTTCTGCCTGGACCTGCCACAGTCGGATGCCTGCTTCGTGAAGGCGTATCCGCGCGAGACGACGGAAGCGTTCCTGGACGGTCACGTCTCGGCTTTTGGCTTCTTCGGCGGTGTGCCGCTGTCGATCCTCTATGACAACACCCGCATTGCGGTGGCGAAGATCTGCGGCGATGGCCGGCGCGAGCGGACGCGGGCCTTCACGGAGCTGGTGAGCCACTATCTGTTCCGGGATCGGTTCGGGCGCCCGGGCAAGGGCAATGACAAGGGCAAGGTCGAGGGGCTGGTGAAGTATGCCCGCTCGAACTTCATGACGCCGATCCCTTTGGCGGCGAGCTTCGCCGAACTGAACGCGATGTTGGCCGAGCGCTGCCGCCGGCGACAGGACGAGCGGGCCGGCCGGCATGCCCAGACGATCGGAGAGCGGCTTGTTGCCGATCTCGGGGTCTTGCGCCCTTTGCCGGCAGTGCCGCTGGAGCCGTGCGAGAAGCGTGGTGCGCGGGTCTCGTCGACGGCGCTGGTCCGATATCGGTCGAACGACTACTCGGTCCCGACGGCCTATGGCTTCCAGGACGTGGTGGTGAAGGGCTTCGTCGAGGAGGTCGTGATCCTGTGCCGGGGCGAGGAGATTGCCCGCCATCCCCGCAATTACGGGACGGGCGTGTTCGTCTCCGATCCGCTGCACTATCTGGCGCTAATCGAGGAGAAGCCGAACGCCCTCGACCAGGCCGCGGCCTTGCAGGGCTGGGACCTGCCCGAGGCCTTCCAGCACCTGCGCCATCTCCTGGAAGCGCGCATGGGCAATCGCGGCAAGCGCGAGTTCATCCAGGTGCTGCGGCTGCTGGAGGCCTTGCCGCGCGAGGTCGTGAGCTTCGCCGTCGGCGAGGCGATCCGGCTGGGCGCGATCGGCTTCGATGCGGTGAAGCTGATCGCGCTGGCGCGGCTGGAACGGCGCCCGGCCCGTCTGGATCTGGCGGCCTATCCGTATCTGCCGAGGACTACGGTGAAGACGACCTCGGCGGCCGATTACGCCGTGCTCCTGCCGGGAGCCGCGGCATGACGGGCTCGGGGAAAGAGACGATGCCGGCGGGCACGACCGCTGGAACGCCGCAGGTCCTGCTGGCGCACCACCTCAAGCAACTGAAGCTGCCAACCGTCCTGCGCGAGTACGACAAGGTGGCACGGGAATGCTCCCGCGACGGCGTCGATCATCCCCGCTACCTGCTACGGTTGGTCGAGCTCGAACTGATCGACCGGGAGCGGCGCACGGTCGAGCGGCGGATCCGGGCGGCGCGCTTCCCAGCGGTGAAGAGCTTCGACACCTTCGACTTCACGGCGATCCCGAGCCTGAACAAGATGCTCGTGCTGGAGCTGGCGCGCTGCGGCTACATCCTGCGCCGGGAGAACATCATCGCGCTCGGCAACAGCGGCACCGGCAAGACCCATGTCGCCCTCGCGCTCGGGCTGGCCGCTTGCCAGAAGGGCTTCTCCGTCGCCTTCACGACGGCGGCTTCGCTGGTCAACCAGCTCCTCGAAGCCCGCGACGAGAAGCGCCTGCTCAGGCTCCAGCGCGAGTTGCAGGCGGTCAAGCTGCTGATCGTCGACGAGCTCGGCTATGTGCCGCTGTCGCCGACCGGCGCCGAGCTCCTGTTCGAGATCTTCTCGCAACGCTACGAGCGCGGCTCAACCATCGTCACCTCGAACCTGCCCTTCGAGGACTGGACGTCCGTCCTGGGATCGGAGCGCCTCACCGGCGCGCTGCTCGATCGCCTGACCCACCACGTCAGCATCCTCGCCATGAACGGCGACAGCTACCGCCTCAAACAATCGGCCGGCCGCCGGCGCGCCTCCGCCGCGGCGGGGCAAAAACAGACCACCGCCAACGAAGCCGATCCAGAAACCGGCGAGATCATCCCCTGATCAATCCCGACAGCGCGATATGGCAGGGGCCCCGATCGGGGCCCCTGCCATATCCGCCACCCTCAACGCCAGTGGCCTGCTTTTACTCCGCCACGCTGGCCTGGAATCCGACCGCCGTTGACAATGCTTCTGGCGGATCTCGGTGCCGAGGTCTTCACGGTAGCCGGCGGCCGTGCGGGCGATGCAATCCCAGAATTGTCTCGTGGCAAGCACTTCATCACGCTCGATCTAAAGATCGATGCTGCGCGCGAGGCCCTGCTCCGCCTCATCGACGCAGCCGATGTGCTGGTCGAGGGCTTCCGGCCCGGCGTCGCCGACAGGCTTGGCGTCGGCTGGGAGGCGGTTTCGGCGCGCAACCCCCGCCTCGTCTACTGTTCGCTGACGGGATACGGCCAGACCGGCAAGCGGGCGCAGGAAGCCGGCCACGACATCAACTATCTCGCGGTGAGCGGCGTCCTGGGCGCGCTAGGTCCCGCCGGCGGGCCGCCGCAGCCTCCGCTGAACATCGTCGCGGATCTCGCCGCCGGCAGCATGCTGGCCGCCTTCGGGATCCTCGCGGCTCTGATCGAGCGCAACACGTCCGGCCGCGGACAATATGTCGATGTCTCGATGGTCGAAGGGGCCCGCTCGCTGTTGGCGATGGTCTACCCGCTTTGGGGCACCCCGGTCATGCCGAGCCGCGGCGAGGGCCTCTTCAATGCTCCCTTCTATCGCTGCTACGCCTGTGCCGACGGGCGCTATGTCGCCGTCGGCGCGTTCGAGCGCGGCTTCTTCGAGACACTCTGGCAGGCGGTCGGGTCCGGACCGACGCCAGACCATATGGACACGCGGCAATGGCCCTTCATTGCCTCGACGCTTGAAGTGGCCTTCGCGACCCGGCCCATGGCCGATTGGGGAGCGCGCTTCGTCGGCTCGAATGCATGCGTAACCCCGGTGCTCGCGCCCGACGAGGCCGTGATGGAGGCCGGCGAACCGACCGGGGGAGCCACGCCTGCGCCCGTCGTCCCCCGCTTCAGCAGAACGCCCGGGCAGGCGCGGCCGGTCGACCTCGACGACGCAACCGCTGACGTCCTGAAACAGATTGGCCTCACCGCCGACGAGATCGCGGCTGTGGTCGCGACCGAGGAAGCCCCCCGGAAAACCGGCATCGACTGGCCACCGGTATTTGGCACCTGAATTTCACTACGCGGAGAAGGTACATGCTCGATGCCGAGGCGTATGAACAGTTTCGCGCGACGGTCAGGCGGCTCGCGGACGAGCGCGTGGCCCCCCATGCCGCGGAGGTCGATCGTTCCCGCTCCCTGCCGGAGGAATCGATCAAGGCGTTTCGCGACGCCAATCTGATCGGACTGCCTTTCCCCGAGGAGTTCGGCGGCCAAGGCGGCGACCTGATGACCCAGGTCATTGCCGTCGAGGAAATCGCCCGCGTCTGCGCTACGTCCGCGCTCTCTCTGTTCACGAGCTGGATCGTTCTGGATCCGCTTGTCCGCTTCGGCTCTCCCATGCTCGTCGAGGAGATCGTGCGACCGGTTTCCTCGGGAGAGCAGGTGGCAGCCTGGTGTCTGACCGAGCCTGCGGGCGGCTCCGACCTCGCCGGCATCAAGACCAGGGCGGAACAGGCCGGCGACGGCTGGATGCTGAACGGCACCAAGCGCTTCATAACCAACGCTACCTGGGCTGACTGGTATATGGTTTTGGCCCGAACCGGGGAGGGCCGGCAGTTCGGCATCTTCGCGGTCCATCGCGATGATCCCGGCATCAGCTTCGGAGCGCGCGAGCGGAAGATGGGCGTGCGCGGCTCGCCGACGGCCGACGTCATCCTCGAGAACTGCCGCATCAGTGCAGACCGCGTCGTCGGCGATCCCTTCAAGGGATACGAGTACATGAATGTCGGACTGACCAATTCGCGCGCGGTGATCGCGGCCGAGGCGCTCGGCATCGCCCAGGGCGCGCTGGACGAAGCCGTCCGCTACACCAAGGGCCGGCAGCAGTTCGGGCAGACGATCTCTCGCTTCCAGATGATACGCGGCATGGTCGCGGACATGGCGGTGAAGGTCGAATCCTCGCGCGCCCTGCTCTATCGCGCCGTGAACCTGATCGAGACCGACCCCGGGCAGGCGCGCGCCTTCGCCTCAATGGCCAAGCTGCTGTGCAGCGACACGGCAATGGCGGTCACGACCGACGCAGTCCAGCTGCATGGCGGCTACGGTTATCTCGAGGACTATCCGGTCGAGCGCATGATGCGGGATGCGAAGATCACCCAGATCTACGAGGGAACGAACCAGATTCAGCGCCTGATCATCGCGAAGCATGTCTATCAGGACTGAGGATAGCGTCATGAGCCCATCAGTTCTCGCCGATACCTTGGTCATCGATATGAGCGAGGTCTACCAGGCCCCGCTCGCCGCGCAGGTGCTGGGCGATTTCGGAGCCGACGTCATCAAGGTCGAGCGTCCGGGCGCCGGCGACGTCATGCGCAACATGGACTCATACGCCCGCGACCGCGGGCTGGTGGGTTGCTACTTCGCCTCCGCCAACCGCAACAAGCGCTCGATCACGCTGGATGTGAAGGTCCCCGAAGGCCGCGTAGCGCTGCTGCGCATGATCGAGAAAGCGGACGTCCTGATCCACAACTACCGTCCGGGCGTCATGGAGCGCCTCGGCCTCTCTTATGAAGACGTCGCGGCGATCAACCCGCGTATCGTCTATGCGGTTGCGACCGGGTTCGGCGAGGATGGCCCGATCGCCCACCGCCCGGCGCAGGACATGATCGCCCAGAGCCTCAGCGGCATCGCGCTGGCCGGCGTCGAGCCCGGCGAGCAGCCACGGATCATGGGCGCCGCCGCAGTCGATTTCTCGTCCGGCATGATCCTGGTCCAGGGCATTCTTCTCGCCCTCCTCGAACGCACCCGTTCGGGCCGGGGCCAGCAGGTGAATGCCTGCCTGCTCGATACCGCGATGGCAATCCAGAGCGCCGAGGCCGCGTCTCTGCTGATGTATGACTACGAGACCAACTGGCATAAGCGCGGCCTGAGCTTCGTCGTGCCGACCAGTGACGGCTGGGTCACGATCCTCGGCTTCTTCCGGCCCAATCCGTTGCGCTTGTTTTGCCAGGCTCTGGGAATCTCCGATCTGAGCCAGGAGCCGGAATTCGCGACCATCGACCTGCAGATCGCACGGAAGGACGATCTCAGCGCGCTGATCAGCCGCGAGGTCGCAAAATACACCACCGAGGAATGCGTCGCGCGCTTTGAGGCACAAGACATCATTTGCTCCCCGGTGTTGCCGCTGAAGGAGGCGCTCTCGCACCCCCAGGTCAAGCACAACGGCATGGTCGCGCGCATGACCATACCCGGGCAGGGCGAGGTCGAGCTGGTCGGGAGTCCGCTGAAGCTGTCGCGAACCGGCCCCGAGATCCGGCGTGGCCCACCGCCGCTGGGGTATCACGCCAGCGAGATCCTCGCGCAGTTCGATTACGACACGGATGAGATCGCGCAGCTTTTGCGGGCGGGCGCCCTCGGGCCAGCCGGCAAGGGCCGGCCGGCATGACAGCCGATCCCCGCTTGAACACGCTCCCCGACATATTGTGCGAGCAAGCGGCGCTGGCGCCGGATGCCCCGTTCATCACGGTCCTCGGCGAGGGGCACGCAACCCGGGCAACCTCCTATGAGGCAGCCTTGCGCATCGCGGCGGGGCTGGGTCGGCTGGGCGTCGCGAAGAGCGAGACGGTCGCCGTCATGGGGCCGACAAGCCTCGCGACGCTGCATGCATGGATGGGCATCAACTGCGCGGGGGGCATAGAGGTGGCGCTCAACGGCGCATACCGGGGCGCGGTGCTCGAGCACGCCCTCAACACGATCGGCGCCGGAATCATCATCATCGCGCAAGCTCACCTTCCGGTCCTGCGCGCGAGCGAGGCGGCGCTGACCCATCTTCGCAAGGCGATCTATTTCAGCACCGACGAGGAGGCAACCGCCGAGCCACCAGCCTTCGCCCGGATCGAGCTCATCCCCTTTTCGAGCCTGATCGAGAGCGAACCGCTCGCCGCGCCAGTCGCAGTCAGCCATACCGACATCGGCTCGATGATATACACCTCCGGCACATCCGGGCCGGCCAAGGCCGTGCGCATGCCGTTTGCGCAGATCGCCTTCCTAGCGCAGCGTACCGTCGACAAGCTGCGCCTGCAGGCCTCGGATCGCTTCTACTGCGCCCATCCCCTCTTCCACATGGCCGGCAAGTTCATGGGGGTCCAGGCCATGCTTATGGCTGGCGGCTCGATCGTGCTCGACCAACGCTTCGACGCAGCCCACTGGCTCGACCGCGTCCGCGTCCATGGTGCCACCGTCAGCCTCGGCCATGGGCCGATGGTGGAGATGATACACGCCCGTCCCCCCGGCACCGACGATCGCGAGCACCTGCTCCGGCGCATGATCATGGTGCCGTTCCCCCGCGCCGTCGCCCACGCCTTCGAAGAGCGCTTCGGCATCCGCGGGATCGAATGCTGGGGCATGACCGAAATCAACGCGGTCTGCTGGGCGCCCTACGACGAACCGCTGCGGGCCGGATCCTGCGGAAAGGTCGACGCCGACTGGTACGATTTCCGGGTCGTCGATCCCGACAGCGATGAGGAGGTCGCCACAGGCTCGGTCGGCGAATTCGTCATCCGGCCGACGAAGCCCTGGCTCATCATGCAGGGCTACCACGGCATGCCCGACAAGACGGTCGACGCCTGGCGGAACCTTTGGTTTCACACCGGTGACGCCGGCTACATCGACGACGCCGGCTATGTCTATTTCGTCGACCGCCTGGGCGACCGCATCCGGCGCCGCGCCGAGAACATCTCCTCTTACGATATCGAGAGCGCTGCGTCCGGGCACCCCAGCGTCGCCGAATGTGCGGCGGTGGGGGTTCCCTCCGAGTTCGAGGACGACGACGACGTTAAGCTCTGCGTCGTGCTGAAGCCAGGCCGGCAGGCCGATCCGGAGACCTTGCTCCGCCACCTCGCGCGCACGCTGCCGCACTACATGGTGCCCCGCTACATCGCCTTCCTCGCCGCCCTGCCACGGACGCCGACGAACAAGATTCAGAAGAAGCTCCTGATGACAGCCGCTTTCGACCAAGTCTGGGATCGAAAAGCTTCGGGTGTCAGCCTGAAAGATCTGGCGAGAGACGGTCCTGCGTGACTGCCGAACGCGACTGAACCCGTCATCGACAAGGATAACGAACATCATGACCGCCACATATGACGAGCTTTCCCTGTTCATCGCCGGAGAATGGATCGGCGCGAAAGGGCGCGACACGAAATCGGTGATCAACCCGGCGACCGGCGAAGTCCTGGGCGAACTGCCGCTTGCGACCGCCGCCGACCTCGACCGGGCGCTGGAGGCCGCGCAGGCCGGCTTCGAGGTCTGGCGCCGGACTTCGCCCTACGAGCGCAGCCGGATCCTGCGCAAGGCCGCAGACCTGATCCGGGAGCGGGCCGACCACATCGCGACCCAGCTGACGCTTGAAGAAGGCAAGACGCTGGCGGAAGCCCGGGTCGAGACCATCGCCGCCGCGGACACCTTCGAATGGTACGCCGAGGAAGGCCGCCGGGCCTACGGGCGCATCGTACCGACGCGCCTTGCGGGCCAGCGCCATCTCGTCCTGCGCGAGCCCGTCGGTGTCGTGGCCGCCTTCACGCCCTGGAACTTTCCGTCCCTCACCCCCGCGCGGAAGATCGCCGGCGCGCTCGGAGCAGGCTGCGCCTGCATCCTCAAGGCTGCGGAGGAGACCCCCTCGACCGCCATAGCCCTCGTCCGGGCGCTGGCCGATGCGGGCCTGCCGAAGGGTATCCTCGGACTGGTATTCGGCGACCCAGCCGAAGTGTCGACCCATCTGATCGGTTCGCCGATCGTGCGCAAGATCTCCTTCACCGGTTCGACCGCGGTCGGCAAGCAGCTTACCAAGCTCGCGGCCGAGGGCATGAAGCGCACGACGATGGAACTCGGCGGCCATGCTCCGGTCATCGTCCTCGACGATGCCGATGCGATCAAGGCAGCCACCGCCAGCGTCACCTTCAAGTACCGCAATGCCGGCCAGGTCTGCATCGCGCCGACCCGCTTCTACGTGCATGAATCGCTGCATGAGCGCTTCGTCGATACCTTCACCGGGCTGGCGGAGGGCCTGCGGGTCGGCAACGGCCTGGACGACGGGATCCAGATGGGCCCCCTCGCCAACAAGCGGCGAATCGAGGCGATGGATACGCTCATCGCGGATGCCCGCCAGCACGGCGCGACCCTGCGCACGGGTGGCGAGCGGATCGGCAATGCCGGCCACTTCTACAAGCCGACCGTGCTCGCCGACGTGCCCATCAGCGCTCGCATCATGAACGAGGAGCCGTTCGGGCCGGTCGCGATCATCAATCGCTTCGGCAATTTCGATGACATGATCAAGGAGGCCAACCGTCTCCCCTATGGTCTGGCCTCCTACGCCTTCACCGAGGCGCAGCGCAACGTCAGCGCGCTTGCCGAATCGGTCGAGGCCGGCATGCTCGGCATCAACAACTTCTTCGTCTCCGTTCCCGAGTCCCCGTTCGGTGGCGTCAAGGAAAGCGGCCACGGCTCGGAAGGCGGCATCGAAGGGCTCGACGCCTATCTCTCGACCAAGCTCGTCAGCCAGATGTGAGCGAAGATGACTCGTTTGTCCGCAGGAAGAACCCGATGAATACTCCCTATACAGTCAGCGACCTTGTCGCGGAGTTCCTCGACCTCTGCCAAGTCTCGACTGTCTTCGGCATCGTCTCCGTGCACAACATCCCGATGCTGGACGCCATCTCGCGCCGGAATCGGGTGAGGTTCGTCATGACCCGCGGAGAACTCGGCGCGGGGCATATGGCCGACGGCTACGGACGGGCGACGGGCAAGCTCGGCGTCCTCTTCACCAGCACGGGGCCGGGCGCGGCGAATGCCGTCACGGGCCTGCTCGAGGCGCGCTTCGCCGGCACCCCTCTCCTCCATATCACCGGCCAGACCGCAACGCGGTTCGTCGACCGCGGCGCGGGGACGGTCCACGACGTCGCCGACCAGCTCGGCATGCTGCGCAGCGTCGGCAAATCGGCCTACCGGATCCGGACGCCAGAAGAAGCGCTAGGCGTGCTGACGCGCGCCGTCGCGGATGCGCTCGAGGCGCCCACCGGCCCGGTGAGCGTAGAGATTCCGATCGACGTCCAGCGCGCGCCGCTCCAGCGCCCTGAAACGCTGGACACCTTTACCCCACCCCTATCGCCGCCCCGGCCGCCGGCGCAGGCCGAACTGGACGCCGTGGTCGCACGCATCCTGCGTGCGAAGCGGCCGATGCTCTGGCTCGGGCGCGGCGCCGCGCAGGCCGGCCCGGCCGCGCGCCGCCTGCTCGATCTCGGCTTCGGCATGGTCACGAGCTGGGCCGGGCGCGGCGTCGTCCCGGAGGATCACCCGATGTGCCTCGGGTCGCTGAACGGCAATGGCCTGCCTATGGTCGAAAGCTTCTACGAAACCGTCGATCTGATGATCGTGGCCGGGTCGCGCCTGCGCGGCCATGAAACCGGCGACGGCGCGCTGGCGCTGCCCCGGACGCGCATCCAGATCGACGTCGATCCGCTCGCCAACGGCCGGACCTATGCGGCCGACACCTTCGTGTGCGCGGATGCGGCGTTGACACTCACCGCGATTGCCGACCGCATCGAGGGAAAGCTCGCGCTCGATCCCGGCTTCGGCGCCGAATTCCGGGCGCTCAAGCAGGAGACCCGCGCAGCCTTCAAGGCCACGCTCGGCCCCTATGGCGATTTCGCCCAGACCCTGCGCGACGTCATGCCGAAGGATGCGATCTGGGCGCGCGACATCACCATCAACAACAGCACCTGGGGCAACAAGCTGCTGTCGCTGTTCGAGACCAGGGCGAACATCTACCCGATCGGAGCGGGCATCGGACAGGGCCTGTCGCTGGGCATCGGCGCGGCCCTCTGCCCCGACAAGCGCAAGGTCGTGATCATGACCGGAGACGGCGGCTTCTTCCTCAACATGACCGAGCTCTGGACGGCCGTGCAGGAAGACCTCGACGTGACGATTCTGGTGATGAACGATCGCGGTTACGGCGTCATCCGTCACATCCAGGATGCGGCAGCCGGTGGCCGCCGCCGTTTCGACAACCTGCTCGGGCCGGATCTCGAGAAGGTCGCGGCCCTTGCAGGCATTCCATTCTGGCGCGTGTCCTCGAAGGAGGAGTTCGGGCCGGCCGCCGCGGCCGCGATCGCCACCAAGGGCCCGACACTGGTGGAGGTCGACATGACCGCCATCGGCGATCATCCACCCTACTACCCCTACGGCCCGAAGGCGCAGCCGATCGCCCGGGCGTAACGGCCTCCGGCACGGCCGGCTCGCATCCGCGCCGGCCGAAACGCCCCGATCGGCAGCGCTCGACGACCAGACAAGAAATGAGATTCCGAATGGAAGCTTCCTTTTCCCCCGAACAGGCCCAGATCCGCGAACTCGTGCAGCGGATCTGCGTCCCGTTCGACGACAGCTACTGGCAGAAGCAGGACGCGACCGCGAGCTTCCCAGAAGCATTCTATCGCGCCATCGCCGACGCCGGACTGCTCGGCATCGCCATGCCGGAAGAGCATGGCGGGTCGGGCCTCGGCATCTCCGAAGCGGCGGTGATGATGCGCACCATTGCCGAGAGCGGCGCGGCGATGTCGGGTGCATCCTCGGTGCATATGAACATCTTCGGCCTCCAGCCGGTCGTGGTCTATGGGACGCCGGAGCAGAAGGCGCGCATGCTGCCGCCGCTGATCCGTGGCGAGCAGAAGGCCTGCTTCGCGGTGACCGAGCCCGATGCCGGGCTTAACACCACCCAGATCAAGACCAGGGCGGAACGCCGTGGCGACCACTACGTCATCACAGGCCAGAAGATCTGGATCTCGACGGCGCAGGTGGCCGACAAGTTCCTGCTGCTCGCCCGCACCACGCCGCTGGATCAGGTCAAGCGCAAGACCGATGGGCTCAGCCTGTTCTACACCGACCTAGACCGCAGCAAGGTCGAGGTCCGGCTGATTCACAAACTCGGTCGCCACGCGGTCGATTCGAACATGCTGTTCATCGACGGCCTGGAGGTACCGGCGGCGGACCTCATCGGCGTCGAGGGTCAGGGCTTCAAGCAGATCCTGCACGGGCTCAACCCGGAGCGCATCCTGATCGCGTCGGAAGCGATCGGTATCGGCTACGCTGCGCTGTCGCGGGCCGTCCAATATGCCAAGGACCGCGTGGTCTTCGACCGGCCCATCGGCCAGAACCAGAGCATCCAGCACCCGCTGGCCCGTTGCTGGATGAATCTCGAGGCCGCGCAGCTCATGGTCACCAAAGCCGCGCGCCTCTACGATTCCGGGCAGGATTGCGGGGCAGAGGCCAATGCCGCGAAATTTCTCGCCGCGGAAGCGGCTTTCTCGGCCTGCGAAACCGCGGTGATGACCCATGGCGGCATGGGCTATTCGTCCGAATACCACGTCGAACGCTACCTGCGGGAAGCACTCATTCCGCGCCTCGCGCCGGTCAGCCCCCAGATGATTCTCAACTTCATCGGCGAGAAGGTCCTCGGCCTTCCCAAATCCTACTGATCGACAAGCGCTTGAAGGAGACCCCGATGGGCGAAACGAAATCGGGCGGGGCTCTCGCCGGCCTGCGCGTCGTAGATCTCACGCGCGTGCTGGGCGGCCCGTATTGCACGCAGATCCTCGGCGATCATGGCGCGGAGATCCTGAAGATCGAGCCGCCCGGCGGCGACGAGACGCGGGCCTGGGGCCCTCCCTTCAAGGATGGCTTCTCCGCCTACTTCCTCGGCGTGAACCGCAACAAGCGCAGCATCGTGCTCGACTTTGCCCAGGAAGCCGGGCGCGAGGCGCTGCTACATCTCTTGGCCGATAGCGACGTGCTGGTGGAGAACTTCAAGCCCGGCACGCTGGAGCGCTGGGGGCTGGGCTTCAAGGAGGTGCTTTCGCAGCGCTTTCCCCGCCTGGTCCATTGCTGCGTCTCGGGCTTCGGCGCCGACGGCCCGCTCGGTGGCCTGCCGGGGTACGATGCCGCCGTTCAGGCCGCCTGCGGGCTGATGAGTGTCAACGGCGAACCCGATGGTGGGCCGCTGCGCATCGGCGTCCCGATCGTCGACCTTGTGACCGGACTCAACGCCGCGCTCGGCATCATGCTGGCGCTGCAGGAGCGCACCCGCAGCGGCAAAGGCCAGTCTGTCGACGTGTCGCTCTATGATTGTGGCATCTCGGTACTGCATCCGCAGATCCCGAACCACCTCCTGTCCGGGAAGGTGCCGGGCCGGACCGGCAATGCCCACCCCAACATCTCTCCCTATGATTCCTATGCGACGAAGACCGCGCCACTCTTTCTCGCGGTCGGGAATGACGGGCAGTTCGCCAAGCTCACGAGCCTGCTCCGATGCCCCCATCTCGCGAAGGACGAGCGTTTCGCAAGCAATTCCGGGCGCGTGCTCAACCGCGACGCGCTGAAGCGCGAACTGGAGGAGCGCCTGACCCAGCATGACTGCGAGGAGCTTGCCGAAAGACTGGTGCGCAACGGCGTACCCTGCGGCGCGGTGCGAAGTGTCGAGGAGATGATCAGGCATCCCCATACCCGACATCGCGGCATGATCGTCGAAAAGGATGGCTACAGCGGCACCGGCGCTCCGATCAAGCTGAGCCGGACGCCTGCGACCTATCGTCGGCTTCCGCCGGCCCTCGGCGAGCACAACACCGAGTTCGACCTCGCACCGCAAACCCGTTCAACCGGGTAGGCAGACAGGAAGGCGGGTGGCGGTTTTGTCGGATCGCTGTGAGGAGCGGACCCCCGCGGATGCGAGCGCCGCGAGGAGCAGTTCCGTGAGCTGGGGCATCTTTGCCGCGCTTGCGGCAGGCGCGATCTGGTCACTGAATTTCATCGCGCCGCGGTTGGTCGAACCCTACTCGCCGGTCGACCTCGCGCTTGTCCGCTTCATCGTCGCGGCGATCACAGGCTTCACCGTCCTTTTCTATCGGCACAATGCACTCGCAGGCATCTCGGCCGGCGATATCGTCATGAGCTTCCTGCTCGGAGCCTTTGGCTATGTTGGCTATTTTTTCGCGGTCGCGATCGCCATCCGGAGCGCGGGGGGCTTGCTGCCGCCGCTGATCATCTCGCTGGTTCCGATCGTGCTCGGCATCATCGGGTTTCGCTACTTTAATCCCCGCACCCGGGTGCGGATCGTTTTTCCGATGTTGCTGGTCGCGGCCGGACTATTGCTGGTCAATGCCCGCGCTGTGGTGCTCTCGGATACGTCCGCACTGCCGCCTGGCTTCGTGCTTGGCCTCGCCGCCTCGTTCGCAGCGCTGGGGATCTGGATCGCGTTCGCCCTGCTGAACGAGCGCGTGCTCGCAGTCCGAAAGAGCATCGATGCGCTGACCTGGGCTGCGCTGATCTCGGTCGGGAGCGGAGCCACGATGCTGGCGTTTCTGCCGGCGGCGCCCATCGTCGGGATGCTGGAGCTGGCCAATCTTGGCCTCTTCCGCGCCGAGGCCCTACCGCTGATCGCCTGGGGCGTCGCGACCGGCGTCCTCTGCTCACTCGTCGCGACCTGGGCCTGGTCCTACGCGTCGCAGCGGGTTCCGGCCGCGCTCGCGGCCCAATTGATGATGACCGAGGTTCTGTTCGCCATCATCCTGGGCAGCATCATCGACGGGGAAATGCCCGCCATGTGCTCGCTCGCGGGCGCGGCGCTGCTGCTGGTTGGGGTCGCCGCCACTGTGCACGCCATATACGACGATGCATCTTTCATCAGGATGCCGCACCCAAGATCATGATACCTCATCCGCTGCGCGAGGGCGCCATCGGCTGACACTCGCTTGTCGCAAAGAAGCGGACTTTCGCTCTCAGTTGCCAAATCCCCATCCAGCAATCATGTCGTGGCGCCACGCTTGCTGCCCGAAGCGGCACGCGCTATTCCCATGCAGATACAACGCTGGTGATCGCGGCGTTGCGTCGATATCTGCGGGATTTGCCATGAAACGTCGCTTCGCAGCTTTCCTTCTCGGCCTTTTGCTGACGCCGCTGATGGCCGCGGCTGGACACGCCGAACGCCAGGTCACCGACCAGCTCGGGCGGCAGGTGACGCTGCCGGACAGCGTCTCGCGGGCCGTCGTGCTCCAGCACCAGACGCTCAATCTCGCCGTCCAGATGAACGCGACCGGCAAGGTCGTCGGCATCCTCGACCAGTGGAAGCAGCAGCTCGGCGCCAATTACGCACGGCTCGCCCCCGAACTGGCGAAGCTCGCGATGCCGGGCGGCCTGACCAAGGTCAATATCGAGGCGCTGCTGCAACTGAAGCCCGATGTCGTCTTCGTCACCAACTACGCCCCGGCCGAGATGATCGGCCAGATCGAGAAGGCCGGCGTTCCGGTGATCGCGATCTCGCTCCTGACCGCGCCGGCCGGCGAAGCGGCCAAGGTCAGCCCGGTCGTCGCCGACGAGGAGGCCGCCTATGAGAGCGGTTTCGCCGAGGGCGTGAGGCTGATCGGCACGGTGCTCGATCGCAAGGACGAGGCCGAGGCCCTGATCGCCACCGCCAGCGCCAAGCGCAGGCTCGTCGCCGAACGCCTGGCCGCGGTGACACCGGCCGAGCGGGTGAGCGCCTATATGGCCAATCCCGACCTCGCCACCTATGGCTCGGGCAAATATACAGGCATCATGATGAAGCGCGCCGGGGCGGCCAACGTCGCCGCCGAGCTGCAGGGCTTCAAGCAGGTGACGATGGAGCAGGTCCTGAAATGGAACCCCGCCGTCATCTTCGTGCAGGAGCGCTATCCGGCCGTAGTCGAGGAGATCAAGACCGCGCCGGCCTGGCAGCCGATCCGGGCCGTCAAGGCCGGCCACATCTACCTGATGCCGGAATACGCCAAGGCCTGGGGCTATCCGATGCCGGAGGCGATGGCGCTGGGCGAGCTCTGGATGGCCAAGAAGCTCTACCCCGAGCGTTTCGCGGATATCGACATGCAGGCGGAAGCCGATGCCTATTACAAGCGCTTCTACCGCACCGGCTACGATTCCTTCCATTGACGGCGAGCGCCGATCGCTCCGGGATGCGCCTGACGGCTCGTGCCGGCCCCGGCCTCGCGCTGGGGCTGCTGGCGGCGGCGCTCATCATCGCCGTGCTGGTCTCGCTCGGCATCGGCCGCTACGGCATCTCGCCCGTCCGCGTCGGACAGATCCTGCTTGCGGCGGGCGAGCCTGACGCGATCGAGCGCCATGTCGTCCTGGTGGTCAGGCTGCCGCGCGTCCTGACCGCCCTGTTCGCCGGCGCCGGACTCGCTCTCTGCGGAGCGGCGCTGCAAGGCGTGTTCCGAAACCCGCTCGTCGGTCCGCACATCATCGGGGTCTCGACCGGAGCGGCCTTCGGCGGCACGCTCGCGATCCTGCTGAGCGAGTCGCGCGGCCTCCTGCTGATGCTGGCCTTTGTCTTCGGCATGCTGGCGCTGCTGATGGTCTACGCGCTGAGCGCGGTCGTGGCCCGGCGCAACATGCTGGTCCTGGTGCTCGCCGGCGTCGTGGTCAGCGGCTTCTTCGGGGCGCTGGTGAGCCTGGCGCAATATCTCGCCGATGCCGAGGAGAAGCTGCCGCGCATCGTGTTCTGGCTGCTCGGCTCCTTCGCCACGGCCGACTACGCCAGGCTCGCGCTGATGCTGGGGCCGCTCGTACCGGGTGCCGCGCTCATCCTGCTGCTGCGCTGGCGCATCAACATCCTCTCGCTGGGCGATGAGGAGGCGCAGGCACTCGGCGTGCGGGCCGGGCCGACGCGCTGGCTGGTGCTCGCGCTGATCGGCCTGATCGTCTCGGCGCAGGTCGCGGTCAGCGGCGTGATCGGCTGGATCGGGCTCGTCGTGCCGCATCTGGCGCGGATGCTGGTCGGCCCCGACCACCGCGCCCTGCTGCCGGGCGCCATGCTGGCCGGCGGCCTCTTCATGGTGCTGGTCGACGATGTCGCGCGCACGCTGAGCCAGAGCGAGATCCCGCTCGGCATCCTGACGGCGCTGATCGGCGCGCCGATCTTCGCGCTTGTCTTCCTGCGCACCGGCGGTGAGGGGCGCGGCCATGGCTGAGCATCGCATTCGGACGATCAAGGCCGGCCATTCCTATGACGGCCAGCGCTGGCAGTTTCGCGACCTCGACCTGACCGTCTCGTCGGGAGAGATCGTCGCGGTGCTCGGCCCCAACGGGCGCGGCAAGTCGACGCTGCTGAGGGCGGTGGCGGGCCTGATCCGGCCGAGCACCGGCAGCGTCGAGGCGCGAGGCGATGTCGGCTTCGTGCCGCAGGCGTTCCTGCCGGCCTTCTCCTACAGCGCCTTCGACATCGTGCTGATGGGCCGCACGCGACACATCCCGCTGCTGCGCACGCCAGGCCGGCGCGACCGCGAGATCGCCTCTGCCTGCCTCGCCGAGCTCGACATCGGCCGATTGGCCGAGCGCTCGTTCACATCGCTCTCGGGCGGCGAGCGCCAGCTCGTCCTGATCGCCCAGGCGCTTGCCGGCGAGACGCCGGTCCTGCTGCTCGACGAGCCGGCGGCGGCGCTCGATCTGCATCATCAGGACGAGGTGATCGCCCTGATCCGCAAGATCGCCGACGAGCGGCAGCTCGCGGTGCTGTTCACCACGCACCATCCCGACCATGCGCTCGCGATCGCCGACAGGGTGCTGCTGATGCGTGACGACGAGCGGCATCTGATCGGCCCCACCGCCGAGACCATGACGGAGGCCCATCTCGCCGATCTCTACAAGGTGCCGGTGCGCCTGCTGCGCTTCACCGCCGAGGGCCGGGAGCTGACCGCCTTCGCCCCGGTCTTCCGCAGCCAGGTCGCGCGCGGTGCCGAAACCGCGCCGGGAGGCCGCCGTGCCGAATGAGCCTGTCACGCTCCATGCGGCCGGCAGCCTGCGCCGCGCCTTCGGCGAGTTGCTGCCCCTGTTCGAGCAGGCCCATGCGGTGCGGGTCGAGGCGCTGTTCGGTCCGGCCGGCCTGCTGCGCCGGCGCATCGAGGCCGGGGAAGGCGCGCAGGTCTTCGCCTCGGCGAATATGGAGCATCCCCGCCGCCTGTTCGAAGCCGGGCGGTACGGCGAGCCGGTCTGCTTTGCCCGCAACGAGATCTGCGCGCTCGTTCGCCGCGATCTCGCGATCGGCCCGGCCGGGCTGGTCGACGCCATGCTCGATCCGGAGCTGGTGCTGGCGACGTCGACGCCGGGCGCCGACCCTTCGGGGGACTATGCCGAGCTGGTCTTCGCGCGGATCGACCATCTGCGGCCCGGCGCCGGAGCCGCGCTCGCGGCCAGGGCAAGGCGGCTCCTCGGCGGCGGCTTCACCTCCGAAGTGCCGGTGGGGCAAGCGCCGAGCGCTTGGCTGATCGAGACGGGGCAGGCCGATATCGTCCTGGGCTATCGCTCCGGCACGCTGGGACTCGACGCTGCGGGCCCATGTGCGGTCGTGACGCTGCCCCGGGACTGCGCCGTCACCGCGAGCTACGGCCTGGCTGTGGCGCGCACCGCGACGCGAGCCGGCCATGATCTTGCAGCCTTGCTCCTAAGCGGCGAGGCTCGGGACGTGCTGCTCCGAAACGGCTTTATGGCACCCCATGACAAGAAAGGTGAGCGATGAGGCGGCTGCTTGTCCCGGTTTCGGCGGTGCTGCTGCTCTGGCTCGGCTGCGCGACCCATGCCTTCGCCCGCCCGGTCACGGATTCGGCCGGGCGCGTCGTCGAGGTGCCGGATAGGGTAGTGCGCGTCTTCGCGGCCGGGCCGCCGGCATCGACGCTCCTCTATGTCGTGGCGCCCGACAAGATGATCGGCTGGGTCAGGGCGCCGCGCACCGAGGAAAAGCCCTTCCTGCTGCCGGCGACGCGCCACCTGCCCGAGCTCGGCCGCCTGACAGGCCGCGGCAATACGCTGAGCCTGGAGCGGCTGCTGGCCGAGAAGCCCGATCTGATCATCGATTTCGGCACGCTCAACGACACCTACCGCTCGCTCGCCGATCGGGTGCAGGCCCAGACCGGCATTCCCTATCTCCTGATCGACGGCCGCTTCGCCAACACGCCGGCGGCGTTGCGGTTGCTCGGCCGGGTGCTCGGCGTGGAAGCACGCGGCGAGGCGCTGGCGCAGGAGGCCGAGCGCATCTTCGCGGCGGTCGACGCGACCCTGGCGAATATCCCCTCGGCCGAGCGACCGAAGGTCTATCTCGCGCGCGGCCCGGACGGGTTCGAAAGCGGCACGCGCGGCTCGATCAACACGGAGATGATCGAGCGCGTCGGCGCGATCAACCCGGTCGAGGGCCTGCGCGAAAGCGGCGGGCTGGTCCGGGTCGGCGCGGAGCGGCTGCTCGTCTTCGCTCCCGATGCGATCGTCACGCTCGATGCCGCGCTGCGCGACAGCCTGGCCACGCGCCCGCCCTGGTCGGAACTCGCCGCGGTGAAGGCCGGCCGAATCTTCGTCGCGCCGGCCTTGCCCTTCGGTTTCATCGATTCCCCGCCATCGGCAAACCGGCTGATCGGGTTGAGCTGGCTCATGCACAAGCTCTATCCCGGCAAGGTCGCGGGCGATCTTCGCGCCGAGGTCGCGGCCTTCTACCGGCTGTTCTATCAGGTCGAGATCGACGGTGCGGCGCTCGATCGGCTGCTCGGCGGCACGCCCTGACCCGCGCGATGCATCGCTCCGTCCTGCCGGCGCTCGTCCTGATCCTTGCCGGGGCCGTCGTCATCGCCTGCGGCGTCGGCCCCTATCCGCTTGCGCCCGGGAAGGTGCTGGCCCTGCTGGTGGGAGCGGAGACGGACCCGGCGGCCGCACGTGTCGTCTTCGACATCCGCCTGCCGCGCGTGCTGGCGGCCCTGCTCGTCGGCGCGGCGCTTTCCGCCGCCGGCAGCGCCTATCAGAGCCTGTTCCGCAATCCGCTCGTCTCGCCGGACATTCTCGGCGTCTCCAGTGGCGCCGGGCTCGGCGCAGTGCTCGGCATCCTGCTCGGCCTGCCCGTCCTCGCCGTACAATTGCTCGGCTTCGCCGGCGGCATCGCGACGGTGCTCCTCGTCGCCCTGCTGGCCCGCGCGCTCCGTGGCGGCGCCGATATGCTGGTTCTCGTGCTATCCGGCATCGTCGTGGGCGCGCTGGCCGGCGCGGCGATCGCGCTGGTCAAGGTCCTGGCCGATCCTTACGAGCAACTGCCCGCCATCACCTTCTGGCTGCTCGGCTCGCTTTCGGGAATCCAGCGCGGCGACGTCCTGGCGGCGGCGCCGGTCGTTCTGATCGGGCTTGCTCCGCTCGTCCTGCTGCGCTGGCGCATCGGCGTGCTCGGCCTCGGCGAGGAGGAGGCGAGGGCGCTCGGCATCGACACGGTCTGGCTGCGCGGCATCGTCATCACCGCCGCGACCTTGATCACTGCCGCGGCGGTCGCGATCTCCGGTGTCGTCGGCTGGGTCGGGCTGATGGTGCCGCATATGGCCCGCATGATCGCCGGCCCGCGTTTCGACAGGCTCCTGCCCGTGGCGGTTCTCCTCGGAGGCAGCTTCATGGTCGCGGTCGACACGATCGCTCGCAGCGGAGCCCGGATCGAAATCCCGCTCGGCGTGCTGACGGCCCTGATCGGCGGACCGGTCTTCGTCTGGCTGCTGGTGCGAGGGCGGCCAGGCTGAGCACGCTACGCAGGTTCGTCCGCGCCACTAGAGCAATTCCGCAATTCCCCGAATCGCGGAATTGCTACAAGTCTTTGTTTTATCGCATTTTCCTCACGCGAACCGGGGTCCACTTCGCTCGAAAATGCTCTAGCTGACGCTGGAATGCTGCCTAAAACCGAGCCAGCTCTCTTCCAAGTTCGCCTAATACCAACGGCCCTCATGATTGACCGATTTTGGCCCATTTTCGGGTGGAGCGCGCCCCTTGAGGCGGACATGGTGACGGCCAGCAATTGACCGGGGAGCCGGGCTTTCGAAGGATGGAAGCCCATGTCCCGTCACCGTTCCCACACAGTTCGAGCGCGAAGTGAAACCCGGAAACCGCAAACTGCGTGGCTGGGGCGGGAGGATTCGAACCTCCGAATGGCGGTACCAAAAACCGCTGCCTTACCACTTGGCGACGCCCCAATATGTGGCGCCTTCTAGAACGCCGAGGAGACGCACGCAACCGCGAAGCCGCCTTGTCCGCTCCCGCCCGGAAGAATTCCTCCGCAACCTCTAAACAGCCTGTTGCGCCGGAGCCGCGCGCTGGCTATAAGCCGCCCACCAGCGGATCGGAGTGTGGCTCAGCCTGGTAGAGCACCTCGTTCGGGACGAGGGGGTCGCAGGTTCAAATCCTGCCACTCCGACCATTGGATCTCCTTGTCATCGGCATCCAGAATCCGTCGCGATCACGCGCGACACCGGCTGCGCGAAGGCGGTCTCCTGCGTCGTGAAGCCTGTTCCTCGTCTCCAACCTTTCGTCGGCACCCTATGCTGCATGCCGCAGGCTGAGATCTGTTGCCGGCGTGCCCGAAGCGCCGCTACAAGGCGGGAATGGATACGCGCTTCCTCGAAAGCTTCACGACCGTTGTCGAAAGCGGCTCGCTGGCGGAGGCCGCGCGGCGCCTGAACCTGACGCCGGCCGCATTGGCGCAGCGCATCCGGGCCCTCGAGCGGGAACTCGGCGTCCACCTCCTCGCCCGCACCGGCCGCACCGTCAAGCCGACCGAAGCCGGTGCCGCCATCCTGCCGCGTTCGCGCCTGTTCCTGCGCGAAGTCCGCGACCTCAGGGCGCTGGCGGCGGGCGAAGACATCGCCGGCGAACTGAGGCTCGGCGCCATCTCGTCGGCTCTCACCGGCATTCTGCCGGACGTGCTGCAGGGGCTCTCGACACGTTACGAGAATCTCGACCTCTACGTCGTGCCCGGCACGTCCAAGAACCTCTATGCCGATATCCTGGGCGGCGACATCGACGCCGCCGTGGTGGTCGAGCCGCCCTTTCCATTGCCCAAGACCTGCGGCTGGCAGATGTTCCGCGAGGAGCCGCTCGTGCTGATCACCCCGGCCGCGATGGAGCGGACCGAGGTCAAGGACATCCTGCGGCGCGAGCCTTTCATCCGCTACGACCGCAACCATTGGGGCGGGCGCTACAGCGACGCCTATCTGCGCAAGCTCCGCATCCGGCCGAAGGAGCGCTTCGAGCTCGACGCGCTCGACGCCATCGCCGTGCTGGTCGATCGCGGGCTCGGCGTCTCGCTGGTGCCGGACTGGTCGCCGCCCTGGCCGGAGGGGCTCGCCCTGAACAAACTGCGGCTGCCCGGCTCGGTTCTGGGCCGGCGCATCGGTTTGATCTGGCTCAGGAATTCGCCGCGCTCGCGGCTGATCCGGGCCTTCGTGGACGAGGTCCGCAGGACCGGCTGGGGTGACGGAACGCGATGACGATGCTGAAGGAAGCCAAGGCGGCGCAGGGGCTCGGGCCGGTCTGCGACTGTCACACGCATATCTACGGACCCTATGACCGCTTCCCGCTGCCGGCGGGCGACACCTCGCCGGAGCGGACGCTGGCCGATTATCGCGCGCTCTCGACCAGGCTCGGCATCGCCCGCACGGTCTTCGTCCAGCCGCTCGCCTATCGCACCGACCACGGCGCCATGCTGGCGGCGATGGCCGAGGCCGGCGCAGATCATGCGCGCGGCATCGCCATCGTCGCACCCGATACGCCGGAGCAGGAGCTGCGCGCGCTGGCGGCGGCCGGCGTCAAGGGCCTGCGCATCATGACGACCGAACCCGGCGCGCTTGGCCTCGCCGATGCGCCGGCGATCGCGCGGCGTGTCGCGCCGCTGGGCTGGCACCTGCAGATCCAGGGCGATGGCCGCGACATCGCCAACTGGCCGGCGGTGATCGCAAAGCTGCCGACCGCGGTGGTCATCGACCATCTCGGCCGCCTGCCGCTCGGCGGCGGCATCGACGGGCCCGCCTTCAGGGGGCTCATCGCCCTGCTCGGCACGGGCAAGGTCTGGCTCAAGCTCTCGGCGCTCTATTACGGCCTCGGCGACGGCAACGATTGGTCCGAAGTGGCGCTGCGCGTGCGCAGGCTCACCGAAGCGCGTGCCGACCGGCTGGTCTGGGGCCTGAACTGGCCGCATCCGCGCTTTGCCATCGGCAACAAGCCGGACGACGCGGCGCAGTTCGAGGAATTCCTCTCCTGGCTGCCGGACGAAGGCTTGCGCCGGCGCATCCTCGTCGAGAATCCGGCGCGGCTCTACGGCTTCGACTGACGCTCGCGCCGCAAGCGGGCGCGGGCCGCCTCGTCGACGTAATCGTGCGAGGAGCGCACGCCGCCCTGGAAGAACAGGGCGGGATCGGCGGGGTCGAGCGCCGAGGCTGAGCCCGCGACCCGGCCCGCGAAATCCTCGGCATTGTCGCGCGGGCTAAAGCCGACATAGCCGGCCTTGCGATTGTCCCACCAGGAGCGGTCGTTGTCGGAGACGCCGTAGAGGGCCGTCCAGCCGAGATGCGGCGTCGTCAGGCAGCGCAGCACGAGCTGGTCGAGATCGGCGTAGCTGAGCCAGGTTGCGAGCGAGCGCTCGTCGTTCGGCTCGGCCAGCGCCGAGCCGATGCGCAGGCAGGCGCTCTCGATGCCGTATTTGTCCCAGTAATAGCGCGAGAGCGCCTCGCCGAAGCATTTGCTGACGCCGTAGAGGCTGTCCGGCCGCAAGGGCGCGTCGAGATCGAGCGGCTCGCTGCGCGGATACATGCCGATCACGTGGTTGCTGCTGGCATAGACCACGCGCAGCACGCCCTGCCGGCGCGCCGCCTCGTAGAGATTGTAGGTGCCCGCGATGTTGACCTCCATCACGCTGCCCCAGTCGTTGCGGCTGAGCGAGCCGCCGAAATGGACGACCGCATCCATGCCGGCGACGAGCCGCTCGACGCCGTCCGGGTCGCGCAGGTCGCAGGGCACGATCTCCTCGTTCTCCTGCGCCGCCTCGACCGGGGCGACGTCGGAGAGGCGCAGCTCGGCGAAGTTTTGGCGCAGGAGGGGGCGCAGCCGGCGGCCGAGCGCGCCCGCGGCACCGGTGAGCAGGATGGAGCGGAACATGCCGGAGCCTCCTTGCGGCGGAAAAGCCCCGGATCGGGGCGCGCGCATCGGCAAACCTAGCGGAGGACACGTAGCACGGGACATCACTTTTTATGATGTTCAGAAGGTAGGCCAGCATAGGTTGACCGATCGATTTCCGGCTCAGCATACTCCCCCTCGACATGACAAGGAGGTGGGGACGACGAGCCCCGCCCAGGCTCTTCAGGGGAGGCTTTCGATGCGTTTCAAGACATGGTCCAAGCTGTTGATCTCGCTTGCGGTCGCCGGCCTCGCCTCGGCCGCGCTGGCGCAGGAGGCGCCGAAGCCGGGCGAGAGCCCGCGCGTCGACGCCATCCGCAAATCGGGCGTGCTGCGCGTCGGCATGCTGGCGAACCCGCCCTGGCTGTTCGAGAACACGACCGGCGGCGGCCAGCGCTGGGAAGGCCCGGCCTGGATGCTGGCCAACGAATATGCCCGGCTGCTCGGCGTCAAGATCCAGGAGGTCGCGGTCAGCAACGACACCAAGATCCCGGTGCTGCCGACCAACCAGGTCGATATCACGCTCGCTCCCGTCGCCGAGACGCCGGAGCGCCTCGCGGTGGTCGATTTCGTGCTCTACACGCGCCAGAGCCTGTGCATGTTCGGGCTTGCCGCGAACGAGCGCTTCGCCAACGCCAAGACGATCGACGACCTGAACGATCCGAGCATGACCATCGCCTATCTCGTCGGCGCCGCCCAGGAGGCCTGGGTCAAGGAGCGCTTCGCCAAGGCCAAGCTGCGCGGGCAGATCACCTCGAACGTCGTGCCGGTCGACGAGATCGTGGCGCGCCGGGCCGACGCCGCCCCGGTGAACACCTTCGCCTGGGTCGCGCTCAGCCGGAAGGTCAAGGGCCTTTCCGTCCTGCCCAAGGAGAACAACTGCCAGGACAGCACGGAGAAGTCGCAGCCCGTCGGCCTGGCGCTCAACAAGAACGAGGCGGTCTTCCGCGACTGGATGCGCAAGGTCGCCGACGGCATGTCCCAGAAGCTGAGGGCGGAAGAGCTGCGCGTCATCAACGAGAAGATGTGAGCGGCGGCCCGGGAGGCTTCCGGTAGCCGTCCGATCGGGGCGAGGGTCCAGTGCTCGATTTCGATTTCTCGCCGCTTGTCGAGAGTTGGCGCTTCCTGGCTCTCGGCCTCACGGTGACACTCGGACTGTCGGCGTCGGTCATCGTCGCCGCAACCGTGCTCGGCGTCCTCGTCGGCGCCGGCCGGGTCTACGGGCCGGGCTGGCTCAAGATCATCCTGACCTTCTATGTCGACTCGATGCGGGCGCTGCCCGTCCTCGTCGTGCTGATCTGGACCTTCTTCGCCTTTCCGCTGGCCTTCGGCGTCACCCTGCCGCCGCTGATCGCCGCCTTCGTGGCGCTGACCTTCCATGTCGGCTCCTATGTCTCGGAGATCGTGCGCGGTGGCATCGAGTCGGTGCGCACCGGCCAGATGCGGGCGGCGCTCGCGCTCGGCATGACGACCGGCCAGGCGATCCGCCAGGTCGTCATGCCCCAGGCGGCGATCCGCATGCTGCCGCCCTACGCGACCATCGTGACCATGACGATCAAGGAGACCGCCGTCTCGGCCGTGATCGCCGTCCCCGAGTTCATGCGCTCCTCGGAGGTGGTCTCCTCGCAATCCCTGCGCCCGCTCGAGGTCTACACGGTGGCGCTCGTCGTCTACTTCCTGCTGATGTTCCCCGTGGCCCGCGGCGTCGACCGGATCTACCGCCGCCTTGCGCATCTGGGGCGGTCATGACCTACGACTGGAGCGTCATCTGGCAATATCGCGGCGCCTTCCTCAGCGGCGTCGGCACCACCATCCTGCTCTCGGTCCTGACCATGGCGATCGCGCTGCCCGGCGGCGTGCTTATCATGCTGCTCAGGCGCTCGCCGATCGCGCCGGTCGCCTTCCTGGGCACGGCCTATGTCGAGTTCTTCCGCAACGTGCCGGCGATCCTTTTGGTCTACTGGACCTTCTATGTCCTGCCGATCATCGCGTCGATCGACATTCCGCCCTTCACCACCGGGCTTCTGGCCCTGGCGCTCTCCGTCACCGCCTACAACGCCGAGGCCTTCCGCGCCGGCGTGAGCTCGATCCGGCAGGGGCAATGGAATGCGGGTCTGGCGCTCGGCATGACCCGCAGCCAGACCTTCCTGAAGATCGTCCTGCCCCAGGCCGTCTCGCGCGTCGTGCCGGCGATCGCCAACAACTGGGTCTCGCTGTTCAAGAACACCTCGCTGGTCTCGGTCATCGCGGTCGGCGACCTCGCCTACAACGCCATGCAGATCCGCTCGCAGACCTACCGGATCCTCGAGGTGCTGACGGCGCTCGCCGTGATCTACTGGGCGCTGGGCTTTCCCCAGGCGAAGCTCGTCGACTGGCTGCAGAAGCGCTACGGAGTGAAGGAATGACCGATCCCGTCAACGCGGCCCGCGTCGGCGCCGACCGGCCGCCGGTCATCGTCTACGAGGAGGTGATCAAGCGCTATGGCGACTTCGTCGCGCTGAACGGCGTCTCGGCGCGGGTCCACAAGGGCGAGGTCGTCTGCCTGATCGGCCCCTCCGGCTCCGGCAAGTCGACGTTGCTGCGCTGCACCAACGCGCTGGAGGCGATCGAGGGCGGGCGCATCGTCTTCGAGAGCCAGACCCTGCCGACACCCGCGCTGGCCGCCCCGGTGCGCCGGCGCATGGGCATGGTCTTCCAGAATTTCGAGCTTTTCCCGCACAAGACCGCGCTCGAGAACGTCGCCATCGGCCCGCGCACCGTGCTCGGCACCGACAAGGCCGCGGCCGAGGACAAGGCGCAGGCCCTGCTCGTCAAGGTCGGCCTCGGCGACAAGGCGGCGAGCCATCCCAGCGAGCTCTCGGGCGGCCAGCAGCAGCGCGTCGCCATCGCCCGGGCGCTGGCGATGGAGCCGGAGGTCATGCTCTTCGACGAGCCGACCTCGGCGCTCGACCCCGAGACCGTCGGCGAGGTTCTCAACGTCATGAAGCACCTCGCCGAAGAGGGCATGACGATGATCGTCGTCACCCATGAGATGACCTTCGCGCGCCGCGTCGGCAACTGGGTGGTCGTCTTCGACAAGGGCCGCGTCGTCGAGGAGGGCGTGCCCGCCGAGGTCTTCGAGCAGCCGCGCGAGCAGCGCACGCGCGACTTCTTCGGCCACCTGGCCTGGAACGGCTGATGTTGCGGCATCGCGGCCAGCACCTGATCCCGGATCGCCGCGCGTCCCGCCGGACGCAAAGCGGCGATCCAGGCTTTTGTTTCAGCATCGGATTGTTCCGAAAAGCGGATTCCACTTTCCGGTTCGATGCTCTAGCCCATCACGACGGGAAGCCACGCCCATGAAGATCGCACGCGTCCAGGCCTATCACCTCACCAACATCCCGATCACGCCGCCGCCCTTCCGCAAGCTGCCGAATGTCGAGCAGGCGATCATGGTCGAGATCGAGACCGACGACGGGCTCGTCGGCTGGGCGATGGGCGGCTATGCCCATCCGATCATCGTCAACTTCATCAACCGCTACGTCCAGCCGGTGCTCATCGGCGAGGATCCGATCCTGATCGAGCGCATCGCCTACAAGCTCTGGAAGCAGTTCATCTTCGCCCATCGCGATCTCGGCCGCTCCCTGGTCAGCGGCCTGGCGATGATCGACATCGCGCTGTGGGACATCAAGGGCAAGGCCTGCGGGCTCTCGGTGCACCAACTGCTCGGCGGCGCCTTCGACAAGATCCCGGTCTACATCACCCATGGCGCCGCCTATGGCGGGGCGCCGGTCTACAGCGTCGAGGAACTGGCGGCCGAGTCGAAGCATCTCGTCGCGCTCGGCAACAACCATCTGAAGAACACGGTCGGCCGCCAGACCGTGCCGGACCCGGACGACGACTATATCCGCATGAAGGCGATGCGCGACGCCGTCGGGCCGCACGTCAAGATCGCCATGGACGGCAATGCCCGCATGACCGCGGTCCAGGCGATCCGCCTCTGCGAGATGTGCCGCGAGCTCGACATCGCCTTCTTCGAAGAGCCGCTGCTCGACAACGACCCGCGGCTGATGCTCGAGCTCAAGGCCAAGACCAGCATCCCGATGGCGATCGCCGAGAACGCCAAATACTCGATCCGCGACCAGCTCATCGCCGGCGCGGTCGATATCGTCCAGCCCAACGTCAACAACGATGGCGGCTATACCGCCGGCATCCGCATCGCCGGCATGGCCAAGGCCTTCAACAAGCCGATCAGCCATGGCAACGGCGCCGGCCCGCACAACGTGGCGCTGCAGGCGGGCCTGATGAACGGCACGCTGGTCGAGTATCATTTCCACAAATGGATGGCCTACAACGCCATCTTCGAGGAGGTGCCGCAACCCGTCGACGGCTTCCTCCATGTCTCGACCAGGCCCGGCACCGGGCTCTGGCCGAAGGACGGGCTGATCAAGGAATTCAATACGCCGCTCTGACGGGGAGATCTCCCCGCAAGACACGGCACTCTCATGGGACCAAAGCGATGGACTTCGGAATAGACGGCAAGACGGCGCTGGTTTTCGGCGCGGGCGGGGGGCTGGGCGGCGCGATCGCCCGCAGCCTGGCGCAGGAGGGCGCGCGCATCGTCGCCGCCGACATCAACCTCGCGGCGGCCGAGGAGGCCGCGGCGGCGATCACGGCCGCCGGCGGCAAGGCCGAGGCGCTTGCCTGGGACCTCGCCGATCTCGCTTCGATCGAGGCCCATATCGCCGGCATCGAGGCGCGGCATGGCGGCGTCGACATCCTCGTCAACAACACCGGCGGCCCGCCGCCGACGCCGGCGGCCGGCCAGGACCCGGCGCTGTGGGAGGGCAGCTTCCGCGCCATGGTGCTCTCGGTCATCGCGATCACCGATCGCGTCCTGCCCGGCATGCGCGCCCGCCGCTGGGGCCGGATCGTCACATCGGCTTCCTCCGGCGCCGTGGCGCCGATCCCCAATCTCGGCGTCTCCAACGCGCTGCGGGCGAGCCTTCTCGGCTGGTCGAAGACGCTGGCGCGCGAGGTCGCCCGCGACGGCGTGACCTGCAATGTCGTCGTGCCCGGCCGCATCGCGACGCGGCGCATCACCTTCCTCGACGAGCAGAAGGCCAAGCGCGAGGGCCGCAGCGCCGCCGACGTCTCGGCCGAGAGCACCGGCACGATCCCCGCCGGCCGCTATGGCGACCCGCAGGAATACGCCGATGTCGTCGCGTTCCTGGCCAGCGCGAAGGCATCCTACGTCACCGGCTCGATCGTCCGCGTGGACGGCGGCCTCATTGCCAGCATCTGAGGACGATCATGGCTCTCGACCAAGCAGCTATCCAGACCTTGCAGGCGGTCTCGACCGCCACCCTCACCACGGTCCTGCTCAAGAAGGGCCTGCGCAACGTCTGGATGCGCGGCACCAGGCCGCTCAAGCCCGGCCAGCCGCGCATCGTCGGCCCGGCCTTCACGCTGCGCTTCGTCCCGGCGCGCGAGGATCTGGCGACGCCGGCGTCCTGGGCCTCGCCGATCTCGACCAGGGCCGCCATCGAGGCGATGCCGGAGGGCTGTGTCGCCGTGGTCGACGCGATGGGCGTCACCGACGCCGGCATCTTCGGCGACATCCTCTGCGCCCGCATGGCCAAGCGCAACGTCGCCGCGCTGGTGACGGACGGCGTCGTGCGCGACGTCGCCGGCGTGCTCGACAGCGGCCTCGACGTCTGGTGCAACGGCATCTCGGCGCCGCCTTCGGTGGCGGGGCTGACCTTCGTCGCCTGGCAGGAACCGATCGGCTGCGGCGGCGTCGCCGTCTTCCCGAACGACGTCGTGGTTTGCGACCAGGACGGCGCGGTCCTGATCCCTGCGACCTATCTCGAGCAGGTCCTCGCGGAGGCGCCCGAGCAGGAGCGCATGGAGGCCTGGATCATGAACGAGATCGACCGCGGCGTGCCGCTGCCGGGGCTATATCCCATGAACGAGGAGACGAAGGCGCGCTACGCGAGCAGAAAGACGCCGTGACGGCAGCGGACGGCCGAGGCGGCATGCCGCCACAGCACCGGGGACCACCCCATGGCGGCTTCGGCCGTTTCAGGCGCCGCGGGGTGTTGCGGGCCCGGGTGCCAATGATCCCCTGCAGCGAGGGTTATTGCGCCTCACGCGGAGGGGGCGAAAAAACTTTCGCCGGGGAGCTTGCGCTTCACGGCGCTTTGAGGCAAAACCCGGCCGCGCCGTCATCAAGGCGCGGCTGTCTCGGATGCGGGTGTAGCTCAGGGGTAGAGCACAACCTTGCCAAGGTTGGGGTCGAGGGTTCGAATCCCTTCGCCCGCTCCAGACAATCTCAAGGCTTGAGAAGCATGCAAGCGTCGGGTTTCCCGGCGCTTTTTGCTTTTTGGGGCTCAGATGGTTCAGCCCTATTTCCAAGCGGCTCCGAAAGATCGTGGTTACCTGCGGGCGGTCGTGGGCTCGCAGCGGCGGTAGAGCTCGACCTGTCCGGTTAATGAAGCTGCGTATCCCTTCGAGATCGTTGGCTTACCAGTTTCCCCAAACCGCCTCCTTCAGGATCGACTTGTCGAGCGTCAGGTCCGCGACTGCACGGCACAGCCGGGCGTTCTCGGCCTCGAGTCCCTTCATCCGCTACACCTGATCCGCCTTCAGGCCGGCCGCCAGGCTTGCGGCGCCCGCGTCGGCGCAGCTCGGCCGCCGCCTGCTCCACGGCTGAGAGATCCCTGCGCCTCGGGGACGGCCGAGATCAAAGCTTCCGGATCTCTTCCAGCGGCACGTGAACCCTGATGATGGTATAGCCTGCCGTATCGACATAGCCGCGCCCGGTGGGATTCAGCTGATTGGCTGCCCTCACCCGCAGCAGATCCCAATCATCGATGTTGCCACCGGCCGCAATGGGAACATCCTTCGGCATGACCATCCGGTAGTTCGGCAGGCGCCGATGGACGTAGTCGCAATAAAACTCAGCCATGACCTGATCCTTTCGACCATTCAGGCGGCTGGGATATCCTGAAGCCGGATACCCCTCTCGAAGAAGCCAAAACCATTCTGCGCGATGTCGTTCATCACCTCGATGTGAACGCCCGCGGGCGGCCGCTCCTCCAGGAAGACCCAGTCATATGCCTCAAGCTCGGGCGGAAACGGAGCTTCACTGGAGATGACGAGCCGGTAACGCGCATCGCGCCGATGCTTGAAATAGCTATACATCTTCGATGTCGTCCGATTCATGTCGTTTCCTAGAGCATTTCCGCGTTTCTCCGAATCGCAGAAATGCTCCAGCTCCTTGTCTTGTCGCATTTTCTTCACGCGAACCGGTGCCCACTTCGCTCGAAAATGCTCTAGCAGATTGGCCGCGGATCGTTGCTTTGCGCGCCGCGAGAATTGAACAGCGTCAGGCGAGTTCGCAGATATCGATGATGGTGAGCATGTAAATGCGGATCATGTCGAGGAACTCGCTGATCTCCACGCGTTCATCCGGCATGGTGTTGTACTTGCCGCCGGGGCCACAAACGACGCCCTCCATCCCCGCCTCGGCGTAGAGATGGCCGGCATCGGTGCCGAAGAAGCCCGGTGGTTTGATCGCCCCGGTGGGCTGCTCGCAGCCCCGGACGGACTCATAGGCCGCGTTGATGGCCCGAATGATCCGCGCATCCTTGGCGACCTCGAAGGCCGGCATCGACTGGTGCCCTTCCCTCTTCGTGATCCGGAAGCTCGTCCTGAGACCGGGGAAGCGCCGCTCCAGGGCGGCGAGTTCCCGCTTCACGTCGGAGGCAGCGCCTTCTTGCGTTTGCCCCGGCGCGAAGCGGCCGGAACCCTTGATCCTGCAATAGTCGGCGACCTGCGGCGGCCGCCATTCGTGCAGCTCCTTGCCCAGGGCCGCATGGATGATGCCAACATGCATCCTGTTGATCGATTCATGCTCGGCCGAGGGCGCGCCCGAGAAGGTCATCGCGTTCAGCCGGGGGACGAGGTCGCACGCGGCCATGACCGCGTCAACGGCCTCCTCGCGCTTCGAAAGGTGGCGCGTGTCGCCAAAAAGCTCGATCTCATACATGAACGAGCAGGCATGCATCGTCACCGCCTGCAGGTCGGTCGGCTCGCTGTTGACGAAATAGTCGGCCCGGACACCGTTGCGTATGGCGGCGACCGTGCCGACACCTCCCTGCAGCTCGCCGACCACATAGGTGAGGATGACGTCGCCCTTCAGCCTGACGCCGGCATCGCGCAGCGTCTTCACCGCGCAATAGGAGGCGGCATCGCCGGCTTTCATGTTGGACACGCCGATACCGTAGATGAAGCGATCATCGACGAGGCCGCCCCACGGGTCGACGGTCCAGCCCTCGGTCGCGGGGTTGGTGTCGAGGTGGCCGTTGAACAGGAGGCTTTTTCCGCCCCCGATCCCCTGCCAGCGCCCGATCGCATTGGCGCGACGCCCCTCGTCGAAAGGCTGCGCTTCGGCCGCGATGCCCATGGCGGACATCTGCTTCACGACATGATGGACGAGCGCTTTCTCCCCATCGGTCTCCGTGTAGCTCTTGTGCCTGACCCAGTCGCAAAGCAGCGCCAGGCAGGCCGCCTCGTCGACGCAGTGGATCAGATCGCGCGCATTCATGGAGGCACCCTCTCCTGGAAGGGATCGAGGCGAAGCAGGATCTCCGGCAGCCGGAAGATCAGTATCCGGCGTCGACGTCGATCTGGTTGATCAGCGGTTTTCCGGCGCGCGCGCGCAGGATGTTTTCCGCCACGATCGGGGCGGAGGTCGCAGGCGTGGTGCTGCCGGCGACATGCGGCGTCACGATCACCTTCGGATGGTCCCAGAACCGGCTTTCGACAGGCAGCGGCTCGGTCGCGAACACGTCCAGCGTGGCACCGGCCAAATGCCCGCTGTCCAGGGCCGCCAGCAGGTCGGCCTCGACCACCAGCGCGCCGCGGGCGATGTTGATGAACCTGGCGCCTTTCGGCAGGCGCGAGAACAGCGCGGCGTTCAGCAAACCCTTGGTTTCGGGGGTGGACGGGAGAATGCAGCACAGAACGTCCGTCCGGCTGAGAAAGGCGTCGAGCCCGTCCCGACCGTGGAAGGACTGGACAGCCTCGATCGTCTTGGGAGACTTGCTCCAGCCGGCGACGGTGAAGCCCAGATCCCGCAATGTCGCGGCGGCCCCGCCCCCGAGAACGCCGAGCCCCATGATGCCGACACGGCAGGAGGCATTGCCGCGCGGCCGCTCGTATTCCCAGCGCTTCTGCTGCTGCAGCTCCCTGAAGTGATCGAAACGCCGGTGGTAGTGGAGAACGGAATGAACCAGATAGCTCGCCATCTCGCTGGTCAGGCTCGGATCGACGATCCTGGCGATCGGCAGGTGACGCGGCAGGTCCGGATCGGTCAACAGGGGATCGACCCCGACGCCCAGATTCAGGATGGCGCGCAGATTGGGATATTTGAGGAACTCGCCATGCGGGGGCCTGAACATGAACGCGACATCGATCTCCGCCGGGTCGCCGACATCGGGCCAGACGCGCATGTCCAGATCGGGGATCAGCGCCGTGAGCTCGCGGCGCCAGACGTCGATGTTGTCGGGAAGACCTTTGAAAAGAAGAGCCATGATTGATCTCACTTTGTCAGCAGGCAGGCGCATCCGGGTTCGAACCCGACCGAGATTTTTGCGCCGATCTCGAGATCGGGGGTATCGAAGCGATTGGTCACCCGCATCTGCAGGAGAAGGCCATTCACCGCGCGAAGCACGTATCTGGTCGTGTGTCCGAGATAGAGGCGCTCTTCGACCTCGGCCTGGATCGGATTGGCCGGCGCGCCCGGCAGCAGGTGCTCCGGCCGCACCAGCAGGTTGACGGGTTGTCCTTCGGCAACCTCATGCCCGCAGCGGACGTCCCACCCCCCTTCGAGGCGCACGATGCCATCCGGCATGGTGATTCCCGAGAGCAGGTTCGCATCGCCGACGAAACCCGCCGCGAAGTTGTTGGCGGGGCGCTCATAGATCGCCCGCGGCCGGCCGAGCTGGACGATGCGGCCGCGGTCCATCACCGCGATCCGGTCGGACATCGCGAGGGCTTCGTCCTGATCATGCGTGACGAAGAGCATCGTCGTCCCCAGCGCGCGATGGATGCGACGGAACTCCGCCAGCATGTGATCGCGCAGCCGCTTGTCCAGCGCGCCCAGGGGCTCGTCCAGCAGCAGCAGCGGCGGGTTGAAGGAGAGCGCGCGCGCCAGCGCGACACGTTGCTGCTGACCGCCCGACAATTGGTTCGGCCAGCGCGAGCCCATGCCGTCGAGGCGGACCAGTTCCAGAAGCTCCTCCACGCGGCCGCGGATGTCGGCCTCCGTCCAACCCCGGTTCCGCAAAGGGAAGGCGACGTTCTCGAACACGCTGAGATGGGGAAACACGGCGTAGCTCTGGAAGACGACGCCGATGCCACGCTTGTAGGCGGGGATGTCCCGCTGGGCGACGCCGTCGAGATGGATCTCGCCGGAATCCGTCCGCTCGAAGCCGGCGATCATCATGAGCAGCGTACTCTTGCCCGAGCCGCTCGGCCCCAGCAGGGTCAGGAATTCACCGCGCTCAACATCGAGGTCGACGGAATCGACGGCCGTCACGGGGCCGAACCGGCGCGTGACCGAGCGAAGGCCGAGAATGGGCGCTCGGGTCATCGGGCAGCCCCCGCCCGCCGCGGCTTGCGCTGCCCGAGGAACCCGTAAATCAGGACCGCAGCGACGCTGACCAGGATCAGGAGAGTCGAGACGGCAGCGATGATCGGATCGATTTCCTCCAGGCTCTCCCACATTTTCTTCGGCAGCGTCCGCGCGTACACGCCGCTGACGAACAGCGAGACCAAGAGCTCGTCGAACGAGTGCAGGAAAGCGAAGAACGTCGCGGAGAACGCCGCCGTGCCCACGACCGGCAGGACGACGAGCCTGACGGTGCGCACCGGACCGGCGCCGAGGCTGAGCGAAGCCCGCTCAAGATTGCGGTCGAAGCTGCGCAGCGCCGCGACCAGGACGACGGTCGCCAGCGGCAGGCAGCCGATGACGTGGCCCAGGGCGACGCCGGTGATCGTCCCGGTCAGGCCCAGCGTGGTCAGCAGGGCGAAAACCGCGATCGCGATGATGATCCCGGGAAGGATGAGCGGCGAGAGGATGAGCGCATAGGCGAAGCGCGCCACGAAGGAGGAGGAGGAGCGCGCAATGGCGATGGAGGCCGGCACGGCCAGGGCCATCGTGATCGCGGTCGCCAGGGCCGCGACCTTGAGGCTGTTGACCGTCGCCTCGATCCAGTCCGGATCCGAGAAGAACTTGTCGTACCAGCGCCAGGTGAAGCCCTGGGGTGGAAAGGACAGATAGGGGGCGTCGTTCACGGACAGCGGCAAGGTGATGAGAATGGGCAAGGCGAGATAGATAAGCCCGAGGCCGCCGATCGCATGAGGCAGCGCCGGCCAGACGGGGTCCAGGATCCGGTCGATCCGGCGCATGATCGCGCCTTCCCGGACACGCTTGCGTGCCGGCGCCGCCGCCGAGAACGAGCGATCGACCAGGCCGAGCCCGCCGAAGAGCCGCTGCATCAACCAGATGAGAAGCAGGCTCGCCACGAGAAGGCAGGTCGACAGCGCGGCCGCAAAGCCCCAGTTCAGCAAGCCCGTCTGCTGGGCGATGAGGTTCGCCAGCATCGTTTCGGCAGGGCCGCCGACCATGGCCGGCGTGACGAAGAAGGCCAGGGCCAGCACGAAGACCAGAACGAACGCACCGCCGGCCCCCGCCGACGTCAGCGGAAGGAAGACCCTGCGGAAGGCGGTGAATGGGCCCGCCGACAAGCTGGCCGCGGCCGTGAGCAGCCGCTTGTCGATGCCGCGCATGACGCTGAGAAGCACGAGCACGGTATAGGGCAGCAGGACATGGACCATCGCCACGATCACACCGAGCCGGTTGAAGATCAGCTGAATGGGCTCGCTGGTGATCCCCAGCCACCTCAGGGTTCCGTTCACGACACCATTGCTGCCGAGCATGAAGATCCAGGCATAGTTACGGACGATCACGCCGGTGAAAAACGGCACCAGGACGCAGATCAGGAGCAGGGTTGACCATCTCTGCCCGATATTCGCGATCAGATAAGCTATGAAATAGCCCAATACGACCGCGAGAACAGCGACGATAAATGCGATCTGAAAGGTGTTCGACAAGACCTTCAGATAGATCGGGGTCGTCGCCAATCGCTCGTAATGGTCAAGGCCGATGGCGGGCTCGGTCACGCTGAGCTTGAGCACCGACAGAAGAGGAAACACATAGAAGAAGGCGAGAAAGACGAGGATCGGGACAATCGGCAGCATCGCCGCCGATTGCAAATCGCGTCCGGACCGGCGCATTCCCGACCTCGATTCAGGGCGTGAGCGCCGCCAGGCAAGCCTCGGTCCACTTCTCGCGGTTGGCTTCCCACCAGGCCTCGTTCTTCTTGTACATGACCTTGAAGTTTTCAGGCGAGGTCGGAAGGGTCCTGGCGACCTCCGGCTTGATCAGGTCGATGGCCCGGGGGTTCGTCGGGGCCATGGCGGAAACGGCCGCGAACTTCGCCTGCTGCTCCGGCTGCGACGCGAAGGCGAAGAAGCGGGACGCCGCGGCGGAATTGCGAGCCCCCCTCAGGATGTACCAGATGTCGAAGGTCCACTGGCTCTGGTTCCAGACGATCTTGAGCGGCACGTTTTGATCGATGAGAGCCTGGATCCGGTTCGTCGGAGCCATCGCCATCGTGACCTCGCCGGTGGCCAGGAACTGCCCCGGCTGATTGGGATTCTTCCACCAGACGACGTGCGGGGCGAGCTCCTTCAGTTTCTTGGCGGCGCGCGGAATATCGATGGGATAGAGCTTGTCCATGGGCACGCCGTCGGCCAGCAACGCGGCCTCCGGCACCGGCCGCGTCGCCGATCCGCAATCGGCCAGCGTGCGCTTACCGGGGAACTTCGCCACGTCCCAGAAATCGGCCCAGCTATTGGGCTGCGGCTTCCCCTCCGGAAAGGCCTTCGCGCTGAAGCTCATGCCGTGCGCGTAGACATAGGCTCCAATGCCGTTCGGCAGCCGGACGTCCGCAGGCAACGCCTCGAGGTCGCGCGGATCGAACTTGGTATAATCGATCGGCTCCCAAAGATTCTGCGCTTCCCCGATCAGGAAGAAGGCGAGGTTCGTCGCCGTCGTATCGTAGGACGGCTTGCCGCTCTGCACCTCGGCGCGGGACCGCTCGATCTGGGGACCCGTATCCTCGCGGATCCGGATGCCGGTCTGGGCGGTGAACGGGCGAAAGAGCACCTCGCGCAACTGATCGCCGAGGCTTCCGCCCCAGGTGACGATGACCAGCTCCTCATTCGGCTTGGGCTGCGCCACCGCGGCCCAGCCGCCGAGCAACACGGGAATGCTGAGTGCTGCCAAGCAAGCATAACGCTGAAGCTTATAGTTCATGGCAATCCCCCTTGTTTCATTGGGCAAACAAATAAACGCTTGCGTTTCATAAGTCCAATACTATTATTAGAATGCTTTAATACGATTCCAGGAATGAATGAAATGCTTGACGTCCACAGCATGCAAGCGTTCGTGGCCCTGGCGGAGGAATTGCACTTCACCAAGGCGGCAAGGCGACTGGGCACCACCCAGCCGGCGTTCAGCGTCCTCATCCGAAGGCTGGAGGAAACGGTCGGGGCCCGGCTCGTCGAACGGACGACCCGGCAGGTAAATCTGACGGAGGCCGGACAGCAGTTCCTGGACCGCACCCGTCTCGCGCTCAGCCAGATGGATGAAGCCGTCAAGATGGCTAGGCTCGCGGCCTCGGGGGCGCGGGGGCGCCTGTCGATCGGCCTGATACAATCGGCTCTCTATTTGGGTTTTCCTGAAGCGATACGCTTATTTCGCGCACAGAACCCGGATATCGAGGTAGTTTTATCTCACTTGGGATCGCCGGAGCAGATCCAGGCCCTCAAGGAGGGGCGCATCGACATCGGCATCCTGCGACCCTCCGGCTCGGATACCGAGCTGCATTTCGAAACCGCCGTGCGAGAGGACTTCGCCCTGGCTGCGCCCGCGGATCATCCGGCCCTGCGAAAGCCGGTCATCACGCTGGCCGAATTGGCCGACGAGCCCTTCATTCACTATCAGTCGGCGGCCGGCGACATCTTCCCGCAATTTGTCGCTCCCTATTGCCGCCGCGCCGGATTCGAGCCGCGCTTCGTCGCCGATTCCGATACGACTGCGGTGATGCTGTGCCTGGTCGCGGCGCATGTGGGGATCGCGATCGTTCCGAGCTGGGTCCAGCATATCGCGCCGCCGGCGATCGCTTGCCGGCCCATCCCGGAGATTCCGGCGATGGTCGAACTGACGATCGCCTATCAGCCCGACACGGCGTCACCATTCGCTCGCGCCTTCGTGACGACACTGAAGCAAATCATCGCCGCATCATCCAGATCGCCGCAGCGGGGCCGTGGCTTGGAAATTTCGGCTTGAGCGCTCCGGAAAACGATCTACGCTTTAGGTCCAGTTTCCAACTCTGGTGGGATCATGGACAGTAAACTGCCTTCATCATCTTCAGATGGACATCATGCGGTTGAAATCGAGCCGGTTCCGCTGCATGAATTCCACGACAGGCTGTCCCGGCTTCAATCTCAGCTTCGCCAAAGGAACCTGGCTGCAGCCATTATCGATGATCAGGAAATCCTGTCTTATATCACCAATTACGAGAGGACTGTAAGTTACTACAGGGCCTGCATCGTCCCGGCGCATGGGGATCCCGTCATGGTTCTCCGCGCCCTGGACCTGGACCCGTTTCACGCCGCATCATGGGTTGTCGACGCGATCGGCTATCAGGACGATGAAGATCCCGTGGACCGGATCGCCGAGGTGGTGAGGCGGCTGGAGACGGGTTCGCGCCGAATCGGACTGGATTTCGGCAGCCATGCCTTGACTGTGGCCACGTTCCATCGGCTCCAGGCAGCGCTCGCTCCGGCCGAGCTTCATGACCTTGGTCCGCTGCTGTGGGAAAATCGGCTCATCAAGAGCCCCCGCGAAATCGCGCTGCTGAAGGCTGCCGCTGCCATTGCGGACAGGGTCGCCCTGGAGATAGCCGAGCGAGCCCGCGCGGGGCTCAGCACCAGAGACGTGGCGGCCTATGCCGCGCGACGGTTTCTGGAGCTCGGGGCGAGCCAGCCACACACCGGTCCGATCACGGCAGGCAAGGGCTGGGGGTTCCTTCATGCCGGGATGAGCAGCACGCCATTGGCGCCGGGAGACATCCTGCATCTGGAGCTCACGCCGCGGGTCCGGGGCTACAGCGCCCGCTTGATGCGCCCGGTCGCGATCGGATCGATATCGGCGGAGCAGAGGGAGAATGCCGAGATCCTCGTCCACCTGCAGGATCAGCAGTTCTCCGCAATGAGGGTTGGCGCGACGGCACACGATGTCGACGCCGTGCTTCGGCAAGGCGTACTCAAGAATAAATTACGAGATAGTTACAGCAATATTACAGGGTATACTCTAGGATTCTATGGATCTACAGCTATTCGATCAAGTGATTTTACGCGCGTCTTCAAACCGCGCGAGCAATGGAAACTGGAAGCCGGGATGGTCTTTCATATGTACACGTCGGCCAAAGGTCTGGCCTTCAGCGAGACCATCCATGTCACTGATGAGGGCCCGGTGCGTTTGACCGGAATTCGCCGCCAGATCCTGCCTTTATCTTGACGAAGCTCACATCGGCGCCGCAGCCGGTTTGACGAGGACCGGAGCGGCGCAGATCAGTCGCGCCAGTAATTATTGGCGGCCGCCACCGTCTGGAAATGGATGGCGATCACTTGCGAGGAGGCGATCAGTTGCGCACTGTCCTGATCGTAGGCAGCACGCAGCTTGTCACGGATCTCCGCCGAAGGCTGGGTCATCTTGACGCCCACGCGCGCAAGTTTGGTGGCGAGCTCGAACCCTTCCTGCGGGGTCGCCGTCCTGAGTGAGGCAAGCCAAGCTTCAGCCATGACCTTGTCCTTCTTGCATGAGACGATGATGGTCAGCTTATCCGCGCAATCGCGCCAGGCAAGCCGCTCGCCGCAGCTTCGCCCATCCCGTGGCCCGGAAACGATTTTGGTTGAAAGGATGACCGTCATGACCGGACGTATCGACCCGCACAAGTCTGCGCCCGAAGCGATGCGGGCATTGCTGGGGCTTCAAGCCCATGTCAATGCCTGCGAGCTGGAGCACAGCCTGCTCGAACTGGTCAAATACCGGGCCTCGCAGTTGAACGGCTGCGCCTGGTGCATGGACATGCACACCAAGGACGCCCGCGCCAACGGAGAGACCGAGCAACGGCTTTATCTTCTCGCCGCCTGGCGCGAATGCCCGTTCTACACCGAGCGCGAGCAGGCCGCTCTCGCCTGGACGGAGGCCGTGACCCGGCTGGCGGAGACCGGCGTCTCGGACGAGGTCTTCGCGGCGGCACGGGCGCAGTTCAGCGAACCGGAGCTGGTCGAGCTCACCATGGCGATCATCGCCATCAACGGATGGAACCGGATCAACGTCGCGTTCCGCACCGTTCCGGGAACCTACCGGACGCCCGGCCGCAAGAGCGGGGGGTGAAGCCGCGCGCGAACGCTCCGCAAGCGCGAGCGGATCAGCGATCCCGCCCCCCGGCATGGGCGGGCGCGCATGACGGCG
The DNA here is from genome assembly GCF_023953965.1 of Bosea sp. (in: a-proteobacteria). Classification (NCBI taxonomy): domain Bacteria; kingdom Pseudomonadati; phylum Pseudomonadota; class Alphaproteobacteria; order Hyphomicrobiales; family Alloboseaceae; genus Allobosea; species Allobosea sp. The sequence goes on from NZ_JAMLIX010000001.1 coordinate 458,546, forward strand.
CACCCGGTGCCGGCCCGGCATAGGCGCAATCGGCGACGCTGGTCTTGTCCAGCTCGGCGATGAAAGCCTCGCGCGCGGCGGCCAGTTGCGGCTTCAACCGGCAGAGCGGATCGAGCAGGCAGGCGCCGCCATCGGCCCTGAAGCATTCCACCATGGCGTAGCGGCCTTCCAGGCGGCGAACGACCTCGCCCAGCGTGATCGTGTCGGCGGGGCGCGCCAGCCGGATGCCGCCGCCGCCGCCGCGCTGGGTCGTGACGAAGCCGCCGCGGGCGAGATCCTGCACCACCTTGGTGAGGTGGTTATACGGGATCTGGAACTCCTCGGCGATACGGGCGGTGGTCGAGGGCTCGTCCGGCGTGCCGGCAAGCCGCATCAGCACCCGCAGGCCATAATCCGTGAAGGTGGCAAGTCGCATCTGACGTCCTAATTGGTATTTACAATGCTAATTTAAAATCCTACTAATTAGCATCTGAGATACCCATTCGATCGGCGCCCGCCCAACCGGCGCCGCGGAGGGGACGCGAAGAGAGTGACCGGCGCGACGCGACGTCTGGACGGCGTCGAGCCGGCGGTGGTTCGTGTCGATGGAGGGGGCATGTCTGCGCAAAACGTCATCCGGCTAGGTGTAGCGCTCGTGGCCAGCGGCGCAAGCCTCGCGCTGTCCTGGCCCTACTGGCGCGATTTCGAGTATTGGGCGGAATCGCGGTCGATGTGGACCGCCTATTTCGTCGTGGGATTCATCCTCGCCGTCTACGTCTTTTATGTGTTCTTCGGCAGCCTCGCCACGCTGTTCGAGCATGATGCGCTGGAGCGGAAGAAGCAGCCGTCCTGCGGCTGCGGCTGCGGCGAAGCAGCCGGCACGGAGGACGCGCCATGAGCTGCAAGCCGGGCGAACCGTGCGAGGAGGGGCTGAAGCGGCGCCGCGCGCTTGCGGTCCTCGGCCTGATGGGCCTCATCTTCGTTGCGCTGTCGGTCGCTTCCTTCGTCGATTCCCGCGGGCAGGTCGTCCCCGCGAAGGTGACCTATGCCGGCTTCGACGCGGTCGAGGGCAAGCGCATCTTCCAGGCCTATAACTGCATGGGCTGCCACACCATCGTCGGCAACGGCGCCTATCTCGGCCCGGACCTGACCAAGCTCTATGCCGCTGTCGGCCCGGCCTGGCTCGAAGCGTTCCTGCCCTCGGCGGGCGCCTGGCCGAAGAGCGGGGCGGTCAAGCTGCAATTGCAGAACAAGGCTGTCGCCGGCGAAGCCGGCGTCGAGACGATCGAAGCCTATCTGGAGAAATACCCGGCCGCGGCCGAGCGCATCGACCGGCGCGGCGGCAAGGTCACGCAGATGCCGAACCTGCCCTTCGGTCGTGACGAGGCGCGCAAGCTGGTGGCGTTCCTGAAATACACCTCCGCGATGAACACCGAGGGCTGGCCGCCCGTGCCCAAGGTCGACGGGCTGACGTTCCCCGCGGCGACGCCGATGCCGGCCGCGGCGAGGCAAGCCGCGCTCGTGCCGGCCGAAGGAACCGGCCGGGCCGCCGCAGCCCCGCTCTCCGCGGCCGCGCACGGCGCCGCGCTCGCCGAGGAGAACGGCTGCACGGCCTGCCACGCCAAGGACAGGGAGCGTCTGGTCGGTCCGGGCTGGGGCGGCCTCTACGGCTCCACGGTCAAGCTCGCCGACGGATCGAGCGTGGTCGCCGACGACGCCTATCTGACGGAGAAGATCCTGACCCCCGACGCCCGGGTCGTCGCGGGCTACGAGGCCGGCGTGATGCCGTCCTTCGCCGAGATCCTCGACAAGGATCAGATCGCCGACGTGGTCGCCTATATCCGCAGCCTCGAGGGGAAGTGAGCCATGTTCAGGATCGAATACCAGACCCAGCGCCTTTCCCTGCGCTTCTTCATGGTCATGCTGGTGCTGTTCTTCTTCCAGACCGCGCTCGGCCTGCTGCTGTCCGCCCAGCATCTCGACCCGACGCTGCTTGCCGGAACGCTGAACTTCAACGTCGTCCGCACCCAGCATCTCAACCTGGCGATCTTCTGGGTGCTGTGCGGCTTCATCGGCACGATCCTGTTCGTCGGGCCGCTTCTGTCGAAGCGGGAACTCGCCGCGCCATGGCTGATCAAGTTCCTGTTCTACGCGCTGCTGGCGGTGGTGGCCTGGAACCTCGCCACCCAGATGCTGGCGCAGCGGGGCGTCGCCGGCTGGTGGATGGGCCAGCCCATGCTCCAGGAAGGGCTGGAATATCTCGAGGCCGGCCGCATCGCCGACATCGTCATCCTCGTCGGCTTCGCCATCCTCTGCTACGTGGTGCTGCGCACTTTCCCGCCGCCGTCGCAATGGAACGAGATTCATTGGGGGCTCGGGCTCGGCGTCGTGGCGCTGACGCTGGTGTGGATATTCGGCCTGTTCTTCATCGAGCGGCTCGACCTCCAGGAATATTTCCGCTGGTACGTCGTCCATTACTGGGTCGAGGGCGTGTGGGAGGTGATCCACATCGCGCTGGTCGGCTTCCTGCTGGTGCTCCTGTTCAGGGCCGACGTGAAGACGGTCGGCTATGCCGTGTTCTGGGGCATCTCGCTGGTCTGGTTGTCGGGGCTGATCGGCAATGCGCACCATTATTTCTGGATCGGCACGCCGGAGTTCTGGCAGTTCTGGGGCTCGCTGTTCAGCGCGCTGGAACCGCTGCCGCTGATCTTCTGCTTCTGGCACATCTATCTCGACGCGCATCAGGACGCCAAGCCGATCCCCAACATGCCGGCCTTCGCCTTCCTGCTGGGCTCGGTCGTGCTGGAGCAGGTCGGCGCCGGCATCCTCGGCTTCACCATGACCTTCGCGCTCACCAATGTCTGGTCGCACGGGACATGGGTGACGGCGAGCCACGCGCATCTGGCCCTGTTCGGCACCTTCGGGATGCTCGGCCTGGCGGCGGCCTATTACGCCGTGCCGATCATGCGCGGGGTCACGAATTTCGACCAGCGGCCGGGCAAGCTCGCCTTCTGGCTGGTCTTCACCGGCATGCTGGGGCTCGGCTTCGCCTTCGCCATCGGCGGCACGGTCCAGGTCTATGTCTACCGCACGCTCGGACTCGACTGGTTCGGCGGCGACATCGGCCCGGCCATGCTGTTCTCCAAGGTGCTGGTGCCGCTGTTCGGCCTCGTCTTCGCCGCCGGCGTCTGCCTGATCGTCTACGACCTGGCAACGCTCGGCCTGCGTGCGCCCTCGGCGGCCGCCGATGACGCACCGGCTTCGGCAGCCTCCGGCTGGGGCCGCCGGCTGAGCGGCTGGGAGACCGGCATCTGGCTGCTCGGCATGTGGGTGTTCGGCGCCATCATCACGCTCGGCCTGCTGTCCTTCAACCTGCACACCGTGCAGGAAGGCAACGCGATGCTCCCCTATGTGATGGGCGGGGTCGGCTATCCGGGCCTGCTTCTGGTGACGCTGTTCTTCGTGCGGCGGTTCCTGAGCTCCCTGGAGGCGCGCAGCAACGCCAGGGCGGCGCCGCTCCCGAGCGCGGTTGCCGCTCCGGCCGGCGCCTGACCGGCGCGCGCCGTTAGACAGACAGCGTGACGGCCGACAACTGGTCCGGGAGCGACCCGGGCCGACGACACCCGACCCGGCGAGCGCGAGCTATTACAAAAAATCCGGCGACAGCAAACCATGAAACCGCCATCATCGGGTTCGCCGCCGAAAATGGAATGTCCGGTACGGCATGACCGAAGACCAGCAGGGGCCATGACCGATAGACCGCTCCCGATCACGATTGCGGCCGTTGTTGCAGTGATCTTCGGTATCCTGACGGTTGTCTCGGGCGGCCGTGCGTTGTTCGGTGGAGTGGAGATGGGCGCTGTCGTGCCCTTCGTCCTGAAATTTAACCTCGTTGCTGGCTTTGCCTATGTGCTGGCGGGCATCGGGCTGTGGCGCATGGTGAGATGGGCGCGGATGCTGTCGGTCGCGATAGCGGTAGCGACCGCCGCGGTGTTCGCCGCCTTCCTCTGGCACGCCTGGCATGGTGGCGCCTACGAAGCTCGTACCATGGGTGCCATGCCGCTACGCCTCGCCGTCTGGGTCGTCATCGCCGCGCTCGCCATCAGGCAAAGGTAGCGCCAACCATCGACGGTGGAAGAAAAGCGGCCCATCGATCGCCGGGATCGGGTAAGGCTTTGGACCGCCCCCGGTGCGTTGGACGAAGCCGACCTATCCTCGGACGGTCCCCGGCTTCGTAGACAAATCCGAGCCCCAAGCCTCAAAGCCGTGGCCGGAGGACGACGCTTACAAACCCGCGGGCCGCTGGCCATAAACTCGCTATTAACCTTGATCAGTCATTTCGTCGGACTCGTTAGTGGCTTCGCGCGGGCCTGTACCTGCTGCGGCGCGAGGGTGGCAAACCATGCGGCTGATCGTCGGGACAATCATCGTCTTCGTCTGCGTCTTCGGCAGCTACGCGGCGATGGGTGGCCACCTCGAGGTCCTTTGGCAGCCGTTCGAGTTTGTTATCATCCTCGGTGCAGCGATCGGTGCCTTCGTCATCGGCAACCCCGCGCCGGTGCTCAAAGCCGTGCCCGCCATGCTCGGCACGCTCGTGAAGGGCCCCAAGTACAAGCAGGAATGCTATGTCGAACTGCTGGGGATGCAGTATTCATTGTACAAATTTGTGAAGCAGAAGGGCATGCTCGCGGTCGAGCAGCATATTGAAAACCCGAGCGAGTCGACGCTGTTCAACGCCTTCCCGACTTTTGCGGCGAACCACCATGCGGTCGAGTTCGTCTGCGACTATATGCGCATGTTGACGATGGGCGCCAACAACGTCCACGAGATAGACGCTCTCATGGACGAGGAACTGGAGACGCACCACCAGGAGCAGGAGCGTGTCGTTGCGGCCATGCAGTCGCTCGCGGACGGCACACCGGCGCTCGGCATCGTTGCCGCCGTGCTCGGCGTGATCAAGACGATGGGGGCGATCAGCGAGCCGCCGGAGGTGCTGGGACATCTGATCGGCGGCGCGCTCGTCGGCACCTTCTTCGGCGTCTTCGTCGCCTACGGCTTCTTCGGACCCATGGCGCAGTCGCTCAAAGGCATCTACGAGGCGGAATCGAAATACTACCTTTCGCTCAAGGCTGGGCTGCTCGCCCATATCAGCGGCCAGCCGCCGGTGATGGCGGTGGAATTTGCCCGCAAGGCTCTGATGAGCGACGTCCGCCCGACCTTCAGCGAAGTGGAAGCGGCGACCGCCGATCTGCCCGCCTAGATCTGACCCAATCCCCAGCAGGGACCCGATGAGCAAGCCCACCCAGCCGATTATCGTCAAGAAGGTCAAGAAGGCCGCCCATGCGCACCACGGCGGTGCCTGGAAAATCGCCTATGCGGACTTCGTGACCGCGATGATGGCGTTCTTTCTGCTGATGTGGCTGATCAGCATGACGACGCAGGAGCAGAAGATCGGCTTGGCGGAATACTTCGCGCCGGCGTCCCTGAGTCCGACGAACAGTGGCGCCGGCGGCATCCTGATGGGCAGTGCGCTGGACAAGTCTGGCAACAAGTCGTCGCCGCCCCGCGACGCGGCGAAGGGCACGACCGGGCAGGACGACAAGGCGCGCCCGACCAACTCGGGCGGCGCCAGCGAGCGCGAGGCCGCGAGCCGGGCCGCCGGCAGCGTGCAGGCCAACTACAGCGCCGTAGCCAGCCTCCGGCAGGCGCTCCAGAACATGCCCGAAATCGCCGAGCTGTCGCGCAACATCGTGATCGAGCCGACCAAGGAGGGGTTGAACGTTTCCCTCGTGGACGAATACGGCCGCTCGATGTTCCCCGAGGGCTCGGTCCAGCCCTACGAGCACACGCGTCTCGTGCTGGAGGCGCTCGCGCCCACCCTGCGCCGGTTGCCCAACCAACTGTCTGTCGCCGGCCACACGGCCGCCGCGCGCCCGGGCTCGGTGCAGGCTGTCGATTCCTGGAACCTCACCGCCGGGCGCGCGCTCGCCGTGCGCGAGATCCTGTCGGGTGCCGGGCTCCCCAACGACCGCTTCGCTTCCGTGGTGGGACGCGCCGACACCGAGCCGCTCTTCCCCGACAATCCCTACGTCCCGCCGAACCGCCGGGTGACGATCACGCTGCTCAACGCGGAGCCGCCGCTGCCCCCGGGCGTCCTTCGCTGACGACAAGGCGCCTCGGCCGCCTCGGAGTCCGTTTGAGATTAAGCTCAGTGGCTGACAAGCACGGCGGCGTCTTCATCCAGCGTGCAGGAGCGCCGGGGCTGAATCGCCACCGCCAAGGCCGCCATTCCCCTCGATGAACGCGACGATCTCCTCCAGGCCGACGAGCCGGTTCAGATCGCTGAAGACGAAGGGACGGTCTCCCCGCTGCCTTTCCGTATCCGCGCGCATCACGTCGAGATCGGCCCCGACATGGGGCGCGAGGTCGATCTTGTTGATGACCAGCAGGTCCGAGCGGGTGATGCCCGGCCCGCCCTTGCGCGGGATCTTCTCGCCGCCGGCGACGTCGATGACGTAGAGCGTGAGATCGGCGAGATCGGGCGAGAAGGTCGCGGCGAGATTGTCGCCGCCGGATTCGATGAAGACCAGGTCGAGATCGGGGAAGCGGCGGCGCATCTCGGCGATGGCGGCGAGGTTGATCGAGGCGTCCTCGCGGATCGCGGTATGCGGGCAGCCTCCGGTCTCGACGCCGATGATGCGCTCTTCCGGCAGCGCCTGCAGCCGGTTGAGGATCAGCTCGTCCTCCCGGGTGAAGATGTCGTTGGTGACGACGGCGAGCGAGTAGCGCCCGCGCATCGCCTTGCAGAGCTTCTCGGTGAGCGTCGTCTTGCCGACGCCGACCGGGCCGCCGATGCCGACCCGGAGCGGACCATTGGGGGAGTTCACGAGCGAAAGACCCTTGAATACTGCGTTTCGTGTTGCATCGACAGGATATCGGCGCGGATGGAGCAGGCGCCGAGATCGTCCGGCGTCGAGGTCGCCGCACGTCTCGCGCTACGCAGGACGACCGGCTCCAGCGCGGCGAGCGCCGCCACCCCGTCGCGCTGGCCGAGTGGAACGAGGCGAACGCAGACCTGAACGAGATTCGAGGCGAAGCCATGGAGATAGGCGCTGAGCGCATCCTCCAGTCCGACGCCGTGTCGGGCGGCGGCGGCCCCGACAGCCACCGGATAGGGCGCGGGCCCCGCCTCGCCATCCGGCGGCTCGCCGCTCCAGGAGGCCATCGCATCGACGAAAGCGCCTCCTTGCAGTGTCGTCTCCATGTAGCGCTCACGCGAACCCGACATCGCCGCGGCCAGTTCCGCCACATCGTCGACACCTTCACCGGCACCGGCCTTGCGCCAGGCTTCGGCCAGCAGGACCGCGTCGTTCCAGACGGAGCCGCGCTCCAGCAGCGCCTCGAGCCATGCGATCAGGCTGGCGCGATCCGGAATCAGCCCGTCATGGATCGCCCGCTCCAGCCCATGGCTATAGGCGAAGGCCCCGACCGGAAAGGCCGGGGACAGCCATGTCATCAGCCGGACGAGCGCGACGGTCTCAGTCATGGTGGTGATGGTGGTAGGCGCCATGCACCGGCTGGAAACAGGCGACGACCTCGCGGACGGAGGCGCCGAGCCCTTCCAGCATGGCGCGGATGACGTGGTCGCGCCGGATCAGGATGCGGCCTTCGTCGATCTGCGCGGGCAGATGGCGGTTGCCGAGATGCCAGGCGAGATGGCGCAAGGGGCAGACGCCCGCAAGCACCTCGTAAAGCTCCTCCTCCGCCGCCACGATCGCGACGCCGCGGCCGTCCTCAAGCACCAGCCGGTCGCCATCGGCGAGGAGCACGGGCTCCGGCAGGTCGACCATGATCTCCTCGCCCTGGTCGGTGGTCAGGAGCTTGCGGCGCAGATGGCGGGCGGCATGGTCGAGGCGGATCGTACCGGCGGGCCGGTCGCCGCCGCCATGGCTGTGGGAGATGGCGCGGAGCATGGCTTGAGCCTCAGAACAGGAAATAGCGCTGCGCCATCGGCAGCACGGTCGCGGGTTCGCAAGTGAGAAGCTCGCCATCGGCGCGCACCTCATAGGTCTCGGGATCGACCTCCATCCGCGGCGTGGCGTCGTTGAGGATCATCGACGCCTTGGAGATGCCGCCGCGCGTGTTCTCGACCGGGAGCAAACCCTTGGCGACGCCGAGCCTGTCCTTCAGCCCGTTCACCATCGCGGCCCGGCTGACGAAGGTGACGGAGGACATCGCCGGCGCCCGGCCGTAAGCTGCGAACATCGGGCGGTAATGCATCGGCTGCGGCGTCGGGATCGAGGCGTTGGGATCGCCCATGGGGGCTGCCGCGATCATGCCGCCGACCAACACCATCTCCGGCTTCACCCCGAAGAAGGCCGGGTTCCACAGGACGAGATCGGCGCGCTTGCCGATCTCGATGGACCCGACATGCCTGGACAGCCCCTGCGCGATGGCCGGGTTGATCGTGTATTTCGCGATGTAGCGGCGCACGCGCAGATTGTCGTTGTCGCCGGCCTCTTCGGGCAGGCGCCCGCGCTGGAGCTTCATCTTGTGCGCGGTCTGCCAGGTGCGGATCGCCACCTCGCCGACGCGGCCCATCGCCTGGCTGTCGGAGGAGATGATCGAGAAGGCGCCGATATCGTGCAGGATATCCTCGGCCGCGATGGTCTCCTTGCGGATGCGGCTCTCGGCGAAGGCGATGTCCTCCGGGATCGAAGGCGAGAGGTGGTGGCAGACCATCAGCATGTCGAGATGCTCGGCGATGGTGTTTCGCGTATAGGGGCGCGTCGGGTTGGTCGAGGACGGGATGACGTTCGCGAGCCCGCAGACCTTGATGATGTCCGGCGCATGGCCGCCGCCGGCGCCTTCCGTATGGAAGGCGTGGATGGTGCGGCCCTTGAAGGCCGCGACCGTGTCCTCGACGAAGCCGCTCTCGTTCAGCGTGTCGGTGTGGATCATCACCTGGACGTCGTGGTCGTCGGCGACGGCGAGGCAGTTGTCGATCGCCGCCGGCGTCGTGCCCCAGTCCTCGTGCAGCTTGAGCGCGCAGGCGCCGCCCTCGATCATCTCGACGAGCGCGGCCGGCTTCGAGGCATTGCCCTTGCCGGAAAGGCCGAGATTGATCGGGAAGGCGTCGAAGGACTGGATCATCCGGGCCAGATGCCAGGGGCCGGGCGTGCAGGTCGTCGCCAGCGTGCCGTGGGCGGGGCCGGTGCCGCCGCCGAGCATGGTGGTGACGCCGGACATCAGCGCCTCCTCGATCTGCTGCGGGCAGATGAAATGGATATGGGCGTCGATGCCGCCGGCGGTGACGATCCTGCCCTCGCCCGCGATGACCTCCGTGCCGGGGCCGATGACGATGGTGACGCCGGCCTGCGTATCCGGGTTGCCGGCCTTGCCGATCGCGGCGATCAGCCCGTCCTTCAGCCCGATATCGGCCTTCACGATGCCCCAGTGATCGACGATCAGGGCATTGGTGACGACGGTGTCGACCGCGCCCTCGGCGCGGCTCGCCTGGCTCTGGCCCATGCCGTCGCGGATGACCTTGCCGCCGCCGAACTTCACCTCCTCGCCATAGACGGTGAAATCCTGCTCGACCTCGATGATGAGGTCTGTATCGGCGAGGCGGACCCGGTCGCCGACCGTGGGCCCATACATCTGCGCATAGGCCGCGTGAGAGAGCTTGGCCGGCATCAGAGTTGCCCCATCACCTTCCGCTGGAAGCCGTAGACGGCGCGGCCGCCGCCGAGCGGCACGAGGCGGACCTCGCGCTGCTGGCCGGGCTCGAAGCGCATGGCGGTGCCGGCGGCGATATCGAGCCGCATGCCGCGAGCGGCGGCGCGCTCGAAATCGAGCGCCGCGTTGGTCTCGAAGAAATGGTAGTGCGAGCCGACCTGGATCGGCCGGTCGCCGGTATTGGCGACGAGCGCGGAGATCGGCTCCGCCCCCTCGTTGAGGACGATGTCGCCTGCGGCGGGAAAGACCTCTCCGGGGATCATGCGCTCAGGCTCCAGCGACCAGCCAGAGCCCGCCGAGCGCCGTCAGGCCGCCGGCGATGCGCGCCGCGATCCGGCCGCGCCGCGAAAGCGCATTCCCGGCAAGGCCGATGCCGATGCCGACCGCATGCAGCAGCGCGGTCGCGAGCGCGAAGCCGCTCATGAAGGACAGGCTCGTCGCCTCGCCCATCTCGCCGCCATGGGCATAGCCGTGGAACAGCGCGAAGAAGCCGACCACGACGATGCCGACAACCACCGGCACCTGGGCTGCGACCAGTGCCAGCAGGCCGATGACCACGACCGAGGCCGCGATCGTCGGCTCGACGAAGGGCAGGCCGATGCCGGCGAGCGCCGCGCCGAAACCGAGCATCATCGTGCCGACGAAGGCGGAGGGAATCGCCCAGACCGCACGCCCGCCGACGAGAAAGGCCCAAAGGCCGACGCCGAGCATCGCCAGGACATGGTCCGCCCCGAGGAGAGGATGCGAGAAGCCGGCGGCGAATGAGCCATGCTCGGCGGGATTGACATGAGCGAAGGCCGGGCTTGCGGCGGCGGCGCTCAGGATCAGGGCGATCGACAGTCTCTTCATGGTGGCCTCTGTTTCGGATAGTTCAGCGGATCGGCTGGTGGACGGTGACGAGCTTGGTCCCATCGGGGAAAGTCGCCTCGACCTGCACATCGTGGATCATTTCGGCGACGCCTTCCATCACCTCGGCACGGCCGACGACATGAGCGCCGGCCGCCATCAGATCGGCGACGCTGCGGCCGTCGCGCGCGCCCTCGACGACGAAATCGCTGATCAGGGCGATGGCCTCGGGATGGTTGAGCTTCACGCCGCGCTCGAGCCGGCGCCGGGCGACCATGGCCGCCATGGCGATCAAGAGCTTGTCCTTCTCGCGCGGTGTCAGGTTCATGCCGTCGAGTCCCTAGAGTTGCCAGAGCCTGGGCAGCGGCCGGCCGCCCGTCAAAAGGGTCAGGAGCGGCTCCAGCCGCCGTCTGAGCGCGAGCCCGGTCTCCTCGACCAGCCGCGCCAGAAGCTTGCCGTTCCAGGTGCTGGCGCCGCCATTTGGCCCGATCAGGCAGCGGGCCCGGTCCAGAAAGCGCTCGGGCGCAGCGCCAACGAACAGCACGGTCGCCATCGCGCGGCCGCCGGCCATGGCGGGCTGCGGCGCGAGCCGGGCAGCGATATCGCCCTCGACGCGCAGATCGTCGGCGAAGACCAGGCGGCCATCGCGCCGGATGCGCCAGCGATCGTGCAGATGACCGCTGCGCAGCGTCTCGCCCATCGCCTGCCGGCCGAAGAGCACGGCCTCGACGGCGACGAGTTCGGCATCGCCCGCGAGGTCGACGTCGAGAGAGCGGGACAGGCGCCCGCCATCGAACAGGATCGTCTCCTGCGGCAGCCAGGCGAGCCGCGCCCCGGCCGAGAGCCGCAGGCGGTTGCTCACCACGGCATCCGCGCCGGTGGAGCGATAGATGCGCTCGCAAGCCTGCGTGGTGATGCAGGCGGCGGCTCCCTCGGTGAGACTGACATCGACGCCGAAGCGATCTCCCCCGGTCAGCCCGCCTGACGTATTGATGAGGATGGCCTGGGGATCGTCGCCGCCGAGCGGGCGCGGGAAGCGCAGCTTCGCGCAGCCCTCCTGGAACAGCCGATCGAGGCAGGTCAGGCCGTCGCGCGAGCGGAAGCTCACGCTCGCCTGCCCTTGCGCGCGCTGCATCCGCATCGGGGCGGCACGGCTAAGATGGTCGAGCGCCGGCATCCTAGACCTGGATCAGGCGCTGGACCTGCGCCTCGTCGAGCGCGGCCACCGGCCCCGACAGCACGACCTCGCCACGGTCCATCACGAACATCGTATCGGCGAGCGCGCGGGCGAAATCGAAATACTGCTCGACCAGCACGATCGCCATGCCGCCCTTGCTGCGCAGATAGTCGATGGCGCGGCCGATATCCTTGATGATCGAGGGCTGGATGCCCTCGGTCGGCTCGTCCAGCACCAGCAGCCTGGGTCGGGTGACCAGCGCCCGCGCGATCGCGAGCTGCTGCTGCTGGCCACCCGAGAGGTCTCCGCCACGCCGGCCCAGCATGGCCTTCAGCACGGGGAAGAGGTCGAAGAGCTCATCCGGGACGAAGCGCTCCTTGCGCTTCAGCGGCGCGAAGCCGGTCTCCAGATTTTCCTTCACCGTCAGCAGCGGGAAGATCTCCCGCCCCTGCGGCACATAGGCGATGCCGGCGCGCGCGCGATCCTCGCTGCGCAGGCCGGAAATGTCCTCGCCGCCGAAGCGGATATGGCCGGACGAGATCGGCTGATGGCCGACGATGGCGCGCATCAGCGAGGTCTTGCCGACGCCGTTGCGGCCCATCACGCAGGTGACCTTGCCGGTCTCGGCGTGCAGCGAGACATGGCGCAGCGCTTTGGCGGCGCCATAATGCAGGTCGATGGCGTCGACGCTCAGCATGAGGTTTCTTTCCATCGCATGATCTGATCGGAAAACCCGTTCCCACTTTTCCCGATCATGCTCACCGCCCCAGATAGACTTCGACGACGCGCTCATTGGCGCTGACATGGTCGAGCGGGCCTTCCGCCAGCACCGAACCCTCATGCAGCACCGTGACCTTCACGCCGAGCTCGCGGATGAAACCCATGTCGTGCTCGACCACGATGACGGAATGGTCCCGCGCAATCTCCTTGAGCAGCGCGGCCGTCTGCGCCGTCTCGCCATCGGTCATGCCGGCGGCGGGCTCGTCGACGAGCAGGAGTTTTGGGTCCTGCGCCAGCAGCATGCCGATCTCCAGCCACTGCTTCTGGCCATGCGAGAGAAAGCCCGCGAGCCGGTCGCGCCGGTCGGCGAGGCGGATGATGCCGAGAATCTCGTCGATGCGCTGCTGCTGGGCGCCTTCCGTCCTCCAGAACAGCGTCCGGCCGACCGTGCGCTTCGCCTTCAGCGCCAGCAGGATGTTGTCCTCGATCGAGTGGCTGTCGAAGACGGTCGGCTTCTGGAACTTGCGGCCGATGCCGAGATTGGCGATCGCCGCCTCGTCGAGCCTCGTCAGGTCGACGGAGCCGGCGAACATCACCGTGCCGGTATCGGGCTTGGTCTTGCCGGTGATGATGTCCATCATCGTGGTCTTGCCGGCGCCGTTGGGGCCGATGATGGCGCGCATCTCGCCGGGCGCGATCGTGAGCGACAGGCCGCGGATCGCCTTGAAGCCGTCGAAGGAGACGCCGACACCGTCGAGATAGAGCAGCGAGGAGGTGAGCTGGCCGGGCACGGACGCGTTCATCACCGTCACTCCGCCGGGGCCGGCTCTGCGGCCGGGGCCGGGTCGGGCCTGCGGCGGCGTGCCCACAAAGCCTCGGCCGTGCCCAGAATGCCCCTGGGCAGGAAGAGCGTGACCAAGACGAAGAGCCCGCCCAGCGCGAAGAGCCAGTACGGCGCCATGAAGCCGGAGGTGAACAGCGTCTTGGCCCAGTTGACCACGACGGCGCCGAGCGCCGCGCCGACCAGCGTGCCGCGCCCGCCGACCGCGACCCAGATCACGGTCTCGATCGAGTTCGCGGGTGCGAATTCGCTCGGGTTGATGATGCCGACCTGCGGCACGTAGAGCGCCCCGGCGACGCCGGCCATGCAGGCCGAGACGGTGAAGACGAAGAGCTTGAAGCGGTCGACCCGGTAGCCGAGAAAGCGCGTGCGCGATTCCGCGTCGCGGATCGCGACGACGACCTTGCCGAGCTTCGAGGCGACGATGCCGCGCGCGATCAGGAAGCCGGCCGCCAGCATCATGCAGGTCATCGAGAACAGGGCGGCGCGCGTCGTCTGCGCCTGGATGGCGAAGCCGAGGATGTCCTTGAAGTCGGTCAGGCCGTTATTGCCGCCGAAACCCATGTCGTTGCGGAAGAAGGCGAGCAGCAGCGCATAGGTCAGCGCCTGGGTGATGATCGAGAGATAGACGCCGGTGACGCGTGAGCGGAAGGCGAACCAGCCGAAGACGAAGGCGAGCAGCCCCGGCACGGCCAGCACCATCAGCATGGCGAAGGGGAAGGAGGAAAAGCCCCACCAGTACCAGGGCAGTTCCTGCCAGTTCAGGAAGACCATGAAATCGGGCAGGACGGGATTGCCGTAGACGCCGCGCGCGCCGATCCGGCGCATCAGGTACATGCCCATCGCGTAGCCGCCTAGCGCGAAGAAGGCGCCGTGGCCGAGGCTCAGTATGCCGCAATAGCCCCAGACCAGATCGAGCGAGACGGCCAGCAGCGCATAGCAGAGATACTTCCCCCAGAGCGACAGGGTCGAGGTCGGGACATGGAAGGGCGAACTCGCCGGCACGAGCAGGTTCGCCAGCGGCACCAGCACGGCGAGCGCCAGCAGGATGGCGAGGAAGATGCCGCCGCGCCGGTCCATGTCCTGCAGGAGGAAGCGGGCGATCATGCTTCCACCGCCCGGCCCTTGAGCGCGAACAAGCCGCGCGGGCGCTTCTGGATGAACAGGATGATGAAGACGAGCAGCGCGATCTTGCCGAGCACCGCGCCGGCATAGGGTTCGAGCAGCTTGTTGGCGATGCCCAGCGTTATGGCGCCGACCAGCGTGCCCCAGAGATTGCCGACGCCGCCGAAGACCACGACCATGAACGAGTCGATGAGGTAGCCCTGGCCGAGATTGGGGCTGACATTGTCGATCTGCGAGAGCGCGACGCCGGCGAGCCCCGCCACGCCCGAGCCCAGGCCGAAGGTCAGCGCGTCGATGCGGCCGGTGCGGATGCCCATCGCCGAGGCCATGCGGCGATTCTGCGTGACCGCCCGCATCTGCAAGCCCATCGGCGTCAGCTTCAGGATGGCGAGCAGCGCCGCGAAGACCAGCGCCGCGAAGACGATGATCCAGAGCCGGTTATAGGTGATCGCCAGGCCGCCGAGCTCGAAGGCGCCCGACATGAAGCCGGGCGCGCCGACCTCGCGATTGGTCGGGCCGAAGGCGGTGCGCACCGCCTGCTGCAGGATCAGGCTGATACCCCAGGTCGCGAGCAGCGTCTCGAGCGGGCGGCCGTAGAGGAAGCGGATGACGCCGCGCTCGATCGCGATGCCGACCGCCCCGGCGACGGCGAAGGCGGCCGGCAGGGCGATGGCGAGCGACCAGTCGAACAGCCAGGGCGCAAGGCTGCGGATCAATCCCTGCACGACGAAGGTGGTATAGGCGCCGAGCATCACCATCTCGCCATGGGCCATGTTGATGACGCCCATGACGCCGAAGGTGATGGCGAGCCCGATGGCGGCGAGCAGCAAGACCGAGCCGAGCGAGAGCCCGTACCAGAGGTTCTGCGCGACGGCCCAGAGCTCCAGCCGGCTCTCGACGGCGGCGATCGCCTTGGCTTGCGCTTCCTTCAGAGCCGGGGAGGCATCGCCGGGCAAGGCCCGCAGCGTCGCCAGCGCGTCCTGGTCTCCGCGCTCGTGCAGCACTTCGATGGCGGCCAGCCGATCGAGCGGCTGGGCGTCGGGCTTGGCGATCAGGATCGCGGCCTGCGCCTGCCGCAGCGCCGCGAGGGCACGCTGATCGGTTTCCTTGCCGATCGCGGCCTCGACAATGGGCAGCAGGCCGGCGTCGCGCGACCTGAACACGGCCTGCGCCGCGGCGGTGCGTCTCGCCGGATCGGAAGCGAGCAGGCCAAGGCCGCCGAGCGCGGCCTGCACCGCGCGGCGGAGGGCGTTGTTGAGCCGGACGGGCTTCAGCCCTTCCGGCAAGGCGGCCAGCGCCTCACCGCTGCGGGCATCGACGAGCCCGCCGTCCGCCGTCTTCTCAACCACGCCGCCTGCTCCTGCGAGCAGACGCCCGTCGCCGAGCGCCGCGACGATCGGCGCAGCCCTGGGGTGGGCGGCGGAAACCAGGATCTCGATCGCGCGGGCCGTGTCGGAATAGCTGTCCGCCGCCAGCCGCGCGAAAGCGTCGTCGGCCGTCTGCGCGTAGGAAGCGGCGGAGGCCGCGACCAGCGCGACGAGGATCACTCCGAGATGCAGCAGGCGGTGAAGGAAAGACATCGGCTCGCTTTTCATCGTGAAGCATGACGCGGAAAAAGGAGGCGCCGGACGAGGCGAGACCGAAGGGCGGCCGGGATTTCCCCCCGTGCCGCCCCTCCCCATCACGCGCCGCCGCCGCACTTGCCGGTCTTGACGTTGAAGTTGCCGCATTTCTTCTCGACCCAGTCGCCGACGAGGTCCTTCGAGCCGTCGAGCTCCTTCGACCAGGCATCGCCCGGCACGAGGCCCTCGGTCTTCCAGACCACGTCGAACTGGCCGTCGTCCTCGATCTCGCCGATGAAGACCGGCTTGGTGATGTGGTGGTTCGGCAGCATCTTGGAGATGCCGCCGGTCAGGTTCGGCGCCTCGATGCCGGGCAGCGCGTCGATGACCTTGTCGGGATCGGTCGACTTCGCCTTCTCCACCGCCTTCACCCACATGGCGAAGCCGATGTAGTGCGCTTCCATCGGATCGTTGGTGACGCGCTCCGGGCTCCTGGTGAAGGCCTGCCACTGCTTGATGAAAGCCTCGTTCTCCGGCGTCTTGATCGACTGGAAGTAGTTCCAGGCGGCGAGGTGGCCGATGAGCGGCTTGGTGTCGATGCCGGCGAGCTCCTCCTCGCCGACCGAGAAGGCGACGACCGGAATGTCGGTCGCCTTGATGCCCTGGTTGCCGAGCTCCTTGTAGAACGGCACGTTGGCGTCGCCGTTGATCGTCGAGACCACGGCCGTCTTCTTGCCGGCGGAGCCGAACTTCTTGATGTCGGAGACGATGGTCTGCCAGTCGGAATGGCCGAAAGGCGTGTAGTTGATCATGATGTCCTCAGCCTTCACGCCCCTGGACTTGAGATAGGCCTCGAGGATCTTGTTGGTCGTGCGCGGATAGACGTAGTCGGTGCCGGCCAGCACCCAGCGCTCGACCTTCTCCTCCTTGGCGAGATAGTCGACGGCGGGGATCGCCTGCTGGTTCGGCGCGGCGCCGGTATAGAAGACGTTGCGCTCGCTCTCCTCGCCCTCGTACTGGACGGGGTAGAACAGGATGTTGTTGAGCTCCTTGAAGACCGGCAGCACCGATTTGCGCGACACCGAGGTCCAGCAGCCGAAGGTGGCGGCGACCTTGTCCCTGGTGATCAGCTCGCGCGCCTTCTCGGCGAAGAGCGGCCAGTTCGAGGCGGGATCGACGACGACGGCCTCGAGCTTGCGGCCGAGCAGGCCGCCCTTCCTGTTCTGCTGCTCGATGAGCATGAGCATGACGTCCTTCAGCGTCGTCTCGGAGATCGCCATGGTCCCCGAGAGCGAATGAAGGATGCCGACCTTGATGGTCTCCTGCTGCGCCACCGCCGGCAGACGGGAGGACCCGAGGAAAGCCGCACCGGCCAGAGCGGTGCCGAGGAATTCGCGACGATTGCTGTTCACGGCCATCTCCCGAAGGAATGTTGCGAGCGGCGCCCTCAGACGCCGACGGGCCACGAGCCCATGCACCGGGCTTGGCAAGCGATGTGCCAACCCTCCTGGAGGCCCGTTCAGGCGGTGAAAATGGTGATTTCAGCGTGCGGGATGAGCCATCGAAGGCTCAAACACAGCAGGAGGCGGACCATGACGACCCGGGAAATGCCTGCTTTTTAATCGAAGTGAGTTGGGAGGCCGGAATTGATGCTATTGTAGTCAATTCCTCGGAGGGGCCACTGACGGGATCGCCGCCGGCCCGCGCTTCGCCGACGGCTCTCCGATGCCTGAGAGGCCGTCGGCTGAAATAAGTCCGGGCCATCCTTGCAGAGCTTGCTGCCCTCTGCCTGGAAGTCGCCCGTCAGGCCGTGCCTCCGACCGTGTCGAGCACATAGTCGACGCCCGCAGCCGCCGCGATCGCGCGGATCTCGGCGCGCAGCGAAGCGTCGACCGGAATGCCGGTCAGGCGCCGCTGCGCCCGCGCCTCGCGCTCCGGATCGCCGGGCACGAGCACCGGCTGGCCCGGCTCGGCCGGCTGCGTCGCGTGCAGCGTGTCGATGACCTCATCCATGTCGCGGCCGAAATCCGCCAGCGGGCGGAAGACCGCGGGATCGATCGCCATGAAGAAATGCCCGATGTTCTCCGGATCGGACGGCGCCTGCGTCCGGTTGCGGACGGGGGAGAACGAGCCGCCGACCAGGGTGCTCGCCAGGATGTGAACCATCAGCGCCAGCCCATAGCCCTTGTGCCCGCCCATCTCCCGGGTGCCGCCCAGCGGCAGGACGCCGCCTTCGGGCCGCTCGAGGATGTAGCGCAGCGCCTCCTCGGCATCGGTGACCGGCCGGCCATGGCCGTCGACCACCCAGCCCTCGGGAAGCGGCTTGCCGCGGCGCGCATAAACCTTGATCTTCTGGATGGCCACGACGCTCGTCGCCATGTCGAGCACCACCGGCGGGTTGCGCCCGGCCGGCGCCGCGAAGGCGAGCGGATTGGTGCTGAGCACCGGCGCGCCGCCGAAGGTCGGCACCATGCTGACGAAGCGCGTCGAGGTCGTCGACAGTCCGATCAGCCCCTCCTCCGCGGCCATCTGCGCGTAATAGCCGGCCGCGCCGTAGTGATGCGAGTTGACCACGCAGACGGCGGCGATGCCCGCTCCGCGCGCCTTCTCCATCGCCAGCCGCATGGCCTTGACCCCGGCGGGGTGGCCGAGGCTCCCGCCCGCATCGATCACCGCCATGCTCGCCCGGTCGGTGACGACGCCCGGCACGGCGGCGAGACGCAGCTTCCCTTCCTTCCGCATCTGGTCGTACATCGGCATGACCTGCAGGCCATGGGAGTCGATACCCGAGAGATCGGTCGCGCTCATCACCCTCGCCGCATCGGCGGCCAGATCCCGCGGCATGCCCCAGGCGACGAGAATGATCGCGATCTGCCGTTCGATCGCATCGACGGATGCGCATCCTGCCTCGTTCAACTGCGTACCTCCCTCATCTTCCTGCTGCCGTCGTCCTCGCTCAGTCGAGCATGGCGCGCAGCAGCACCTCGTTGTAGTCGAGCATCGCGGCGCAAGCCGCGGTCGCCCGGTCGGGATCGCCCGAGGCGACGGCGCGGACCAGCGCGGTATGGCGGCCGATGATGCCGTCATAGCCGGCGGTGCCGGCATGCTGGTTCCAGAAGCGCCGGACGATGCCGTGCAGCGGCTTCAGCGTATCGGTCAGGAACGGGTTGGCGGCGCAGCGGTCGACGAGATTGTCGAACAGGATGTCGATCCGGACCTGCTCGCGGAAATCGACGGCCGCCGCCGCGTGGTCGAGCAGGCCGGCGAGGCGCTCGATCTCGGCGCGGTCGGCCGCCGTGCCGCGCCGTGCGGCGCGCGCGTAGCGGGTCGGCTCCAGGCAGCGCCGCGTCTCGAGGACATGCATCATCTGGTGCGCATCAATGCTGCTGACGAGCACGCCGCGCTTCGGCAGCAGGGTGACGAGGTAGTCGCGCGCCAAGAGCTTCAGCGCCTCGCGGATCGGCGTGCGGCCGATGCCGAGCTTCTCGCTCAGCATCCATTCCGAGACCAACGATCCGGGCGGGATCGCGAGACCGACGATCTCGTCGGTGAGCAGGGCATAAGCTTCTTCGGCGAGGCTCAGATCATCGGCCTTGGCGCGGGGACGGCCCGGGGACGGCGACCTCGCCGAGAATGAAGTTACGTCTTTCATGGCCTCCATCATCCAGTCGCCGCGCCGTTCGGCGCCAGACGCCGTCTATAGAAGACACTTGATAACATATCATTTGTATATAAGCTGCATCCAACAAAGCAAGCGCCGGCATCCGAGACCGGCCAGAACGGATGGGGCAGGAAATGACAGTGCGCACGCGCCTTTTCGCGGCACTCGCGGCCATCGGGCTCCTCACGGGGGCGCAGCAGGCGACAGCCGCCGAGCACGAGTGGAAGTTCTTCACCTATTTCGGCGTGAACGACCTTCCGACCAACATGCACCGCTCCTTCGCGGAGGACCTGACCAAGGCGACGGGCGGGAGGCTCAAGGTCACGGTCTATGCCGGCGGCGAGCTGCCCTACAAGTTCTCGGACGTGCTGAGGCTGGTGGCGACCAACCAGGTGCAGATCGGCGACCTCGCGGTCGGGCTGAACGTCGGCGAGCTGCCGGGGCACAACGTCTTCGACCTGCCGTTCCTCTGCACGACCTTCGACTCGTTCTTCAAGGCGCTGGAGACGACCGGGCCGATCTTCGCCACCTCGCTGAAGGACAAGTTCGGCATCCATGCGCTGATCCAGTGGACGATGCCGCCGCAGCAGATCTGGCTCAACCAGCCGATCGAGAGGATCGAGGGGCTGAAGGGCCGCAAGATCCGGATCTGGTCGCGCATGCATTCCGACATGCTGAAGCTGTTCGGCGCGACCGGCGTGACGATCACCGCCGCCGAGGTGACGACCGCCCTCGAGCGCCGCATCGCGGACGGCGCCATCACCGCCTCGATCCCCGCCTATGACTGGCGCTTCTTCGACGTCGCCAAGACCGGCTACATGCTCGATTTCCAGATGACGCACCAGATCCTGGCGGTGAACGCCGCCTCGCTGGAGAAGCTGCCGGACGACATCCGCAAGATCGTGCTCGACAAGGCCGAGGAGTGGCGCGCCAAGTACCGCAGCGTGATCGAGGCCGGCGAGATCGAGGCGCGCAAGCGCCTGGTCGAGAAGGGCGAGACGCTGGTCCAGCCGACGGCGGAGGACATCGCCAAGGCCCGCAGCATCACGCGCCCGCTCTGGGACAGCTGGGCCCAGGAGACCGGCGCGATCGGCCAGAACCTGCTGACCAAGGCGAGCGCCGCCTGCGTGAGATGAAGCCCGCCTTGGCCGCCTGACTCCGGATAGCCGATGTTCGCACCTCCTCCCGCCGCCACTGCGACGATCTTCGCGACCCTTCCCGACTCCCTGCGCATGAAGGGCCGCCGCTCGCAGTTCATCGACGAGCATCCGGGCCATGTGCCGACGCATTCGGTGCTCGAAGGGCCTTCCTTCGACCGCGACGGCAATCTCTACTGCGTCGACATTCCCTTCGGCCGGATCTTCCGGGTCGATCCGAAGGGGAACTTCAGCCTGTTCGTCGAATATGACGGCTGGCCGAACGGCCTGAAGGTCCATCGCGACGGCCGGTTCTTCGTCACCGACTTCAAGCGCGGCATCGTCGTGATCGATCCCGATACCCGCAAGGTCGAGCCCTTCCTGGAGCGCTACCGGCTCGAGCATCTCAAGGCGCCGAACGATCTCGTCTTCGCCAGCAACGGCGACATGTACTTCACCGACCAGGGCCTGACCGGGCTGCAGGACCCGACCGGGCGCCTGTTCCGGCTGCGCGCCGATGGCCGGCTCGACTGCCTGGTCGACACGATCGCCAGCCCCAACGGCGTGGTGCTCGACCCCTCCGAGGAGATCGTCTTCGTCGCCGCGACCCGGCAGAACGCCGTGCTGCGCGTGCCGATGCTGCGCGACGGCGGCGCCGCCAAGGTCGGGATCTTCATCCAGATGTCGGGCGGCAGCGGGCCGGACGGCCTCGCCATCGACGAGAAGGGCGGGCTGGCGGTGGCGCATGTCGGGCTGGGCGCCGTCTGGCTGTTCACGCCGCGCGGCGAGCCGCGCCTGCGGATCGATGCGCCGAACGGCTACCACACCACCAACCTCGCCTTCGGCGGGCCGGACCGGCGCACGCTCTACATCACCGAATCGGAGAGCGCGACGATCCTCGCCGCGCCGGCCCCCGAAGCCGGCCTGACGATGTTCTCGCATCGCTGAGCGGCGCTCCCGCCCGCGGCGACGGATAGCTGGAACGGATATGGGCAAGACGCGATCAGCCACGCTGCGCCTCGGCGGCGGCTCGGCCTTCTTCAACGACCGGCTGGACGCCGCGCTCGAGCTGGTCGAGCGCGGCGGCATCGACGTGCTCATCCTGGAGACCCTGGCCGAGCGCACGCTGGCGCTGCTGCACGTCGCGAAGAACGCCGGAGGGCCCGGCTACTGGCCGCGGCTGCGCGACCGGCTGGAGATCCTGCTGCCGGCCTGCGCCCGTCACGGCGTCAGGCTCGTCAGCAACGGCGGCGGCGCCGATCCCCTCGGCGCGGCCCGGATGGCCCTGGAGATCGTGACGGCGGCGGGGCTTAACCTCAAGGTCGCGGCCGTGACCGGCGACGATGTCGCCGGCCTCGTCCGCTCGCGCGACCCCGTCCTGACCGAGACCGGCGCGCCGCTCTCCGCCCTCGGCATGCCGGCGCTGGCCAGCAACGCCTATCTCGGCGCCGATGCGATCGCCGCCGCCTATGCGGCCGGCGCCGACGTGATCCTGACCGGGCGCGTCACCGACTCGGCGCTGGCGCTCGGCCCCTTGCTGGCGCATCACGGCTGGGCGGCGGAGGATCTCGACCGTCTCGCGGCCGGCGTCATGACCGGCCACCTGCTCGAATGCGGCGGACAGGCGACCGGCGGCTATTTCGCCGAGCCCGGGCTGAAGGATGTCCCCGACCTGGATCGGCTGGGCTTTCCGATCGCCGAGGTCGATGCGTCCGGCACGATCACCCTGTCCAAGCCGGAAGGCTCGGGCGGGCGCGTCGACCGGCACACCATCACCGAGCAGCTGCTCTACGAGGTCCACGACCCCTCGGCCTATCTGACGCCGGACGTCGTGCTCGATCTGAGCGAGGTCGAGATCGAGGAGATCGGCCAGGACGTCGTGCGGCTGACCGGGGCGCGGGGCCGCCAGCCGCCGGACACGCTCAAGACCCTGATCGGGGTGGACAGCGGCGTCCTGGTGGAGGCGGAGATCTCCTATGGCGGCATCAACGCCGAGGCGCGGCTGCGTCTGGCGGCGGAGACGGTGCGCAGGCGTATCGCCCGCCTGCCCGGGCTCGGCAACGCGCCGATCCGCTTCGATGCGATCGGCATCGACAGCCTGTGGTCCCTGCCCGGCGAGGGCCGCTACGAGGACCTCAGGCTGCGGGTCGCCGCCCGGGTCGCCACCACCCGCCAGGCGGAGGCGATCGTCACCGAGGTCGAGTCGCTCTACGTCAACGGGCCGGCCGGCGGCGGCGGCGTGCGCTTCGCGACGCGTCCGACGATCCGGACCTACACCGCCTTCCTGCCGCGCGCGCAGGTGCGGCCGATCTGGAGCTTCGTCGCATGAGTGCCCCGGTCCGAATCCCGCTCTTCCGGCTCGCGCACAGCCGTGCCGGCGACAAGGGCGACTCGCAGACGCTCTCGCTGATCCCCTATCGGCGCGAGGATTACGCGCTGCTCGCCCGGCAGGCGACGGCCGAGGCGGTGGCGCGGCATTTCGGCAGGCTCGTGACGGGCAAGGTCACGCGCTACGACCTGCCGCGGCTGCACGCCTTCAACTTCGTCCTGGAGAGCGCGCTGCAGGGCGGCGTCAACGACAGCCTGGCGCTCGACACCCATGGCAAGTCGCGCAGCTCCCTGCTGCTCGCCATGCCCGTCGCGATTCCCCCCGATCACCCGGCAGCAGCGGAGGCCGGCCATGGCGAAGCCTGACGATCACCCCTGGACCGACCGGATCGGCCGCTGGCTCTTCGCGGCCGAGAGCGTCGCCATGTTCGCCTCGGTCATGTTCCTGATCGCGCTGGTCGTGCTGATCAACGTCGAGGTCTTCGGCCGCTATTTCTTCGGCTACTCGACGCTGATCGCCGATGAATATGGCGGCTACCTCTATGCCTGGATCGCGCTGCTGGGAGGGGTGCACCTGCTGCGCTCGGACCGCTACCTGACCATGACGGCGGTCATCAGCCGGCTGCCGCCGCGCGCGGCGAACCGGGTCGGCGTCTTCGGCGCCCTGATCGGCCTGGCGGTCTGCGTCATCTGCCTGATCAGCACCGTCAACATGGTCTGGCTGTCCTACAGCTTCGGGGCGCGTTCGGCGCAGCCCTCCGCGACGCCGCTGATCTATCCGCAGCTTGCCATGCCGCTCGGCTACGGGCTGCTCGCGCTCGCCTATCTCGAGGAGCTCGTTCGGCGATGCCTCGGGCTCAAGCCGCGCCGGGCGGAAGACGACGAAGAGACCTATGGCGTCGGAGAAATCGGATGAGCTGGCAGATCTCGCTCCTCGTCTACACGGCGCTGCTGACGGTGCTGATGGTCATCGGCGTGCCGATCGCCGCGGCCATGGGCTTCGTCGGCATCGTCGGCGTGACGCTGCTCAGCGGCACGCAGCTCTGGCCGAGCCTCGCCGACGTGGTCTGGAACACCGCCAATTCCTTCACCCTGGTGGCGATCCCGCTTTTCGTCCTGATGGGCGAGATCATCCTGCGCAGCGGCGCGGCCAAGCGCTTCTATCGCGGCCTCGCCGTGCTGTTGAACCGCATTCCGGGCGGCCTCGCCCAGTCCAACATCATGGCCTGCGCTCTGTTCTCGGCGATCAGCGGCTCCTCGACCGCGACCGCGCTGACCATCGGCACGGTCGCCCTGCCGGAGATGCGCCAGCGCGGCTATAGCGACAAGATCACGCTCGGAACCCTGACGGGCGGCGGCGCGCTCGGCAACCTGATCCCGCCGAGCATCTTCCTTCTGGTCTACGCCACGGTGGTGCAGCAGTCGCCGATCGATCTCTTCGTCGCAACGATCATCCCGGGCCTGATCGCCGTCGTGATGTTCATGCTCTACGTCTTCTTGCGCGTGCTGCTCAACCCCAGCCTCGTGCCGGCCCGGCAGCCGAGCTATTCCTGGGCCGAGGTCGGCAACGCCGTGCTGCAGGTCGCGCCGGTGACGGCGCTGATGCTGGCGATCATCTGCGGGATGTACTGGGGCATCGTGACGCCGACGGAAGCCGCCGGCTTCGGCTGCCTGCTCGCCCTGCTGCTCGGGCTCGCCTATCGCGAGCTGACGCGCAAGGATCTGTGGACGGCGATGGTCAACACGATCGCCGTGACCTGCGTCATGTCGGTCATCGTGATCAACGGCCAGATCCTCGGCTTCGCCATCGTCCAGGCCGGCATCGGCCACGGCGTCTCCGAGTATCTGGCCGGCAGCGGGTTGTCGCCCTTCGTCTTCTTCGTCGTGATCTTCTTCCTCTACCTCGCGCTCGGCGCGATGCTGGACGGAATCTCGATGATGCTGCTGACCGTGCCGGTGCTCTATCCCACGCTCAGGGCGATGGGCTTCGACGATATCTGGTTCGGCGTCATCCTGGTGATCCAGGCCGAGCTGGCGCAGCTTTCGCCGCCGATCGGCCTCAATCTCTTCGCGGTCCAGTCGGTGGCGAAGAACGTCGACCTCGCGACGATCGCCTGGGCATCCCTGCCCTATGCGCTGATGCTGAGCCTGCTCTGCTTCATCCTGTTCTTCATGCCGGAGCTGGCGACCTGGCTGCCGATGGCGATGCGCGGCTGAAGGTACCGCTACGACGCTTCAGGCGTGGCTGGCTCCCGAACGCCTTCGGTTTCGGGCAACGCGGCTACGCCTCGTCGCAGGCCGTCGTGCTGATGCTCATCGTCCCGGTGCTGACCGCGCCTCAGGGCCGCGCCGCCAGCGCCGCCGCGACCGCCCGGCCGGCGACCGCATGGCCATAGGCGTTCCAGTGGGCGTCCGAGGCGAAGGCGAAGGGCTTGTGCTGCGCGGCCCATTCAGCCGCGAAGACCGGGTGCAGGTCGAGGAAGGGCACGCCGTGCCTGGCGGCGGCTTCGGCGGCGATGGCGTTCAGCCTGAGCGCCGGGCTGCCGTCGCGGCCGGCCTCGATCGCCTCGCGGTCGCCGTCCATCACCAGTTGCAGGTCGGCCCCGGCCGATTGCGCCAGCGCCTTGAGGCGGGCGACGACATGGTCGGTCGCCGCCCGGATATCGGCCTCGCGGGCGAGCACCGCGCCGATCTCGACATTGGCCGCATAGCCGCCCTCCGCGGCGCGGGCGGGAGCCAGGATCGCCTCGACGAGCGCCTGCGGGCGCACCTGCCAGCGATAGAGGAAGAAGCCGGCCGTCGCCGTCCGCCGCAGGAACTCGACCGCCCCCGGATGCCAGGGCGTCGGCGGCAGCTCGCCGGTGACCTTGCCGTTCTCGACGACGAGCTTGCGGAAGCTCGACGTATAGCGGCCCGGCTTGAAGACGAAGCTCTCGTCGAAGTCGTTGTGGACCAGCATGACCACGATCGTGTCCGGCCGCGCCGCGACGACCTCCCGCTCGACCATCTGGACATATTGGCTCATCGGCGCGCCGGCGATGCCGTAGCGGTAGGTTTCGACCGGGCCGGCCGAGCCCAGCACCCCGGCGGCGATTTCGGCGAAGCTGCGGTCGAAGGGGACCTGCAGCGCCTCGACGAAGCTGTCGCCGACGAAGGCGATGCGGCGCACGCCGGGCCTGCGCTCGCGCGGATAGGCCGGCAGCGGCGAATTCCAGCCCTCGCCATTGATCGAGAACGGCGCATCGATGTCGTCGCGCACCCGCCAGTGCCCGCTCTGGCCCGGCGCATAGCGCACCAGCTCGTTGACGAAGGCGTTGCGCGGCACGTCCGAGCCCGGCAGCACGAAGCGGAAGACCACGAATTCGCAGAAGGCGAGGAAGAGGACGACGCTTGCCGCCATCACCGAGAGATTGACGAGGAGGCCGCGCAGGCGCGAGCGGGGACGAGCGGTCATCGCCGTCAATCCAGCTCGAAGCGCGACGTGTAGTCGAGCGCCAGCGCCGGATCCTGCCGCTCCTTGCGCAGGACGCAGGTGCCGACCACCAGCATCTCGATATCCGAGCCCATGAAGCAGCGGAAGGCGTCCTCCGGCGTGCAGACGATCGGCTCGCCACGGACGTTGAAGCTGGTGTTGACCAGGACAGGGCAACCCGTCGCCGCCTTGAAGCCGCTGATGAGCGCATGGAAGCGCGGATTGGTCTCGGCATGCACGGTCTGGAGCCGCGCCGAATAGTCGACATGGGTCACGGCGGGGATCTCGGAACGGGCGACGTTGAGCTTGTCGATGCCGAACAGCGCCTCCTCCTGCGCCGTCATGGCGCGCCGGCGCTCGCGCCTGACCTCGGCGACCATCAGCATATAGGGCGAAACGCCCTCGTGCTCGAACCAGTCGCCGACATCCTCCGCCAGCACTGCGGGTGCGAAGGGGCGGAAGGATTCGCGGAACTTCACCCTGAGATTGAGGGTCTTCTGCATGCTCGGGCTGCGCGGATCGCCGAGGATCGAGCGGCCGCCGAGCGCGCGCGGGCCGAACTCCATCCGGCCCTGGAACCAGCCGACCGCCTTGCCGGCGACGAGCCCCTCGACCGTCTGCGCCAGCATGCCGGCCTCGTCGTGCTCCTCGAAGACGGCGCCGGCGGCGCTGAGGCGCGTGGCGATCTCGTCTGCTGCGAAGGCCGGCCCGAGATAGGCGCCCGCC
The DNA here is from genome assembly GCF_023953965.1 of Bosea sp. (in: a-proteobacteria). Taxonomy (NCBI): domain Bacteria; kingdom Pseudomonadati; phylum Pseudomonadota; class Alphaproteobacteria; order Hyphomicrobiales; family Alloboseaceae; genus Allobosea; species Allobosea sp. Next base: position 485,857 of record NZ_JAMLIX010000001.1, read on the forward strand.
ATGCCGTCGAGCCCCGCGGCGACGGTCCGGGGCTGCGCAAATTCACGATGGCAGGCGGCGAGCGCCGCCCCCAGCGCCCCGCCGGCATCGCCAGAGGCCGGCTGCACCCAGATTTCGTCGAAGCGGCCATCGCGCAGGATCTTGCCGTTGGCGACGCAGTTCAGCGCGACGCCGCCGGCGAGGCAAAGATTGCGCTCCCCGGTCTCGGCCGCGAGCGCGCGCGTCATCCTGAGCACGATCTCCTCGGTGACGGCCTGGATCGAGGCGGCGATGTCCATGTGGAACGGCGTCAGCTGCGCCTCGCCCGCCCGCGCCTTCTCGCCGAACAGCGCCTCGAAACGGGCATTGGTCATGGTGAACCCGGCCATATAGTCGAAATAGCGCTGGTCGAGCCGGAAGCTGCCGTCCGGCTTCAGGTCGACGAGATGGTCGAGGATGGTCTGCGCATGCACCGGCCGGCCATAGGGGGCGAGCCCCATCAGCTTGTACTCGCCGGAATTGACCTTGAAGCCGGTGTAGTGGGTGAAGGCCGAGTAGATCAGCCCGAGCGAATGCGGGAAGTGCAGCTCCTTGACGATGTCGAGCGCGGCGCCGTTGCCGAGCGCGACCGAGCTCGTCGGCCATTCGCCGACGCCGTCGAGCGTCAGCACCAGCGCCCGCTCGAAGGGCGACGGGTAGAAGGCGCTGGCGGCATGGCTGAGATGGTGCTCGCTGAACAGGAGCTTCGCCGGATCGAAATCGGCATCGAGTGCCTTCAGCTCGTCGCTCAGCAGGCTCTTCTGGAACAGCTTCTCGCGCAGCCAGAGCGGCATCGCCGTGAGGAACTGCCGGAAGCCGCGCGGCGCGACCGACAGATAGGTCTCGAGCAGCCGCTCGAACTTGACGAAGGGCTTCTCGTAGAACACCACCGCGTCGAGTTGCGACAGCCTCACGCCCGCTTGCGCCAGGCAGGAGCCGATCGCCTGCACGGGGAAGCCGGCATCGTGCTTGATGCGGGTGAAGCGCTCCTCCTGCGCGGCCGCGACCGGCACGCCGTCGACGACCAGCGCCGCCGCGGAGTCGTGATAATAGGCCGAGATGCCGAGGATGCGCATCGTGCCCGTCAGAACAGCGTGTAGATGAAGGGCGCGACGGCCGAGCCCTTGGTGAGCACGACGAGCCCGCCCATCACCACCATCATCACCACGATCGGGATGAGCCAGTATTTCTTGCGGGCGAGCAGGAACTCGGTGATCTCGCGGAGGAAGGACACGGGGCTCGGCTCCTGCTCTCAATACTGCTTGGTCATCGGGCCGGGCCCGGCGGGATCGCGCGCGATCCAGTAGCTCTGCGCGGCCCGGTCGAAGCCCGGCGCGATCGGACGCTTGCCGAAGAGGCGCATCATCAGCCCGATCGACGTGAAGACGAGGAAGAACATGGCGCCCATGATCAGCGGGGTCATGACCTTGTGCAGCACGAGGCCGAAGCGGAACCAGAGAGCGTTCAGCGGCTTCAGCAGCGCCGGCACCAGGAGCGCCATGCCGGCGAAGGCCAGGGCCGCGCCGCTCCAGCCGAGCGCGAGCCCGCCATGGCCGCGCCAGAGCGCGAGGAACGCAAGCAGGGCGAAGAAGCCGGCCATGACCAGCCCGAACTGCCGTTCGCTGGACTTGTTGACGGTTTCTTCCGGCCCGCGCCGCTGAAAATCGGACATCGCCGGCTCCGCTCGTGGCCCTTCGGATTTCGTTCGCCGGCCGCCCGCATCGATACGGGCAGCCGGCGCTCTTTAGAGCATCGGGCGGAAAAGTGGAATCCCGGTTCTGCGAAGATCCGATACCGAAACAAAAGGCCGTGCGCCCGCGTTCAGGCGGCCAGATGCGCGGAACGCTCCAGGCGTTGCAGCCTGTCGGTGCCGCGCTCGTTCCTCTGCTCGAGCCAGGCCGCCGCCCGGGACAGAGGCCAGCACAGCAGGAAGTAAATCACCGCGATGATGGAGAAGATCAGAAACGGCCTGAACGTCGAGTTGATCAGGATCTGGCCGGAGCGCGTCAGCTCGGTAAAGCCGATGATCGCGGCAAGCGAGGTGGCCTTGATCAGCTGAACCAGAAAGCCGACCGTCGGCGGGATCGCCATGCGCAGAGCCTGGGGGACGATGACCAGGCGCAGCGCACGGCCGCGCCGCAACCCGAGAGCGGACGCGGCTTCCCACTGCCCCTTCGGCACGGCCTCGATCGCGCCGCGCCATATCTCTCCGAGAAACGCGCCGGCGTTCAGCGACAGGCCGATCGCCGCCGCAGCGAGAGGGGCGATCTGGATGCCGACGGAGCTCGGGATGAAGAACGCCACGAAGAGCTGCAGCAATAGCGGCGTGCCCTGGAAGAAGCTGATGTAGAACGCGGCGATCCAGCGGGCGGCCGTGCTGCGCGACGTGCGCGCGAAGGCGACGATCGCCCCGACCGTCCCGCCACCCGCGAAAGCGATCAGCGAAAGCACGATCGTCCACTGCGTCGCAAGAACGATGTAGACGACGTCCCAGCCGGTGAATGCCCGGATCATGTCAGCGCATCCCCTTCGCGTAGCGGCTCGGGAAGGCCCAGCGGGCGACAAGCGCAAACAGCCCCATGCAGACCAGCGTGATCAGGTAATACAGGATGAGGACGGTGATATAGACCTCGGTCGTGCGGAAATTCCGGGACTGGATGTCCCCGGCGATGCTGGTGAGCTCCTCGGCCGAGATCGCCGAGAGGACGCTGGTGCTCAGCATCGAGAGAATGAACTGGCCCGTCAGCGCCGGGTAGATGTTCTGGATCGCGGGCGGAATGATGATCAGGAAGAAGATCTTCAGATTGGAGAGGCCCAGCGATTTTCCGGCCTCGATCTGGCCCTTGTGAATGCTCTCGATTCCCGCCCGCACGATCTCGGTGCAATAGGCCCCGACATTGAGAACGAGAGCCAGCAGCGCGGCGCCGGTCGGGCTGAAGCGGATGCCGAGCGTGGGCAGACCGAAATAGACCAGGAAGATCTGGACCAGGAACGGCGTGTTGCGGATGACCTCGACATAGATCGAGACGATCCGGTTGAGCAAGCCGTGGCCTGCCGTCCTGATGAGGGCGCACAGGATGGCGACCACAAGTCCGAGCAGCATCGCCGCAAGCGATAGCATCAACGTGCTGTAGACGCCCCAGGCCAGCTCCTCCCAGTAGTTCCAGATATCCAACGAGAACATCTCGACCCATCTTCCGTCCGATGCCGGGCCAAGACGGCCCGGCGTCACGCATCGTCGCCCGAAAGCGGGGGCCGGTCCACCGAGCCGGCCCCCGTCGGACGATCAGAAGGCGCCGAGTTCGCCGAGCGTCTCGCCGAGCCACTTCTTGTGAAGCGCGTCGAGCTCCCCGGTCATCCTGATCTGGTAGAGAAACGTGTTGATCCACTGATGCAGCTCGAAGGCGTCGAGCCGCACGGCGATCGAGTTGCCCTGGCGCCGCAGCACGATCTTGTTCTCGATATCGAGGCCCGGATTAACGTCCTTGATCGACTTGAGCATCAGCGTGTTCTGCGCCAGCGCGTCGACCTGGCCGGTCAGCATGGCCTGGGTCGCCGGCCCGTCGCCATCGAAGCGCTGGATCTTGGCGCCCTTCGGGGCGATGGACGAGACATAGCCCTCCTGCGAGCTGCCGCGCGCCACGGCGACGCTGACATTCATCAGATCCTCGATCTTCGAGAGCTGGACCTTCTTGGGGGCGGCGATGACGACATCGACGGCGGCATAGGGAATCGTGAACATGACCTGGCGCGCCCGCTCGGAGGTGACGCCGAGGCTCGCGACCAGAACGTCGATGCGCTTCGACTGCAGGAAGGGAATCCGGTTGGCGTTGACGACGGGCATGATCTCGGCTTCGACACCGAGGTTCTTGGCCATCAGCTTGGCGAGCTCGATATCCAGGCCGTCGGGCTTGCCTTCGGTGTTCATGATCCCGAATGGCGGGAAATCGACCAGCACGCCGATGACGATCTTCTTGCGGGCCTGAAGCTCCGCGATCGTCTGCGCCGAAGCGACACCGGCCGCCGTCGTGAGAAGAGCAAAGACCAGGAATGCCGTTGCCGCGCGTGAAAACTTCGTAATGGCTGCGCTGATCCTTAAGATAGCCGACATGGTGAGTTCCCCTCGTTATCGAACGGACGGCGGAGTGCCGCTCGTTTCGCGGTTCGTGCGTGCGTCGGATCGTCCAAAGCGATGCATTTTTTGTATTAGAAGTCTTCCGATTCCCGCCCGTTCTTTTGCTGACGCGGCAGTCTAGGTTTGATGCCCGCTGCTAGGAAATATGGATTTCCGATCCGAGCGATCATCGATCGCTATTGCGCCGATAACATTCCGCAAGTGCCGGCCCGCTTCGGCGGGTCGATCGGGCGATCGTGTTTCGTGATCGCAATGATCCACCCATTGGATTTGCCCTCCCCGCTCCAATGGTGTTGGCTCGAATGGCCAAATTCCCGTGAAAACTCCTTGGAGGTCCTTATGCGGAAGGTTATTGCCACCGATCGCGCGCCAAAACCTATCGCTCAACTTTCGCAGGCGACCGTCTGCAACGGCATCGTCTACATGGCCGGCGTATCGAGCCGGGACCCGAAGACCGCGAAGGTCATCGGCGATACGATCGAATTCCAGGTCGAGCAGACCATGCAGAACGTCAAGGCCATCCTGGAGGCCGCGGGCTCCAGCATGGAGAATGTCCTGCGGGTCGAGTGCTTCCTCGAAAGCCGCGAGCATTTCCCCGCGCTGAACGCGGCTTTCCTCAAATATTTCCCGAAGGATCCTCCCGCCAGAGCCGTTCTCATGGTGCCCTTCTTCGGACTTGAGGGGATGCTCTTCGAGGTCATCGTCACCGCTGCCGTCGATCAGGCCTGATCCGGCCGGCCGCGAGGGGTTCGAGACAGACCATGCATCAGATCCTGAAGAAGACCCGCGTCGGAGCGGATATCGGCGGCACGTTCACCGATCTCGTCCTGATCGACGAGGATGGCGGCGTCATCCGCAAGAAGGTGCCTTCGACGACCGGGAACTACGCTCAGGGCATCGTGAACGCCCTGGACGGAGCCCTGGCCGATGGCGCCTACGAGCCCGCCGCGGTCTCTCAGATCGTCCATGGCACGACGGTCGCCACCAACACCATCCTCGAGCAGACCGGGGCCGTCTGCGGACTGATCGCGACGAAGGGGTTCCGGGACATCCTGGAGCTGCGGCGCCTGAGAATGCCGCAGCTCTATCGCCTCGACTGGCAGAAGCCTCCGGTGCTGGCGCGCCGCGACCACCGCCTCGAGGTCACGGAGCGGATCGCGGCCGACGGCTCGGTCCTCGTGCCGCTCGACACCGCGGAACTCGCCGCGGTCGGGCGCCAGCTCGTCGAGGCGGGCGTCGAGGCGATCTCGATCGCCTTCCTGAACTCCTACGCCAACCCGGCCCATGAACGAGAGGCCGCGCTCCTCCTGCGCGAGCTGTTTCCGCAGATTCCGATCTCGGTCTCGACGGAGATCCTGCCCGAGATCCAGGAATACGAGCGCACCAGCACGACCGTCGTCAATTCCTACGTGCAGCCGCGCGTCAAGAGCTATCTCGAGAGCCTGCGGGGGACGCTGAACGCGAGCGGCGTCGGCGCGCCCTTGCTGATCATGCAGTCCAATGGCGGCCTGATGACCAGCCGGGCGGCGGGCGAAAGCCCCGTGCGCATCATCGAATCCGGCCCGGCGGCCGGGGTGATCGCCTGCCGCGAGATCGCGCAGAACTGCGGCTACGCCAACATGATCTGCTTCGACATGGGCGGCACGACCGCCAAGGCCTCCCTGATCGAGAACGCGGCGATCCAGCAGGCCACCGAATACGAGGTGGGCGGCGGCGTCTCGGCCGGCTCGCGGCTCAACCGCGGCGGCGGCTATGTCGTGCGGGCGCCGTCGATCGACATCGCCGAGGTGGGGGCAGGCGGCGGCTCGCTGGTCAGCATCGACAAGGTCGGCGGCATCCAGGTCGGGCCCTCCAGCGCCGGCGCGGTGCCGGGTCCGGTCTGCTACCAGAAGGGCAATGCCCAGCCCACCGTCACCGACGCGAACGTCACGCTCGGCTATATCAGCCCGGTCGGCATCGCCGGCGGCTCGCTGACGATCGACGCCGGTCTCGCCCGCGAGGCGATCGGCGAGCGCGTCTCCAGCCGGATCGGCCAGGGCGTCGACGAGACGGCCTTCGGCATCCACACCATCGCCAACGCGAACATGATCCGCGCCCTGCGCTCGGTCACGGTCGAGCGCGGCCGGGACCCGAGCGAGTTCAGCCTCTGCGCCTTCGGAGGCAGCGGGCCGGTCCATGCCGCCCATGTCGCGCGCGAGATGGATATCGACCAGGTCATCATCCCGCCCTGCCCCGGCCTGTTCAGCGCCTTCGGCCTGCTGCTCGCCGATATCGAGCGGCACTACAGCCAGAGCGTGCGCCAGGCACTGGCGAGCCTGCCGGCGGACGAGCTCGACCGGCGCTTCAAGGCCCTGGAGGACCAGGCGCGCGACAGCGCCAGCGACCCGGAGCATCCGATCGCCGCGTTCACGATCGCGCGCAGCCTCGACCTGCGCTATCGCGGCCAGGTCTACAGCCTGACGATCGAGGTCGACGGCGACCTCGCCGGCCCGGCCGACATCGAGCGCATCCGCCGCAGCTTCAAGAGCGAGTACCAGAAGACCTACGGCTTCGAGGCGCCGGGCGAGGCGATCGACATCGAGGCGATGCGCGTCGTGATCAAGGCCGACGCGACCGATGCCCGGGACTGGTTCCAGGCGGCGGCCAGGGCCGATGCCGCCTCGGCGGTCAGCCAGCCGTCGCGCCAGGCCTATTTCGGCCCCGATTTCGGCTGGATGGAAACGCCGATCGTCTCGCGGGACGCGCTGCAGCGAGAGCCGCGCCGCGGCCCCTTCGTCATCGAGGGCTACGACGCCACGACCGTCGTGCCGCCGGATTTCGAGGGCCAGGTCGACGCATGGGGCAACATCATCCTCAACCGCAAGACCGGGGGAGCCTGACCATGGCCCAGAGCTTCAACGCGATCCAGATCGAAATCCTCAAGAACGCGCTGACCTCCATCGCCGACGAGATGGCGCTGACGATCCTGCGCACGGGCCATTCGACGATCATCAAGGACGGCGCCGATTTCTCGACGGCGCTTTGCGACGCGAGCGGCGAGATGCTGGCCCAGGGCCTGACCATCCCGGCCCATCTCGGCAGCATTCCCGACGCGCTGAAGGCCGTGCTCGCGCATTTCGGCGAGGATTTCCATCCCGGCGACATCGTCATCCAGAACGACCCCTATAACGGGGCGATGCACCTGCAGGACATCTTCGTGTTCAAGCCGGTGTTCGACAAGGCCGGCAAGCTGGTCTGCTTCGCCTGCTCGATCGCCCACCATACCGATGTCGGCGGCCGGGTGCCCGGGAGCAATGCCAGCGATTCGACCGAAATCTATCAGGAAGGCATCCGCTTCCCGGTCCTGAAGCTCTACGAGAAGGGCAAGCCGAACCAGGCCGTGCTCGACATCCTGGCGGCCAATGTCCGCGTCCCCGACATGGTGCTGGGCGACCTGCGCGCCACGATCGCGGCCTGCCATTACGGCGAGCGCGAGTTCCTGAAGCTGGTGGAGCGCTATGGCGCGGACCGCCTGCCGCAGCTGCTCGCGGACTACATCGACTACACCGAGCGGCTGACCCGCGCCGAGATCAGGGCCCTGCCGGAGGGTACCTATCATTTCGAGGACTGGATCGACGACGACGGGATCGGCGACGAGCCGATCCTGCTCAAGGTCGCCCTGACCATCAAGGATGGCGAGGTCATCGCCGATTACACCGGCTCGGCGCCGCAGGTGAAGGGCGCGCTCAACGCCACCCTGCCCTTCACCAAGGCCAATACCTATCTGGCGCTGCGCTGCGTCTTCGAGGCCGATCTGCCGAACAATGGCGGCTTCTTCCGGCCGATCAAGGTGATCGCGCCCGAGGGCACCATCCTCAACGTCAGGCATCCCGGCGCCTGCGCCGCGCGTGGCCTGACCGGTTTCCGGCAGGCGGATGTGGTGATGGGCGCGCTGGCCCAGGCCGTTCCGCACAAGATGATGGCCGCGGCCGAAGGCGGGAACACCTTCGTCACGATCGGCGGCTACGATCCGCAACAAGGCCCGTTCGTCCACTGCGACATGATCTTCGGGGCCTGGGGCGGCTCGCAGTATCGCGGCGACGGCGACGCCATGCCGATGATTCCGTCGAACTGCACCAACATCCCGATGGAGATCATCGAGGCGTCCTATCCGCTGCGCTTCGAGCGCTACGGTTTCGTGCCCGATACGGGCGGGGCCGGAAAATCCCGCGGCGGCCTGTCGATCGTGCGCGACGTCAAGCTCCTGCGCGGCGAGGCGATCCTGCAGGTCCGCTCCGACCGGCGCAAGTTCATGCCCTGGGGGCTGGACGGCGGCAAGGACGGCACGATGTCGCTCAACGTCCTCAACCCGGACACAGGCAGCGAGGAGGTCATGCCCTCGAAGATCACCCGGCAAATCCACGCCGGTGACGTCTATCGCCACGTCACGGGTGGCGGAGGCGGTTACGGCTCGCCATGCGAGCGCGATGCCGGGGAGGTCATCGAGGACATCCGGCAGGGCAAGCTGACGGCCGCCTATTGCGAGCGGGAATACGGTGTCGTCGTCAGGCCCGGCACGCTCGAGCTGGACGAGGCGGCAACACGCGAGCGCCGCAGCAAAGTCTCCCCGCGCGAGGCGGCCGCCTGAAGCCACGCGGCCGAAGCATCGCTGCACGAAGGAACCGGGCCCATGCAAGTCGTCGACGTCCGTCGCCATTTCGAGCGCTGCCCCGACGAGCAGCTTGCCGTGCTGCGAAACGCCTCGACCGGCTTCGTCGTCGATGCCCAGGGCCGGCGCGGCTCGCTCGCCCACAAGATCAAGCCGGTGGGGGCGGATAGCGGCTTCGTCGGCCGGGCGCTGACGGTGCGCTGCCAGCCCTGGGACAATCTGGCCGTGCATGCGGCGCTGCAGATCCTGCGTCCGGGCGATGTGCTCACCATCGCGACGGGCGCCTTCGAGCAGGCGGCGGTCATCGGCGAGAAAATCGTCGGCATGGCCCGCAACCAGGGCGCGGTGGCGATCGTCACCGACGGCCTGGTGCGCGACACGGCCGGGATCGCCCGGGTCGGCATCCCGGTCTTCGCGGCCGGCGCCACCGCCAATTCCTGCTACAAGACCGGCCCCGGCGAGATCGGCTTCCCGGTCAGCCTCGGCGGCGTGGTGATCGAGGCCGGCGACGTGCTGGTGGGCGACCGCGACGGCGTCGTCTGCGTGCCGCGGCGCCATCTCGACCAGGTCTGCGCGAACCTTGCCGCGATCACCGCCAAGGAGACCGCGATGTTCGATGCGATCGCCTCCGGCGGTCCGAAGCCCGAGGCGATGGCCTCGATCACAGCCGAGCTGCCGCTGCGCTACCACGACTGAGCCAGAGCACGCGCGACGATCTCGTCGCGCCGGAACCAGCCTGCCATGAGAGACGACCACATCGACCTGAGATCGGACACCGTCTCGCGGCCCTCTCCCGCGATGCGCGCCGCGATGGCGCAGGCGCCGGTCGGCGACGACCAGTATGGCGACGACCCGACGGTCGATGCCTTGCAGCAGCGCATGGCCGCGCTGCTCGGCAAGGAAACCGCGATCTTCCTGCCCTCGGGAACGATGGCCAACCAGATCGCGCTCAGGGTCCTCACCCGTCCGGGCGACGAGGCCATCGCCCAGCGCGGGGCCCATGTCGTCTGGCACGAGCTGGGCGGCGCGGCGGCTCATTCCGGCGTGCGGATCGTCGAGATCGGGGATCGCGGGGAATTCTGCGAGGACGACATTCGCGCCGCCTTCAAGCCGCTCGGCCATGCGGTCTATCCGCCGACGACGGCGCTCTGGATCGAGAACACCCATAACCGCGCCGGCGGCACGATCCTCCCGCAGGACGATGTCGTCGCGGCCTGCCGTGTCGGGGCGCAGCTCGGCATCCGCGCCGTGCTCGACGGGGCGCGGCTGTTCAACACCCATGTCGCGACAGGGCTTGCGCTTTCGGAGCTCGCCGGGCCTTTCGATCTCGTCTCGGTCAGCCTGTCGAAGGGGCTGGGCTGTCCCATCGGCTCGCTGCTCGCGGGCAGCCGGCACGAGATCAGCCAGGCGCGGCGCCTGCGCAGGATGTTCGGCGGCGGCTGGCGCCAGGCCGGAATCCTGGCGGCGGCGGGGCTTTACGCGCTCGACCATCACGTCGCGCGGCTGGCGCAGGACCATGAAACCGCCCGGCTGATCGCTGAAAGCCTGTCCGGCTCTGCGGGTATCCGGCTTGAGCTCGCGCGCGTGCAGACGAACATCGTCATGCTGGACTATGCCGGCAACCCCGCACGCCTGCCGGCGATGGTCGCAAGGCTGGCCGAGAGGGGGGTGTTGGTCTCGCATTTCGGCGGACGGCAGCTGCGCCTCGTGACCCATCTCGACGTCGACGAGGCTGCCTGCCGGCGCGCGGCGGCGATCATAGCGGAGGTCATCTGTGACGAATTCGAGCGGGAGCCGCGCAACGCCTGAAGGACGCCGCAGCCTGCGAAGCCTGCTGGCGGAACCGGGGATCATCGTCGCGCCCGGCGTTGCCGACGGGCTGATGGCCCGGCTCGTCGCGGAGGCCGGCTTTCAGGCCGTCTACGCGACGGGCGGCGCGATCAATCGCAGCCGCGGCCTGCCCGATCTCGGCCTGACCTCGCTCGAGGGCCTCTGTTCGCGGGTGACCGATATCGCCGAGGCGAGCGGCCTGCCCGTGATCGTCGACGCCGATTCCGGCTTCGGCGGCATCCTCAATATCGGCCGCACGGTTCGCGCCCTGGAACGGGCCGGAGCCTGCGCGCTGCATCTGCAGGACAGCCAGTCGCCGCGCCTTGCCGGTCCGGATCGCGATAACCTGCTCGGCATCGAGGCCATGCGCCGGCGCATCGCGGCGGCCCTGGCCGCGCGCCGCGATCCCGGCCTGCTGATCATCGCGCGCACCGATGCGAGCGACTGCCTCGGCCTCACGGGCGCGATCGAGCGGGCCCGGGCCTATGCCGAGGCAGGGGCCGATCTTGTCTATGTCGAGCATCTGCGCAGCCGCGCCGAGATCGAGGATGTCGCGCGGCAGGTCAGGCATCCGATGCTGATCAGCCTGAACAAGGGCCTCGGCGATCTGCCGAGCGCAGCCGAGCTCGCGGCGCTGGGCTACAAGCTGCTCACCCATCCAGCCGACATGCAGCTCGCCGCGATCCACGCCATGCGCGCCCTCCTCGCCCATCTCGCCGCGGCCGGCTCGACCGAAGGGTTCGAGCCCATGCTCCCCTTTGCGGAGCGGGACCGCATCGTCGGGCAGGACCGGGCCAGGGCGGCCGAGCGAACCTATTTTATCTGAAGGGCGGACCGGCGGAATCGCGCGCCGGAGGCGACGGCTGCCGCGATGCGCTCTATGCTGCGGGTCGCGGCCTTCGCCTTCCGGATCGTCAGGTCGCCAAAGCGGGATGTTCGAGAGCTCATCATGGAAGTCCGGCAACTCAGATATTTCCTCAGCATCCTGGAATTGAAGAGCTTTCACCGGGCCTCCGACCACCTGCGGATCGCCCAGCCGGCATTGAGCCATCAGATTTCGAAGCTGGAGGCGGAGCTCGAGGTCAAGCTGTTCCAGCGCCATTCGCGCGGCGTCGCCCCGACCGAAGCCGGCAACATCCTGGCCGAACACACCCGTCATATCCTCGCGCAGCTCGACGAGGCGAAAAGGGCGACCCGCGAAGGCGGCCATCTGATCGCGGGCAATCTCGCGATCGGGATGCCGCCTTCCGTCGGCTTCGCCTTCGCGCCAGCCGTCATCGAGCGTTTCGTCACGGACTTCCCGCGCGTGCATCTGACCGTCACGCCGGGCTTCAACGGCTTCCTCGAGGAATGGCTGCACGAGGGGCGCCTCGACATCGCGATCCTCTACGACACGCGCCCCAACCCCCGGCTGGAAAAGGAGGTCCTGTTCCACGAGTCGCTCGTCTTCGTGGCTCCGCCCGACGACGACAGGATCTGGGACCATCTCACCGAGCCGGCCGATCTGGCGCGGATCCCGCTGATCCTGCCGAGCCGGCCGCACGGCATCCGCCTGATCGTCGACGAGATGGCGGCGGCCCATGACATCACCCTGAAGATCCGGCTCGAGGTCGATGCCCTGCAGATGATCCGGGACCTGATGCTGCGCAAGATCGGCTACACGATCCTTCCCCGCGCCGCCGTCGAGGCCGATGTCCGCAGCCGGCTGCTGGTCGCCCGGGAGATCCCGGGCGTCAGCCTGAAGCGCACATTGGTTCTGGCCCACGCCACGCGCGCACCGCTCGGCCTCGCCGGCGAGAACTTCCTGCAGTATTCGCGCGAGTCGGCGCAGCGCCTGCGCGACGGCGATAACATGCTCAAGCCGATTTCGCTGTAGCGGATCGCCGGAAGCGCGAGCATGACCTCACGGGGATGGCGGCCGGCATCATTTCATTCCGGCTTCCGATCGGCCATTGTCGGTGCCGGTGCCGAATCGGCATCGCTGTGAAAGCTGCAGGCATGCTGCGCCGATTGCTAGCCTCTTCCCGCTATGTCGTCCTCATCGCCGTCGTCTGCATCTTCGCTGCTTCGCTGGCGCTGCTCGCCTATGAGGCCGTGGTCATCTTCGCGACCCTGGCCGAGGCGATCACCCACGGGCAAAGCTCGGCAAAGGCATCGAAGGCGCTCGCGGCAGGGCTGATCGAAGCTATCGACGTGTTCCTGATCGCCATCGTCGGCTACATCACCAGCATCGGCCTTTATTCGCTGTTCGTCGACGAGACGCTGCCGATGCCGAAATGGCTGACGATCCACGACCTGGACGATCTGAAGGGGCAACTCGTCAGCGTCGTCGTCGCCGTTCTCGCCGTCCTCTTCCTGCAGGAGATCGTCGAACGCGCCGGCGAACTCGACCCGCTCCGGCTGGCGATCGCCATCGCGATCATCATCGGCGTCCTGACGTTCTTCCTGGGTCTCAAGGGCGGGAAAAGCGAAAGCTGAACCCCGGGTGGCATCAGCCGGGAGCTTCAGCTTCCCGTCATGGGGCCGTGGCGTTCTCCTTGCACCACCGCGCGACCTGCTCATGCGTCGCGAACCAGATATCGCCCTTCGCCTTGATGTGGAGGATCAGATCCTCGAGGATCGGGATGCGCGATCGATGGCCGATGACATGGGGGTGCATCGTCAGCAGGAAAAGGCCCCGCTCCGCCCAGGCGCCATCGAATTCCGCCTTGAAGATGTCCAGCACGGCCGAGGGCGCGGTGTAGGGCCGCAGCGCGGAGAACCGCAGGAAGTTGAAGTAGATGGCGTCGTCGCGGATCCATTCGGGCGGCAGCTCGACGATGCCGGTCGGCTCTCCCTTGTCCAGGAGTTCGTAAGGGTCGTCGTCAGCCATCAGGCTGCTGTCATAGAGCAGCCCCATCTCGCGGATGATGGCGAGCGTATCGAGCGAGAAATCCCAGCTCGCCGTCCGCATCCCGACCGGGTAGCGGCCGCAGATCTGGGCGAGCCTGTCGGCGGCCCGGAACGTCAGATCGCGCTCGATGCCGGGAGGAAGGCCGTTATTGCGCTCATGGATCCAGGAATGGATGCCGATCTCATGGCCATCCTGCGCGACGGCGCGAACCTCGTCGGGGTGAACCGTCGCCGCGACGGCCGGGTAGAAGAAAGTGGCCGGCACCGAGTGCCGCCCGAGAACCGAGCGGATGCGCGGCACGCCACGGCGGTTGCCATATTGCCCCTGGCTGAGGCGCATCGGGCTTTCGTCGCCGTCACGCAGAGGGATGGTCTCGTGGTCGGCGTCGAAGGACAGCGCAACCGCGCAGCGCGCATTGTTCGGCCAGCGTGCCGGCAGCAGATTACGGCCGCCGCGCACGCGCTCGATCATGCCGCGCCAGACCTCTTCGGACCATGACCAGGGCTCCCCATGCTCACGGATCGCTTCGGAAACCGGTTCGCTCATGGTCTCTATATCCCTTGTCGGTCGCTGCTTGCTGGCGTGGCGCGCGGCGGGCTTCCTCAGCCCGCGATGTATCCGCTGTCGACGACGAGGGCGGTGCCGGTCATGGTCGATGCATCGTCGCTCGCCAGGAACAGGACGGAGCGGGCGATGTCGTCGACGGAGGAAAGCCGGCCGAACGGCTGCCGCTGCTGATGCGCCTTCTTTGCCGCGACCGGATCGGACTGCAGGTCATAGAGATCGCGCACCATCGCGGTTTCGGTGGCGCCGGGCACGATGGCGTTGACGCGGATGCCGTACGGGGCGAGTTCGATCGCGAGCGCCCGCGTCATCGAGACGACGCCGCCTTTCGCGGCACAATAGGCGGAGCGCTTGGTGAAGCCGACCAGGGCCGCGGTCGAGCCCGAGTTCACGATCACGCCGGCGGTGCCCCGCTCGCGCATGGCGGCGACGGCATGACGGCAGCCGAGGAAGACGCCTTTCAGCGTCACGTCCACGACGAGGTTCCAGACATCGTCGGTGGTTTCGGTGATCTCGGTGTCGTGCGCGACGCCGGCATTGTTGAAAATGATGTCGAGCCCGCCGAAATGCTCGACGGTGCGGGACACCATCGCGCCGACGGCCTTGTCGTTGCTGACGTCCGTCTCGATGGCGATCGCGACGCCGCCGGCATCACAGATCGACCGGGCGACACGCTCGCCTGCATCCTGCGGGATGCCCGCGATCACCACCTTCGCGCCCTCGCACGCGAAAAGACGCGCCGTCGCCTCGCCGATGCCGGACGCGCCGCCGGTGACGATCGCGACCTTTCCGGCCAGTTTTCCTTCAGACATCGGAAGCTCTCTCCTGCTCAGGTCTCAGTGAATTTCAACGGCGGACCGAATAGGCCGCATTGAGGCCAATCGACTTGTCGAGAACGATGATCGCGATCGAACTCACCGCGATGAGAAGCGTCGAGACCGCCGCCACGATCGGCGTCAGCCCGTATTCCGTGGCGTTGTAGATCTCGAGCGGGATCGTGCCGGCGTTGCGCCCGCCCACGAACAGCGAGATCGTGAACTCCTCGATCGAGACGATCATCGAAAACAGCGCCGCGGCGAGGAAGCCGGGCCGGATGAGCGGCAGGATGACGCGACGCACCATCATCGTGCGGGTGGCGCCCAGCGACAGCGCCGCCTCCTCGAGCGCCCTGTCGACACCCGCGATCGCGGCGAGCAGGGTCCGGAACGTATAGGGCAGCGTCACGAGGATATGGCCGGCGACGAGACCGAGCACCGAGTCGGTGAAGCCGAGCCGGTTGAGGAACATGAAGAGGGCGACGCCGAGCGCGGTCGCCGGGATGACCAGCGGCGCCACGAAAGTCGCGGTGACGATCGCCGCGAACCGGCCGCCATGGCGGGCGACCCAATAGGCCACCAGCCCGCCGAGCAGGGTCGAGCAGAGGGTGACGAAGATCGCCAGGCCCAGCGAATAGCCGAATGCGTTGAGCAGCGACCTGTCTTCGACCAGCGCAGCATACCAGCGCAGCGACATTTCCGTCCACGACATCACCATGCGCGACGTCGGATTGAACGAAACGCCGACGACGATCAGCTCCGGCAGCAGCAGGAACGCCACGGCAATGCAGACATAGGCAGCGAGAATCCGCTGGAACCACCGGCCGGGCATCGCCTCATCCCCTCCTTGTAAGCCATGCCACGGCCGGGACGAGGGCCAGCGCAGCCAATGCAGCGATCAAGAGGACGATCGACAAGGCACTGCCGAGGGACCAGTCGATGGCGCTGGTGAGCTCGTCATAGATCATCGGCGACAGCAGCTTGGCCTTTCCGCCGCCAAGCAGGACCGGCGTGACATAGGCCCCGATCGTCAGGCAGAAGGTGATGACGCAGCCTACCATGACGCCGGGCAGCGACAGCGGCAGCGTGACGCGCCAGAAGGTTCGCGCGGCCCCGGCGCCGAGCGATTGCGCCGCCTCCTCCAGCGTGTAGTCCAGACGGCTTAGGACGCTGGCGATCGAGAGGATCATGAAGGGCAACAGCACATGGACCATGCCGACCACTGCCGCACCGGGCGTGTAGAGCAGCCGGAGCGGCTGCTCAATCAGCCCCGCGCCCCAGAGCACGTCGTTCACGAGGCCCTCGGCGCCAAGCAGGATGACCCATCCCACCGTCCGCACGACGACACCGACCAGCAGCGGCGCGACAACCGCCAGCAGGATGATGTTGTAGGAGCGCTCCGCGTAGCGGACCATGAAATACGCGATCGGATATCCGAATAAAAGGCAGAGAATAGTCACTATCACGGCAAAATACATGGTGTTTGCCATGTATCCAAAGTAAAAATACCTTGAGAATATCTTAATATACGTTTCAAGGCTAGCCACCCCCTCCAGAGGGAAGCCGGCCGTGAATGAAATGGCAATGAGATAAATCAGCGGTACTATAAAGAAGACCGTAATGAATATTCCGGGAATGGCGAGCGGCAAGGCGTCGGAACGCATCACGCGCTCCGCCAGGCTCTCCGACGACCGGTCATGTGAGGAAGCGCTCATGACGGCCCTCAGCCAGCTACCGGCAGAGCGGAGGACGCCTGCCAACCGACCGTCACCCTGTCGCCGGGCTTCAGGCCGCCGACATCGCTGCCCCCGGAGGTGGTGACGGCGATCTCGGTGCCTCCATCCAGCCTGACGGTCAGGCGTGAAACCGGCCCGACATGGACGAGGCTCGCCAGGGTTCCCTGGTGACGATTGGCGCCCCGGCCGCCGTCGCCGGGGCCGATCTCGATGACCTCCGGCCGCAGGATCACCGACTGGATCGCCGACAGGGGGCCTTGCACGGCATTGCGGGCGACCGACATCACGACCCCCTCGCGCGAGGTGATCCGCAAGGCATCGCCCTCCTCGGCGATATCGGCGACGTCGAAGACGTTGGCGGCTCCCATGAAGCGGGCCACGAAAGCCGATTGCGGGCGGTCGTAGACCTCCGAGGGAGCCCCCACCTGGCGCAGCCGGCCATCCTTGAGGATCGCGATCCTGTCGCCGAGGACCATCGCCTCTTCCTGGTCGTGCGTCACCATGATGGTGGTGATGTTGAACTCCTTCTGCAGCCGGCGCAGCTCGGCCTGCATCTCGACGCGCAAATGCGTATCGAGACTGCCGAGCGGCTCGTCGAGCAGCAGCAGGGCCGGTTCCGTCACCAGGGCCCTGGCGATGGCGACGCGCTGCTTCTGGCCACCCGACAGTTCGTTCGGCATGCGCCTGGCGAGGTCGGCGAGCTTCACCACGCCCAGCGCATCCATCACCTTGCGCCGGATGACGTCGCCGGCCATGCGGCGCATCTCCAGCCCGAAGGCCACGTTCCGGAAGACGCTGAGATGCGGGAACAAGGCGAAATGCTGGAAGACCATGCCGATGCCGCGCAGGTTCGGCGGAACCGCGCCGACGGAGCGCCCGCGAATCCGGACATCCCCGCTGGTGGCCTTCTCGAAGCCGGCCACGATACGCAGCAATGTCGTCTTGCCGCTGCCGCTCGGCCCCAGAAGGACGATGAACTCGCCTTCTCCGATATCCAAGGAAACGTTGTCGATGACGCGCGTGCCGCCGAAGTTCTTGTGTATATCGGAAATTCTGAGGGCTGATACGCTCATTTTACCTTCGCATGTCGATCGGCCGGATTCATGGCGGCGCCGCATCCTCCAAACTCGGAGGCGCGCCCCTCGCCCGCGCGGCGCCCCTCGCCCGCGCGATGGCGTCGCAACGCGCGGGAGGGGCGACAAACGATGCCAGGTGGGGGCGCCGGATTGCTTTGGCTGGATCGCCGCGCGCCCTGCCGGACGCGAAGCGGCGATCCATCTCCTTGTTTCAGCTACGGATGGCTCCGAAAAGTGGATTCCACTTTCCGGTCCGATGCGCTAGCGCAAACGCTCCTCGATGCGCTTGCGGATGTCGGCCAGATTGTTGCCGACGAGGGCATAATCGTACTGGATCAGGCGCCTGGTGCGCAGCCTTTCCGGCGTGACCACGCCTTCGAGCGCCGCCATCTCCGGCGAGATCACCGCGTTCGGGTTGGAAGGCGACAGGCTCATGCGATTGAGATACGCCTCCTGGAAATCCGTCGTCAGCCAGGTGTTGAGGAAGCTCTGGGCGACCTTGTTGACGGCCGGATCGACGTTGGCGTTCACATGGGCGATGATGGTCTGCTGCGTGGCGCCCTCTTCGGGCCAGGCGAAGGCGATGCTCGCCCCCGCGCGCTGCGCGGCGGTGGTGAAGCCACCCCAGTTCGGGCCCAGCCAGATATCGCCCTTGTCGATCTGCTCCTGCAATGTCGTGAAATTGGTCGTCCAGGAGCCGATATTGGCCTTATGCTTGGCCCATTCGTCGATCGCTGCATCGATCGACCTCTCGTCCTTGCCGAGCGCATAGGCCAAGGCGACGTACTGGTCCCAGAAGTTGTAATGCATGCCGACGCGGCCGGCATATTTCGGGTTGAACAGGTCGAACCAGGATTTCGGCTTCTCGACGTATTTCGGATTGTAGGCGATGCCGTAGGGCTGAACCGCGACCGCGATGCCGAGCCCGTTCTTGGGCTGAAGATCCTGGTTGAGCCGCTTCTGCTCGGGAACGAGGGCGGGATCGAAGGGCGCGAACAATCCCGCCTTGCTGCCGAGAGCCGAGAAGGTGTCGTTCCACATGCCGCCGGCTTCACGCGGCTTGTCACGCGTCACCAGCAGCTTCGGATAATGGTCCGCCGCCGTCCGCATCACGACATTGATCGTCGCGCCGGGGTTTTCCTTCTTGAAGGCCGGCACCGCCACGTCGCGCACGATATCGAAGTTACCGCCGGCGAACGTGCCGATTTCGACGGCCGCGGCCTGCGCGAACGCCCGCCCGCCGATCAGCGCGGGAGCCACCACCGCAGATCCGCCCAGCGCAAGAGCCTGCCTTCTGTTCATCATGGAGCCTGCTGCCGGCTTCTTTCCGTCAACCATCCTCTATCCCTCCCGCGTTCACACAGTTCCGTTCACATCCATAAACGACGATCAAGATATTCACATTGAATTCCCACTGTCAAGCGAACCGGAAATCCGAGACGGTCCGGCTCGGCGCGCGGGCGTGGCGTAGAACCATATCGCTATAATCTTGTAATTATTGGTCCAATTTTCCAACTTGCATCTGACGCCCCGTCCTTCGCAACCGGGACCGAATCACGCCGCAGCCATAATACGCTCCCCGCAGCGAAGGCGGGCTTCGATTGACAGCCCACGTTATTATGCCGTATATGGGATGCTGTTCATAAGGGTGAACAAATGAGCGTCAAGTCGGCCGTGCGGGTCCTGGATATTTTCGAGTTGCTGGCCAACCGCGCCGGCGGCGTCGGGCTCAGCGATCTCGCGCGCGCCTTGCATATTCCGAAGAGCAGCGCCTGGAACCTCCTCAAGACGCTCCAGGCCCGCAACTATATCGACGAACCCTCGCCCAGCATGTTCGTGCTGGGACCCCAGTTCTTCGATGTGGCGATCTGCGCCCCGAAGGACCGCAAGATCCGGGAAATCGCACGCGAGGTGATGGTGAATCTCGTCGCGCAAACGGGAGAGACCGCCTTTCTCGGCTTCCTCACGCCGGAATGCGACATCCTCCAGGTGGAGAAGGTGCTTTCGCCGAACATCATCCGCTACGATGCGGAGATCGGCCACAAGCGGCCCGCCCACTGCACCGCGATCGGCAAGGCGCTGCTGGCGGCGCTGACGCCGGACCGGCTCGACGTCTTCCTCGAGCGGGCCCCCTTCAAGAGCTACACGCCCTACACGCTGACCACGGAAAACCAGCTTCGCGCCGAGCTGGAGCGGGTTCGCGAACAGGGCGTCGCCTGGAACAAGGAGGAGATGGTGATCGGCGCGTGGTCGGTCGGTGTCGCCGTGATGGGCGCGGGCAACCGCGCGATCGCGGGCATCACGGTCGGGGGGCCGAAGGACCGGCTCATGGCGAAGCTCGCCGAGATATCCATGCTCGCCCGCACCGCGGCCGCCGACATCGCCCACGCTCTGGAGACCGGCAGCCGCGCGGCCATCCCGCCTCACCCTGTCGGGAATGGAGCACGGTGATACGCGCCGCGTGACGGATGGCCCAGCGGGAGCCCGCCGCGGTCCGGATCAGGACAGCGGATGGCCTGCCGAAAGAATTCAAATTCACTCAAAACGTTCAGGGAATTGAAATGTCCAAGACCGCAGCGCACGCAATCATAGATCATCTTGTTGCCGAGGGGGTTAAATATATTTTCATCTGCCCTCCCACCAACCACTCATTCCCGTTTCTCGATGCGCTCTATGACCGGCAAAACGAGATCAAGCCGATCCTCGTCCGCCACGAGGCCATGGCTCCGTGGATGGCCGAAGCCTGGTACCGCATGACCGGCCAGCCGGGCGTGTTCCATGTCGGTGCCGGCCCCGCGCTGGCGAATACGGTGATCGGCGTCATGACGGCCTATGGCTGCGGCTCCGCGATCATCGGCATCAGCGGCAACGTCAACAGCGAGTTCTTCGGCCGCAACGGCATGCAGGAAATACAGGGCAAGACCTTTGCCGAAGGCCACCGCATCCTCGAGCCGGTCGTCAAGCGGCTCTGGCAGGTGACGAATGCGGGCAAGATGCCCGAGGTGATGACGCAGGCCTTCGCGGCGGCGACGACGGGCAGGCCGGGCCCCGTCCATATCGACGTGCCGATGGATGTCTTCGAGCAATCGAGCCCCGAGACGACGCGCAGCGGGGCACGGCATCGCCCCAGCGGCCTGCCGTCGGCTTCGCCGGAGCAGGCCGCCGCCGCGTTCGATCTGATCGCCAAGGCGAAGGCGCCCGTTCTTCTCGCCGGCGGCGGCACGATCGCGGCGAAAGCCGGCGCGAACCTGCGCGCGCTGGCGGAGCTGATGTCGATTCCGGTCGTCACCTCCTATACCGGCAAGGGGGCCCTGCCCGACGACCATGCGCTGGCGGCGGGCCCGGTCGGCGCCATGGGTGTCCCCGGCGCGATGAAGGCGGTTCAGGAAGCCGATCTGGTGATCGCGCTGGGCCATCGTTTCGGCGAGCATTCGACCTGCGGCTGGGAAGTCGGGCTGCCTTACAGCTTCCCGCCGGCCAAGCTCATCCAGATCGATATCGATCCCGTCGAGATCGGCCGCTACTACCCGGTCGAGATCGGCCTGCAGGCCGACATCAACGCCACGCTCGGGCAATGGATCGAACTGGCGCGCAAGCGGGGCCTCCGTGACGGCCTCAAGGACGGTCCGCGCGAGCGCACCACGCGGGAGCGCCGGCAGGCCGACCGCGATCGCATGAAGCCGCATCTGAGCGACAATACCGGCCCGATTCGCCCGGAACGGCTGGTCGCCGAACTGCGTGCCGCGCTCGGGCGCAACGCCGTCATGATCCCCGACGCCGGCAACAACGGCAATTACTTCAACACGCTATGGGACGTGTACGAGCCGGGGACCTATATCGCCGATCGCGGCAGCGCCGCCATGGGCTATGCGCCGGCGGCGGCGCTGGGCGTGAAGCTCGCCGAGCCTGACCGCGACGTCGTCGCGGTCACGGGCGATGGCTGCATGACCCAGGTCAACTGGGTTCTGGGGACGGCCGCCGAGTACAACATCCCGGCCAAGTTCGTGGTCATCAACGACTCGGCGCTCGGCGGCTGCCTTGGCGCGCAGAACGGCATCTTCGATGGCCGCGTGCTCGGCACGCGCTTCGAGTACCACAACAACAGCGGCCCCTACGATCAGGACTTCGCCATGCTCGCCCGCTCCTACGGCGTCGAGGGCAAGCGCGTCACCTCGCCGGACGAGCTCGCCGGGGCGATCGCCGAGATGCTGGCGCACCCGGCGCCCTATGTGCTCGACGTCGTGATCGACAAGACCGCGAGACCCATCGGAGCCGGGCGCATACCTTTGTCCAACATCCGACAGAGCCGCGTCAGCACCCTCGTCTAGCGCCCTCAACGGACCGCGCGGGCGCGCTGTTTACCGGCGCGTCGCCGCGCACGTCCCGAAACCGAGAAGAGATGCCGGAGCATGCCCACCATTCGTTTCCACCTCCCCGACGGCAGCAGGCGCGAGATCGAGGGCCGGCCGGGGTCGTCGCTGATGCAGGTCGCGCTGGATAACGGCGTGTCCGGCATTCTCGCCGAGTGCGGAGGCTCGGCCGCCTGCGCCACCTGCCACGTCTATGTCACCGAGGAAGACCTGCACAAGCTCCCGCCGCCGGAAGCCCTGGAGGACGAGATGCTGAATTTCACCGTCAGCGAGCGCCGGCCGACCAGCCGGCTCAGCTGCCAGATCCGGCTCAGCGACGAGCTGGATACGCTCACCGTGACGGTGCCCGACCAGCAAGTCTGAACGCAGCCCCCAACAAGGCCAGGAAGTTCATGCCCCTCACAATGGACGCCGCCGTATCGCCCCCCGTCTTCGACGTGGACCCTTTCAGCGACGAGGTGCTCAGCAACCTCTATGACTACCAGGCCCGGCTGCGCGCGGCTGGACCGGTCGTCTATATCCCACGATACGATATCTACGCCGTCGGCCGCTACGCCGAGGTGCAGCAGGCCATGAGCGACTGGAAGAACTTCTCTTCCGCGTCGGGCACGGGGCTCGGCAACATCAAGAAGGGCGATTCCTGGCGCATCCCCAGCGCCATCGTCGAGGTCGACCCGCCCGATCACACGCGGGTGCGCTCGGCCCTGATGAAGGTGCTCTCCCCGATCGTCGTCCGCTCCTGGCGCGCCGGCTTCGACAAGGAGGCGGGCGAGATCGCCGACGAGCTCGTCAGCCGCGGCCGGTTCGACGGCGTCAAGGACCTGGTCGAGCCCTTCGTGCTCAAGGTCTTTCCTGACGCGCTCGGCCTCGACGACGAGGGGCGCCAGAACCTGCTCGTCATCGGCGATCTGACGGCGAACGGTTTTGGCCCCAACAACGAGCTGACGCGCCGCGCGACCGAGGCGGTCGAACCCCTGCTGCCGTGGTTCGATTCGAAATTCGAGCGCCAGAACATGCTGCCGACCGGGTTCGGCGCGCGGATCTGGGAGCTCGCGGATGCCGGCGAACTGGACATGGAGTGGCTGCCGGGCATCCTGCGCACATTCCTGCGCGGCGGCACCGACACGGTGATCAGCGGCGTGTCGAGCACGCTGCACAAGCTCGCCACCCATCCGCGGCAATGGGATCTCCTCAAGCAGGACCCGTCATTGACGCGCGCGGCCTTCGAGGAGGCGATCCGCCTGGAATCGCCGGCGCAGTTCATCTTCCGCACCACGACCCGTGAGCAGGATCTGGCCGGATACCGGCTCGCCGCCGCGATGAAGGTGATGTGCTCGCTGGCCTCGGCCAACCGCGATCCGTTGCGGTGGGAGCAGCCGGAGGAATACGACATCACGCGCCGGAATGTCGGGCATATGGCGCTCGGCGCCGGTGTCCATGTCTGCATCGGGCAGATGATCGCCAGGGCGGAGGCCGAGGCCGTGATCGGCGCGGTCACGGCGCGCGTGGCACGCCTGGAGCTGGACGGCCCTGCGGTTTACCGCAAGAGCAATGGCGCGCGCCGGCTGGACAGCCTGCCGCTGCGCGTCACCCCCAAATAGCCATCCGGCACGATCCCGGCGATGAACCCCGAACGGATTGTTGTCATCGGCGCCGGCCACAGCGGAGTGCAGCTTGCCGCCTCGCTCCGGGAAGGCGGCTTCCAGGGGCCGCTCACGCTCGTCGACGCCCAGGACGAACTGCCTTACCAGCGGCCGCCGCTCTCCAAGGAGTTCATGAAGGGCGGCGACTGCGTGCGCCTGCGCCCGGCCAGTTTCTATATCGATAAGCAGATCGAGCTGGCGACAGGGCGGGCGGTCGCGACCCTGGACCGCGCGGCCACGACCGTGACGCTCAGCGACGGGACGACCCTGCGCTACGACCATCTGGTGCTGGCGACGGGCGCGCGCCCGCGACGGCTTGCCGTCCCCGGCGCCGGGAACAACGGCGTCATGACCTTGCACACGCATGCCGATGCCGCGCGGTTGCGGCCTAGGCTGGCCGGCGCGAGCGACATCGTCATCGTCGGGGCGGGGTTCATCGGCCTCGAATTCGCGTCGTCCGCCAGGGCCATGGGCAAGCGCGTCACCGTGGTCGAGGCCGGTGATCGCATCATGGCGCGGGCGGTCTCCCCGATCATGTCCGATTTCTTCCTTGCCAGGCACCGGGCAAGCGGCATCGACATCATGACCGGAACGGGCGTCACGGCGATCCACGGCACGCCAGGCGGGGTCACCGGCGTCAGCCTCGGCGGCGGCGGCATGCTGCCGGCGGACCTCGTCGTCCTCGGCGTCGGTGTCGTCGCGAATGACGAGATCGCGGCCGGGGCCGGCCTGAAGACGGACAACGGCATCGCGGTCGATGCGATGCTGCGCACGGCCGACCCCCGCATCTCGGCGATCGGCGATTGCGCCCTCCATCCCAGCCGCTTCACTGGGCGCCCGACGCGGATCGAATCGGTCCAGAACGCCCTCGATCAGGCCCGCTGCGTGGCGCGTCGGCTTCTCGGCGAGCCGGCACCCTATGAGGCGCTGCCCTGGTTCTGGAGCGATCAGGCCGGGGTCAAGCTGCAGATCGCCGGGATCGGCGGCGAGATCCGCGACCATTGCCTGCGCGGCGATCCGGAAGCGCGATCCTTCTCGGTCTTCTGTCTCGACGCCAGGGACGAGGCCGTCATCGTCGAATCCGTCAACCAGCCGGCCGACCACATGTCGTCGCGCCGCTTTCTCGGCCGCGCTCCGCTGACGCGCGCGCAGGCCATGGACCCGCATTACAATCTACGGACGCATGTGTGATGACCACCCAGCATGAGGACTTCACCGGTTTCGTCGACGGCAGGCCGCTGCCGCCGACAGGCGATGCCACCGATCTCGTCGACCCCGCGACCGGCCGGACCTGGGCGCGCGCCTTCGGCAGCGCCGATCACGTCGATGCCGCGGTGGCGGCCGCATCGGCGGCGTTCCTCCGGAACGACTGGCGGCAACTGACCCCGTTCGACCGTGCGGCCCTGCTGCGCCGCCTCGCCGAGCTGATCCGGGCGAATGCCGAGCCGCTGGCGGAATTCGAGAGCCTGGCCAACGGCAAGACGCATGCGGTGACCCGGCGGGAGATGACGGCGACCGCGCGCTGGTACGATTTCTACGCCAGCGCCGTCGAGATCCGGGACGACATCAGCCGCTCGCCCTCGCCTTTCACCGAGGCCCGCATCGTCCGCGAGCCGCTCGGTGTCGTCGTGGCGATCACGCCGTTCAACGGCGCCCTGTCGCTCGGATCCTGGAAGATCGCGCCGGCGCTCGCCATGGGCAACAGCGTCATCCTGAAACCACCGGTGGAGTCGCCGGCATCGAGCCTGATGCTGGCCAGGCTCGCGCTCGAGGCCGGGTTTCCGCCGGGCATCGTCAATGTGGTCCTGGGCGACGGCAGCGTCGGCGAGCGCGTCGCGACGCATCCCGACGTCGCCATGGTGAGCTTCACCGGAAGCTCCGCGGTGGCGCGCCGGCTCGGCGAAAAGGCGGCGGCGTCGATGAAGCGCTTCGTCTGCGAGGCCGGGGGCAAGTCGGCGCACATCGTCTTCGCCGATGCGGATCTGGGTTCGGCGGTGCGCGCGGCGACGCAAGGCGCCTTCAGCGCGACCGGCCAGGTCTGCGTCGCCGGCTCGCGGCTCCTGGTGCAGGAGGAGATTTTCGAGACCTTCCTCGCCCAGTTCATCGCGGCCGCGAAAAACATCCGGATCGGGCCGCCCTCGCTTGCCACGAGCCATCTCGGCCCGCTGGCCTCGAAGCGGCAGAAGACACGTGTCACGGCCTTTCTGGAAGAGGCGATCGCGGAGGGCGCGACCGTCGCGTTTAAGGGCACGCTCCCCGACATGCCGGCCGAATACGCGGACGGCTTCTGGTTTGCGCCGACCATCCTGACCGGCGTCGCCGCTCCGATGCGCATCTGCCGCGAGGAGGTGTTCGGGCCGGTCGTCACCGTGCAGCCGTTCCGGACCGAAGCCGAGGCGGTGACCCTCGCCAACGGCACGGAATACGGGCTGGCGGCGGGCTTCTGGACGCGGGACGCGGCGCGGATCCATCGGCTCGCCTGCGCCCTGCAGGCGGGCTCGGTGTGGGTCAACACCTATCGCGCCATGAACGTCATGCTGCCCTTCGGAGGCTACAAGCAATCGGGCATGGGGCGCGAGAACGGCATCGAAGCCCTGGACGAATTCGCGCAGATCAAGACGATCGTCGTCGATCACGCGGCGCATCCGGACCATTTCGCCTGAGCGCGACAGGACCCGGCTACTGGCGCTCCAGCTCGTTCTGGCGCGTCACCGGATAGATCGAGATGCCCGCGTCGTCCAGGCGGGCGATCACATGGTTCACCAGATGGATGCCGGCATCCGACAGGCGCGGGTGCTTGTAGAAGAGACCGACGCGAATCTCCGCCAGCGGCGGGAAGCCGTCCGTGTCGTCCAGCACCTTCATGCCCGGCAGAATCGTGTAGCGCGTCAGCGCGCTGACGCCGAAGCCGTTGACCACCGCGTTCTGAAGCCCGCTGACGCCCGAGCCGGTATAGGCGACACGCCAGCGCATGTTGACGCTGTCGAGCGCCTGGATCATCCGCGCCCGATAGGCGCAGCCCTCAGGATGCGCGGCGAGCGGGATGCTGTGCGTATGATCGATCTTCACATCCTTCGCCGCCGCCCAGATCGGCCGCTCGATCCAGGAGCGTGACAGATAGGGCGCGCGCTCGTTGGTCACCATCGCGACGGCGACGTCGAGCTCGTTGGCGCCGAGCCGCTCGAGGATGTCGGTGCTCCAGCCGCATTCCAGCTCCAGGGATATCTGCGGATTCCGGCGCGTGTACTCGAAGATGATCCCTTGCAGGGTGGCGACGGCGTAGTCGTTCGGCAGGCCGACGCGCACGGTGCCGGCAATCTTGGTGCGGTTGAAATAGGAGGCCGCCTCGTCGTTGAGACGCAGGATCTCACGCGCATAGCTCAGCAGCATCTCGCCCTCGCGGGTCAATTGCAGCTTGCGGCCGGAATGGTTGATGATCGGAGCGCCGACCAGCTCCTCCAGGCGGCGGACCTGCAGCGAGATCGCCGGCTGTGTGCGCCCCAGGGCGTCGCCCGCCTTGGTGAAGGCGCCGAGATCGACCACCGAGACGAAGGTCCTCAGGAGGTCCGTCTGAAAATTGGTGATGCTCCGCACGATATGCGTTCCTCATATCGGGATGATAAATATAAATTTCCCATATCCCGGCGCGGACGGCAATCATCGATCTCCCGAAATGGAGATCTTCATGGCAAACGATACCGTTTTCGCCGCCGAGTTGCCCTGGCCGGACTACGACGCCAAGGTCCGGGACGGTTCCGTGCCGATATTGATCCCGATCGGATCGATGGAGCAGCACGGCCACCATATGCCGATGCATGTCGACGTGCTGCTTCCGGTGGAGTTCGCCCGGCGTGTGGCGGGCGAGGTCGGCGCCCTGGTCGCCCCGCCATTCACCTATGGCTACAAATCGCATCAGAAGTCGGGAGGCGGCAATCACCTGCCCGGCACGACCAGCCTCGACGGCGCCACGCTGGTCGCCGCGCTGCGCGACGTCATCAAGGAATTCTCGCGTCACGGTGTCCGCAAGATCTGCCTGGTGAACGGCCATTTCGAGAATTCATGGTTCATCGTCGAGGGTATCGATCTCGCGCTGCGCGAATTGCGCTGGGGCGGCATCGACGACATGAAGGTCGTCGTGCTGTCCTATTGGGATTTCGTCGACAAGCAGACGATCGCGAAGCTCTATCCCGACGGCTTCACCGGCTGGGACCTGGAGCATGGCGGCGTGCTCGAGACATCGCTGATGCTCGCGCTCTACCCGCATCTGGTGGATGTCGGAAGGGCTGTCGACCACCCTCCGGCGAGCTTCCCGCCCTATGACGTCTATCCGCCCAAGCCGGAATGGACCCCTTGCAGCGGCACGCTCTCCTCACCGAAGGAGGCTTCCGCCGAAAAGGGCGAGATCCTGCTGGATGTCTGCGTCAAGGGCATCGTCAAGGCGCTCAGGACCGAGTTCTGACGAAGCGGCCGCCGTCAGGGCACCACCGGAGCGAGGTCGCGCAGGAACGCCAGCCCCGCCTCTTCGCCCGCAGCGCCGGGCTCGTCGCCGAGCGTCCATACGGAGCGGGCGAGCCGCGCGGCCCCCTGCCGGCCGATCACGGGCTCGACCAGCCCGTGGAACTTGGCCTCCAGCCCCTGGTCGTCGACCGGATTGGCCGGGTTTCCCAGCGGTTCCTTCACGATCGCGCTCGCGATCTCGCCTGCGATCGCGAGGCTGACGCGCGCCGCCGAGCGGTGCGCGGTGACAGCCGGGTCTTCCGCCGCGCGCAGATCGACCCGCTCGACGAGGCGCAGGAGCCGCGGATCCCCACGCGCGCCCTCCTCGAAATGCTCGAGCCGGGGCGGCCCGAACAGCAGCGCGGCGGCGACGCCGTAGGGAATGCTCATCTGGGCGGCCGAGACGCTCTCGAACGTCCTGCCGTCGAGGCGGGCCGATTCCGCCGAGGTCTCCACCAGGATGCGGTCGATCGCGTCCAGATGGGCGGGCCATTGCGGCTGCAGCGCCAGCACGGCGTCGATCACCGCATGCATCCTGCGGCAGCAGGGGTAGGGCTTCACATAAGTCTGCAGCATCAGCCATTGCCGCCCGAGGCCGTCGATCACCGGGCCGGCGTCGAGCACGCCATCGGTGAAGGCCACGGCAAAGCCGCGCGGACCGTGGAAAATGTCGAGCGGGCCGGCGATGCCGGCATCGGCGAGATGCGCGCAGACCAGGCCGGTGCGCGCGGTCTTGCCGACATTGATGCACCAGCTGTCCAGCCAGCCGCCGTGATAATCGAACAACCCGCCGGTATCGGAGCCGGCGAGGCCGAGCGCATGGGCGATGGCGCGCGGCTTGCTGCCGAGGATCCTGGCGGTGCCCGCCACGGCCGCGAACACGCCGACGAGCGGCGTCGCGTTGAAGCCGCGCTCGCCCGATTTGCGGGCCGCGATGGCGAGCCGCGCCCCCGTCTCATAGGCGGCGGCGGTCGCGACGATGACGTCACGGGCGGTGGCGCCGCGCAGCTGGGCCGTGGCCAGGATGGCGGGAAGCGCCGTCGCCCCGAGGTGGATGGCGGCCAGCGCATGGCCGTCGTCGAGCTCGAGCACGGAGGCGGCGGTGCCGTTGGCGAAAGCCGCATTGGCGGCGGAGAGCTTCAGCCGCGTCCCCGGAAGCGAAGCTTCGCCACCACCTTCCGCCGAGAGCAGATAGGTCTGGAGCGTCCGCGCGATGCGCGAACCGGCCCCCGCGATCGTCGTCGCCAGGTAATCGATGAGGCAGCGGCGCACATGGTGCACCACCGCCGGCGGCAGGTCCTCGTAGCGCAGCGTCGCGACCCAGCGGGCCAGCTGCTCCGATAGCGTCGTTTCCACCAAGACCTCCCATGCTCCCGAAGCCGGAATCCGGCGGCTCCGGCAACCCGTCGCCCCTGCGGGCGGCGGGCGTCGAAGCCGCGTTTATCGCGCGGATCAGTTGAGGCCGGTATCCGGCAGCGCCTGATTCACGATCACCTTGTCGAGCAGCATGTTCTCGGCGAGGCCGTATTGCTGGAACAGCTTCTTCAGCGTGCCGTCGACCAGCAGGGAATTGACCGTCGCGCTCAGCGCCTTCGTCAATTCCTCGTTCTGCTTGAGCACCAGCAGGCCGTGCAGCTGCGTGTTCCAGCCGAGCGGCGCCTCCTTCGGCGAAACGACCATCACCTTGCCGCCCTCGATCGCCTTCGTCGCGCCCAGAGCCGTCGGCGTCGACACGAAGGTGGCGTCCGACGCGCCGCTGCGCACGGCCAGGATGGTGTCGGGCGTGTTGGGCAGGGTGGTGATGTTGACGGCTGGCAGGCCACGCGCCTTGCAGTCGACGCTGAGGCTGTCGAAATAGTTCGGCGGCGACCAGCCCTTCAGCACAGCGAGCCGCTTGCCGCAGAGGTCCTTGCCGGTCTTGAGGTTCTGCGGATTGCCCTCCTTCACCACGAGGGAGACGCCGTAGCCCATGTAGTTGACCAGGTTGACCATCTTCTGGCGGGCTTCGGTGTCGGCATCGGTTCCCAGCATGAAATCGTAGTTTCCGGCCTGCAGGGCCGGAATGATGGAATCATGCGTCACCCGGCCCAGGGTGAGCGTGGTTCCCAGCCGCGCCGCGATCGCGTTGCCGAAATCGATGAGCAACCCGTAGGGCTTGCCGGCATCGTCGATCATCGAGAAGGGCGGCTGCGGCGGGTTGAACTCCGCGCGCAGGCCCTTCTCCCGGTATTTCTCCGGCAGGAGCGCGGCGAGCGCGGCATCCTTCGTGATTTCGACGCCGGCAACGGTGACGCTCTGGGCATTGGCGTAGCCTGCCGTGCCCAGCACGATGGCGAGCACGGTGGCGATCTTCGTCAAACGCTCTGTGATCATCTGTTATCCCCTCTTCCGGTTTGGTCTTGAGCTGCCGCGACCGGGCATCGCGGAATTCGAACGGGCCGCCTGCATCAGACCCGGGGGGCGGCCGGAGCACTTCGAGCGATCGCGGCTAGCGGACCGCTCGAAGGAAGCGTGATCGATCGAGGCGTCAGAGCACGCTCGACAGGAAGGCGCGGGTCCGCTCGTCGCGCGGCGACGCCAGGATCTCGCCGGGCGGGCCGATCTCGACGATGCCGCCCGAATGCATGAACGCCACCCGGTCGCAGACCTCGCGCGCGAAGCCGATCTCATGGGTGACGACGATCATCGTCATGCCCTCCTCCGCGAGCTCGCGCATGACGCGCAGCACGTCGCCGACGAGCTCCGGGTCGAGCGCACTGGTCGGCTCGTCGAAGAGCAGGAGCTTGGGGTCCATCGCCAGGGCGCGCGCGATGGCGACGCGCTGGCGCTGCCCGCCGGAGAGCTCGGAGGGATAGGCGTTGGCCTTGTCCCCCAGCCCGACCCGCTCGAGCAGCGCGAGCGCCCGCTGCCGGGCCTCCGTGCGCGGCTGGCCGAGGACGCCCACCGGCGCCTCGATGATGTTCTGCAGCGCCGTCATGTGGCCGAACAGGTTGAACGATTGGAAGACCATGCCGACCTGGCGGCGCATGCGGCTGATCATGCGCGGATGCACCTCGCGCAGCACGTCGCCGGTGCGGGTGTAGCCGACGAGCTCGCCGTCGACGATGATCATGCCGCGATCGATGCGCTCGAGATGGTTGATGCAGCGCAGGAAGGTGCTCTTGCCCGAGCCGCTCGGCCCCAGCAGGGCCAGGACCTCGCCGCGCGGCACTTCGAGGTCGATGCCGTCGAGGACCTTGAGGGCGCCGAAGCTCTTGCGCACGCCGATGGCCTCGACCATGGGCCGCTCGGTTGCCGCCGCCGGCGCGGCGGCATTCGCTGAATCGATGCTGCGGGTGGACATGGCCTGGAGCCTTTTCGAGCGAGCGGTGCCGAGCCGCGTGAGGAGTGCGATCGATCGGAGGGCTTAAGGACGCCCGTGGCGGTGCGGAGAGGCTCTAGACGCCCCTCCTGACCTGCGAGGCGACGCCCCGGCCGTAGCGCTTTTCCAGCCAGCTCTGCGGAATGGCGAGCAGCGTGGTGAAGAAGAGATACCAGAGGCTCGCGACGATCAGCAGCGGAATGACCTGGAAGTTCTCCGAATAGATGAACTGCACCGTCGTCATCAGGTCCTGCCCGCCGATGACCGAGACCAGCGACGTGGTCTTGAGCATGCTGATGACGTCGTTGCCCATGGGCGGGATGATCGTGCGCATGGCCTGTGGCAGGACGATCCGCCGCATGGTGCGCGCCGGCCCCATGCCGAGCGAATAGGCCGCCTCGGTCTGCCCGTGGTCGACGGAGAGGATGCCGCCGCGAATGATCTCGGAAGCGTAGGCAACCTGGTTGAAGGTGAGCGCCAGCAGCGCCGCCATCATCGGATCGATCAGGTCGGCGGTCTGCGACGACCAGAACACGATGTCGGTGAACGGCACGCCGATGCTGATCGTCGGATAGATCGCGCCGGCATAGGCCCAGAAGATCAGCTGCACGAGCATCGGCGTACCGCGGAAGATCCAGATATAGAACTTCGCGATGCCGGAGAGGACGGCATTGTCGGACAGCCGCATCACGGCCATCAGCACGCCCCCCGAAACGCCCAGGACCATGGCGACGACGGTCAGGTAGAGGGTGACGCCAATACCTCTCAGGATCGCCGGGGCCGTGAGGTATTCGCGGACGAGATCGATCCCGACATTGGGATTATTGGCGAGCGACCAGACCATGCCGGCCAGCACCGCAAGCGCCACGACCGCCGAGAACTGCCGCCAGGGATGGCGCCGCCGCAAGACACGCAGCTCCGGATGCCCGGCACCGGGTTCCGCTCGGTTGCCGATTCCACCCGGCGAGTCGACGAGGACGGTTGCGTCGGCCACCAAACACCTCCAGTCCGTAGAGCGGCTAATATATTCCTGTCTCGACTATGGTCGAATGGAGTTGAGTTTGCTAATTTACTCTAAAAATACGAGTATAAGCTGAGCTAATGGTTGTTGTTGAGGCATATGCCTCAACAACATGCATCGAGCCCGCCACCGGCAAGGCAACGCCCTGCCATGGTCGAGGAGGATCGCGCCCGGCGGGCGATCTCAGCGCGCCTTGCCGCCCAGGAGCCGCACGAGCTTTCCGTTGTCGCCGGCCTCGCCCAGCGCGAAGGTCGCGGCCACGATCTCGCGCGCCGCCTCGCTGCCGATGACCGGATCGGCCAGGGTCCGGAACTTGTCGATCAGCATCGCGTCGTCGACGGGCCGGGCGGGATCGCCGATGGGGGTGATGACGGTGGCGTCGCGGGTCGCTCCGCCCGCCGTCACCGCGACGCGCGCCGCGAAGCCCAGCGGATCGGAGATCGTCGGATCGTCGGAGGTCCTGACCTCGACCCGTTCCACCAGATGCCGGATTCGCGGATCGCGGCGCGCCTCGTCCTCGAAGTGATCGAGGGTCGGGCTGCCATAGACCAGCGTGGCGGCGGCGCCGTAGGGAATGCTCATCTTCGCGATCGCCGCGTTTTCGAAGCGCCGGCGGTCCAGACGCGCCGATTCGGCCGTGGTCTCCACCACGATCCGGTCGATGGCGAAGGGATCGACGGCGGACCCGTCCTCGAGCGACAGCAGCGCATCGATGACGGAATGCAGCCGCCGGCAGCACGGATGGATCTTCACCGCGGTGCCGAGCAGCAGCCAGTCCCGCCCGAGCCCCCGCCCGATGCCGGCCGCATCGAATCCGGGCCCGGCGAAGGCGAGGCCGAACCCCTTCGGCCCCTCGAAGATATCGAGCGGCCCGGCGACGCCGTGCCCGGCGAGCGACGCGCAGAGCAGGCCCTCCCGCGTCGCCCGGCCGGCGTTGATGCTCCAGGCGTCCAGCCAGCCGCCATGATAGTCGAACAGGCCGCCGGCGTTGGAGCCGGCGAGGCCGAGCGCGTGCGCCGTCGTGCGGACATCGCTGCCGAAGGTCCGGCTGGCGCCGAAGGCGGCGCCGAGCACGCCGATGGCGGGCGAGCAATGGAAGCCGCGCTCGCCCGCGGCCGGGCAGAGCGCGATACCCAAGCGCGACGACAGCTCATAGGCCAGCGTGATCGCCACGACGATGTCCGCATCCGAGGCGCCGTGGGCCCCGGCGGCGGCGAGAACGGCCGAAATGCAAGTGGCGCCCGGATGGATGGTGGCCTGTCCGTGGCCGTCGTCGAGCTCGAGCACGGACGCCGCGGTCGCATTGGCGAAAGCCGCGCCGGCCGGGGACAGCGACCGGTCCGTGCCGATCACGGCCGCCTCGCCGCCGCGATCCGCCGTGTCGAGATAGCTGCGGACGGCGGCGGCGAGCGGCGTATCCGCGCCGCGCAGGGTGCAACCGAGGTAATCCAGCACCGCGCGCCGGGTCTGGTGCAGCACGGCCGGCGGAAGGTCCTCGTAGCGGGTGCCCGTCGACCAGCGCGCCAGTCTGGTCGCCAGTGTGTCGTCCTGCGTCTGCATCTGCGGCCTCCGGCGGCTGGGGAACCCGCCGGCCTAAAGGCCAGCGATGCTTTTGCGTCTCAATCGCGTAAGAGCGTGGCCGGGTCAGCCCCGGGAGGAGACGACGCCGCCGAAGGCGCCGCGGATGCGGTCGGCCGCGAGCTGGAAATGCATCGTGTCCGTTCCGAACAGCACGCCGGAGACCCCGTCGTCGAACAGCTCGTTCATGATCCTGGTCGGGTCGCGCAGCTCGAGCGGGATCGCGAAGACATAGACGTCGTGCTTCGCCGCGGCCTTGCAGACCCGCTGCAGCGCTTCGCGCGTCCTGCCCATGATCTCGTCGGTGAAGCCCTCCTGCGCCGCCCCGATCGAGACCGCGAAGTCGCCGGGTCCGAACAGGATGGAATCGATGCCGTCGACAGCCATGATGGCGTCGATGTTCTCCACGGCGCGGATGTCCTCGATCAGCGGAATCACCGCGACGTGATCGAAGGGGTTCCTGGCGTACTCCTCCCAGACCTCGTTGCGGTAACGGGTGGCCCGGACGTCCGGACACATGCCGCGCATGCCGACCGGCGGGAACGCCGCGGCGGAGGCCGCCCGGCGCGCCTGCTCGGCCGTGGTGATGCGGGGCACGATGACGCCCTGAGCACCCCTGTCCAGGGTCTTCATGATGAGGACCTCGTTGAGCTGCTCGACGCGCACCACCGGCGCCACGCCGAAGGAATCGGCCGCCCGGATCAGGTGCGCGATATGGCCGGTATCGTATTCCGTATGCTCGGTATCGAGCATCGTGAAATCGAACCCGACCTCACCGAGAATCTCGACGTTATGCGGCGAGCCGGAATACAGCTCGAGCCCGATCATCTTTTTCTTGGCACGAATCTTTTCGACAAGCTTCATCGTATTTCTCCTAGGATAACCTGAAAAAGGCAATCTGAGCGATCACAGCATGTCGAAGCGATCTCTCAACTCCTGCCATTGCTTGATCTTGGCGAGGGACTGGATCTCACCGAGCGAGGTGTTGTTCCTGGTGAGGTCGCCGGACGAGACGTGGCGCTGCCGCAGCAGATGCTCGAAGCTGTTCTGCATGCCGCGATAGGCGGCCGACAGGCCGAGCGCGCAATAGACCAGGCCCTTGTAGCCCATCTCCTGATAGGCCGAGACGGGCAGGCAGCAGGCCGGGTTCTCGGGGACATCGCCGACGAAGGCGATCACCCGGCCGGGGAACGCCTCACCCACGGCGCGCAGCTCCTCCTCGGTCTGCTGCTCGCAGAAGATGCAGTAATCCGCCCCGGCGTCGAGATAGGCGCCCATCCGGCGCTTCAGCCCGTCGAGACCTTCGATGCCCTTGGAATCCGTGCGGGCGATCAGCATGAAATCCGGGTTCGAGCGCGTCTCCACCGCCACCTTGACCTTGGCGACGGCATCGGCGAGCGGGATCACCGCCCGGTTGGCCTGCTGCGAGCACTTCTTCGGGAAGGGCTGGTCCTCGAAATGCACGGCTGCGACGCCGGCGTTCTCATAGGCGTGGATCGTCCGCGCGAAGTTGGTGAGGGCGCCGAAACCCTGGTCGATGTCGCAGAGGACCGGGACGTCGAGGACGTTGATCGCGTTAACCGCGACCGACAGCATCTCGGTCATGGTGGTGAAGCCCCAGTCGGGATATCCGGCCATGCTCGCGGAGATCGAGAAACCGCCGAGATAGGCGGCCGGAAAGCCGGTCTTCTGCACGAGAAGGGCCGAAAGGGCATCGTAGGCGCCGGGGATGACAACTATCTTTTCCTTGGCGAACACGTCGCGCATCTTGCGTGCGTTGCTCATCGTGATCCTCGTCCTCAAGTTCACGGGGTGTGCGAAAGCGGCTGCCGCGGGCACCCCCGTGACGTCCGGTTGAACGCGCGCGCGTTGAGGGGGCGGCCCGTCGACCGCCCAGGCGTCACGCGTGAATCTGCAGGCCCGATCCTTCGTCAGCCGCCGGAGAGGCTGCGGATGCCGTTCATGATGTTGCGGCATTCCCGCGAGAACAGGAGGGCGTCCGCATCGTACATCACCATGCCGACGCCCATGTCGAGCAGGTTGCGCACCGCCTTGGCGGGATCGTCGCCGATCACCGGCATGCCCTTGAGCACGACGTTGTGCCGCCGCGCCGTCTCGCGCACCTTGGCGAAGGCTTCCCGCACGATCGGCGCCGCCAGCCCCTGGGCTCCGACACCCAGGCTCTGGCCGAGATCGCCGGCGCCGAAACCGATGACGGAAACGCCCGGAAGCGCGCAGATCTCGTCGATGCTCTCGAGCGCCGAGGCATTCTCGATCAGCGGAATGAACATCACTTCCTTCTGCACCCAGGCGAGGTATTCCTCCCAGACGGCGTCGTCATAGCGGGCGCCGCGCGTGACCGGGCACATGCCGCGCTGGCCCCGCGGCGCGTAATAGACGGAGTCCAGCGCCTTCTGCACATCGGCCGCGTCGGTCACCTGCGGGACGATGACGCCGTGGGCGCCCGTCTCGAGCGCGCGGCTGATGTCCTTCGGATTGTTCTGCGCGACCCGCACGAGGCTGGTCAGCCCCGTCGCGTCCGCGGCGCGGACCATGTCCTCGATCGTCTCCAGCCCGAACGGGGTGTGCTCCTGATCGAGCTGGATGTAGTCGAACCCGGCCCAGCCCACCATCTCGACGATACGCGGACTGCCCAGCATGATTTCGAAGCCGTAGGGCACCTGCCCCGCCGCGATCTTCTTGAGAACCTTGTTTTCCGACCACATCATATCAACTCCCAATGGAAACGAGGTGTCTCGGCAGATCGCGGCCGGGCCGGCCGCGTCAGAGCGCGGCAGGGCGCCAGCGCAGCAGCCTGCGTTCGAGCTTCAGAAGCAGGACGTCGCAGCAATAGGCGATCGCCATCACGATGATCACCGCGACGAACACGTCGCGCAGGTTGAGCAACGCCGCCGCCGCGCTCACCATGAAGCCGAGGCCGCCATTGCCCGCCACCATCTCGGCGACCACCGCGCCGCCGACGGCGTTTCCGACGCAGATCCGCGTCGCCGCGAACAGCCAGGGGATCGAGCTCGGGATGATGACCTTGCGCTGGATGTCGCGCTTGGTGGCGCCGAGCAGCCGCGCGACCAGGACGAGCTCCCGGTCGACGCTCTCGATGGCGCTGATCGTATTCACCAGGACGACGAAATAGCAGATCATGAACACCATCATGATCTTCGACAGCGAGCCGATGCCGAACCAGACGATGAAGAGCGGGATGAGGGCGAGGCGGGGAACGGCGTTCATGACCCCGACGAACGGGTTCAGGACGGATTTGATGTAAGGAGATCTGGTGATCAGGAAGCCCGAGAGCACGCCCAGCACCATGGCGAGCGCAAATCCGACGGCCGCTTCGTAAAAGGTGAGAGCGACCGCAAACCAGCCCTCGCGGGAGGAGAGATAGCGGACGATCTCCGGAAAGATCTTGCTCGGCTTGCTGATCCAGAATTCCTCGACGATGCCGAACGTCGCGACGAACTCCCACAGGAGCAACCCCGCGGCGGTCAACAGGACCCTGACGAGGCCGACGGGCAGTTGAAATCCCCTGGAGGCGGGCGCTACCGCAACCGATGCCTGTGTCATGACGCCTTCTCCAGTTCCTGCGCCGTCACCTCGGGGCGAAGTTCCTCCCACAGGTTCAGGTACAACTCCTGGGCGGTCTTGTTGAACCTGGTTTCGATCAGCGAACGCGGGCGCGCGATCGGCACGGTGACCAGGGACTTGATGTAGGTCGGGCGCGCCGACATCACGACGACCCTGTCGGCGAGCGTGATCGCCTCGGTCAGGTCATGCGTGACGAAGAGAACGGTCATGCCCCGGGCGTCCCGGATACGCATGAATTCTTCCTCGACCAGCACCTTGGTCTGCGCGTCGAGCGCGCCGAAAGGCTCGTCCAGAAGGAGAATTTCGGGGTCCTGCGCGAGCGTCCGCGCCAGCGAGGCGCGCTGGCGCATGCCGTGGGAGAGCTGCGTCCGGTACTTGTATTCCGCTCCGGTCAGGCCGACGAGGCGCAGGAGCTCGAACGCCTTTTCCTTCCTGTCCGGGTCGCCGCGCAATTCCGGGCCGAGCGCGACGTTTTCCCAGGTCGTGCGCCAGGGAAACAGCGAGTCGTTGGCGAACATGTAGCCGACGCCCCGCCCCGGATTGATACCGTCCACCGGGCGCCCGTTGACCAGGACCGTGCCATGGTCCGGCTTGATGATGCCGGCGACCATGTTCAGCAGCGTCGACTTCCCGCAGCCGCTGGGGCCGATGATGGCGATGAACTCACCTTTCGCGATGTCCAAGGTGACATTCTTGACGGTGGGCACGGGAGCAAGCGAGGCGTCATGGGACGGAAATGAATGGCTGACGGAGTTGAGCTGGACGGCGGATTCCGCAGCAGGTTTCACGTTCATTTTGGGTTCCATGCTGAGAATTTCGGTCGGCTGCGGGTTCCGGCACCCCACGGAGCCGGAACCCGGGACAGCCCGGGCCTACTTTTCCATGGCCAAACCGGTGACGACCGATTCATAGGGCATCGGCTTGATTCCCAGAACCGCGAAGGAACGCTCCACATCGTTGCGGGTAATGACGGTCCTGAAGGCCGGGATCATGCTCTTGATCTGCTTCTGCAGAATTTCATCCGTCGCATCGATCTTGAGATTCTTCCGGGTCAGATCAACGAGGTATTGGATGTTGGTGCCCGGATCCTGGATATACTTGATCGCCTTGTCGAGAGCCCTGGTCGCGCGGATGACACGGTCCTCCTTGGCGACGGAAGCCTTGGCGAGCCAGATGTCATAGATCAGGCCCTGGAGCCCGGCGGCCTTGACACCTTCCGGCGTCCGCAGATCCAGGACGGTACGCCCCTTCTTGAGCTGGTCGGAGAGCATCGAGATGTAGGGCTCGCTCTGGAGCACGACGTCGAGCTGGTTGGCGGCCATCATCACGGAAGCCGAGCTGCCGGACTGAACCTGCGTCAGGGCGATGTCGTTGAAGGTCATGCCCGCGCCTTCGAGCAGGTGCTTCATGACGATGTAGGAATTCGACCCGATCGTGCTCGCCGCCACGCGCTTGCCGCGCAGCTTGTGCATGATGGCGGGATAGCCGTCGGAAGCGACCGGCTCCGGCATGTCGCTGCGAACCTGCAACGCATAGGACAGAGCGGTATGATTGCCCGCGATCACGCGCAGGTCCTGGCCCTTTTCGTTGGCCGCGGCCAGCGCCGGGATTGACAGATCCGTCATGTCGAAGCTGCCACCCAGAAGAGCGGCCATGGTTTGCGCACCACCGCCGCCAACGTTGATGAAGGTCGGCTTGACCTTCTCCTCGGTAAAGAACCCCTTATCGTCCGCTACCCACACGGGCAGGTAAAGTCCCAGTCCCGGGAGTAATCCGAATTTGACTTCTTCGACCGCAGTCTGGCTGCGAGACGGTGAAGCGATACATGCTGACGCAATAATTCCTGCGACTACAACGCTCCTGGCGAGCGTGCGGATGACGCGCAGCGACATGTTGTTTCCCCTCGCTGGTATCAAAAAAGGTGGGCAGCTTTTACGTCTTTCCTCCACCTGAATTCAGGATTCCATGATACGTACCATATAGGAAATTAATTCATGAAATACGAATATAATAACCGCTTATCAAATCTGCGGGGTATTGCTTGCCTCCCGCATGGCCGACGTCAGGGAAGCCCCGCACCGCCGGCGCCCTGCCGCGGCATCCGCGGCAGGGCGGTGGACAGGCGCTTTCCCGGCGGTGTGAAGACAACCGCCGGGCATGAATCCGCCCTGCTTTTCCGCCGGAAAGGTGCCTGCCGGCACCCTCAGGAGGCCCGGCCGGGGCGCTGGCCTATGCTGTCCTCGAAATCGCTCAGGGCGGCGAGGCCGACGAGCTCGTTGAGCGTGCCAAGATCGATCGCCGAGCCGGCGATATCGCGTGCGTGCCGGCGTTCGCGGACGCGTTCGAGCATCGCTGTCACCGCGAAGGCCGCGGTCCGCAGGATGCCGCTCGGCAAGGAGGCGAACTGAAACCCGATCCTGAAGAGCTCGCTCACGTCGATGGCGTCGGTGAACTCGCCTTCGCCGATCGAAACCACATGCGGGCCTTCGATCTCCGCGGCGAGGATCTTCAGATCCTCGATCGAGCGCGGACTGTGCATGCACACCATGTCGGCGCCGACGGCCTTGAACGCCTTGCAGCGGCGCAGGGCCTCCTCGAAGCCGAGCACGTCGCAGGCATCGGTGCGGGCCATGATCACCAGATCGTCGTTGCGGCGCGCCTTCACCGCCGCCTCGATCTTGGCGACCGCGATCTCGATCGGCTCGATCGTCTTGTTCTGCATGTGGCCGCAGCGTTTCGGCCAGCTCTGGTCCTCGATCATGACGGCCGCCGCACCGGCATCCTCGAATTCCCGAACCGTCTGGCGCACGTTGAGGACGCCGCCATAGCCGGTATCGCAGTCGACGATGATGGGCAGCGAGGTGACGCGGCACACCGCATTCACCACCTCGCTCATTTCCCTGAAGGCGATGAGGCCGATATCGGGCAGCCCGTAGCGCTGCGCGGCGACCGAGTACCCACTCAGATAGGCGGCCTTGTAGCCGGCCCTCTCGACCATGAGCAGATCGAGCGGACCGCCGCCTCCAGGGGCGAGGACGATGTCGTCGCTGCCGAAAAGGGAGCGTAATGAGGGTCTGTTCATCGCAATGCTCCTGCTTGTGATGCTCGCTCCAGGCGGCACGCTGCGTAGGGTCGGGTGGAGGCCAAAGATCCGATCGCCCCGCTCCGGATCATGAGAAGGGCGATGCAGGCAAAACCCATGCCCGCCGAAGCCGTCATCGTGACGGGCAACGCATCTGTTCTCGACCGAGCGAAGCGTTGCCGTGGCGGGAACGCACCGTGCCGGGAGAAGCTCCACGCTTCCCCCGACACGCGATCGATGCCGGAACGGCCCGTCTCAGTTGCGGATGATGTTGTGCTCGGGTCCGAACGGGAAGCCGGTGATGTCCTCCGCGCCGTCTTCCTTGACGATGAGGATGTCGTGCTCGCGATAGCCGCCAGCGCCCGGAACACCCTCCGGAAGCATGACCATCGGCTCCATCGAAACCACCATGCCGGGCTTCAGCTCGGTATTGACATCCTCGCGCAGCTCCACGCCGGCCTCGCGGCCGTAATAATGGCACAGGACGCCGAAGGAATGACCGTAGCCGAAGGAGCGGTACTTGAGCAGATCCCACTGCCGATACATGTCGTTCAGCTCCGCGGCGATCTCGTTGCAGCGCGCCCCGGGCTTGATCAGCTCGAGCCCACGGCGATGGACCGCCACGTTCTTCTCCCAGATGTCGAGGCTGACGTCGTCGACATGATCGCAGAACAGCGTCCGCTCGAGCGCCGTGTAGTAGCCGAAGATCATCGGGAAGGTATTGAGCGAGAGGATGTCGCCCGGCTTCACGATCCGATTGGTCACCGGGTTGTGCGCGCCATCGGTGTTGATGCCGGACTGGAACCAGGTCCAGGTGTCCATCAGCTCGACGAAGGGGAACGACTTCGCGATCTCGCGGATCATCGCATTGGTCGTCGCGATGGCGACCTCGTGCTCCGGCACGCCGGCCTTGACGGCCGCGACGCAAGCCGCGCCGCCGACGTCGCAGACGCGGGCACCCTCGCGGATCAGAACCTGCTCCTCGGCCGACTTGATGGTGCGCATCCACATCGAGGGCTGGCCGACATCGACGAACTCGACGCTCGGCACGGCGCTCTCGAGCTCGCGACGGAAGTCGATCGAGACGTGATCGAACTCGATGCCGATGCGCTTGGCGCCCTTGGTCAGCTCGCGGACGGCCCGATAGAAATTGTCGCGGCGCCAGTCGCTGTAGGTGATGTTGTCGCCGAAGCTGCGGCGCCAGGGCTGGCCGCCGTCGATCCCCGGCGAGATGGTGGTCGCCTTGTCGTGATCGATGACCATGCCGAACTTGCGGCCGAAATAGCAGTACAGCCAGCCGGAATAATAATTGATGCAGTGATAGGACGTGAACAGAGCGGCATCGACGCTATTGGCCGCCATCCACTTCCTGACATCGTCCTGGCGGCGCTTCATCTCGCCCGCGGAGAATGGAGAAAATTCCTTTTCCCCATTATGCCACTTCATCACGTGAAGCATATCGTCGGTAACGGGAATGTTCATTTATTCCTCCGGAGGTGCCTGCCGGGAAGAATATCAATGAGGATGGATTTCCGAAATTTATTGATCTTATGTTCGCATTAATCAGCCAAATCGCTTTTGGCATTTTCCTTGCTTGCCAACCACGGGGACAACGGGGCCGCCTCCGATGCCGGGGCGGCGTGGCCCGAAGGGCGCACGCGGGGATGAAGGCGCCATCCGCCAGGCTCAGCACTCGGGGAGATTGACCGCGAGGCCGCCGGTCGAGGTCTCCTTGTATTTCACGCTCATGTCGATGCCGGTCTGGCGCATGGTCTCGATGCAGGCGTCGAGCGGCACGATATGGACGCCGTCGCCGCGCAGCGCCAGCGAGGCGGCGGCGACGGCCTTGATCGCTCCCAGTCCGTTGCGCTCGATGCACGGCACCTGGACGAGGCCGCGCGCCGGGTCGCAGGTCATGCCGAGATGATGTTCGAGCGCGATCTCGGCGGCGTTCTCGATCTGGGCGTTCGAACCCCCGAGCGCGGCGCACAAGCCGGCCGCCGCCATGGCGGCGGCGGAGCCGACCTCGCCCTGGCAGCCGACCTCCGCCCCGGAGATCGAGGCGTTGCTCTTGATGATCCCCCCGACGGCGGCCGAGGTCAGCAGGAAATCGCGGATGCCCTGCCGCGAGGCGCCGA
The DNA here is from genome assembly GCF_023953965.1 of Bosea sp. (in: a-proteobacteria). Classification (NCBI taxonomy): domain Bacteria; kingdom Pseudomonadati; phylum Pseudomonadota; class Alphaproteobacteria; order Hyphomicrobiales; family Alloboseaceae; genus Allobosea; species Allobosea sp. The sequence continues at coordinate 528,868 of NZ_JAMLIX010000001.1, forward strand.
CGCAATGGTCGCGGTAGTAGCGGATCACGGCGGGCACGACGCCGGCGGCGCCGTTGGTCGGCGCGGTGACGACGCGCCCGCCGGCCGCGTTCTCCTCGTTCACCGCCATCGCGTAGACCGAAAGCCAGTCGTTGACGGCATGCGGCTGGATGGTGTTGCCGCCGCGCTCGGCCAGCAGCGCCTGATGGATGGCGCGGGCCCGGCGGCGAACCTTGAGGCCGCCGGGCAGCGTGCCGTCGGTCGAGAGGCCGCGCTCGATGCAGGCATCCATCACCGACCACAGATGGTCGAGACGGGTATCGAGCGCGCTATCGCCGCCCGCCGTCTCGTTTTCCCGCTTCATCGCGGCGATGCCGAGGCCGGACGCTTCGCCCATGGCCAGCATTTCGGCGGCGTTGGCGAAGGGATAGGGCCGGCTGACCTCGGCATCGCTCCCCTTCAGGCTCGCATGCGAAAGCTCGCGCTCGGTCAGGACGAAGCCGCCGCCGATCGAATAATAGGTCTCGGACAGATGCAGGTTTCCGGCGGCATCGAAGCTGCGCAGAACCATGCCGTTGGCGTGGCCGGGCAGCGGGGGGCCATAGTCGAAGACGACGTCCTCGTCGGGATCGAAGGCGAGCGGGCCGAGACCGGGCACCTCGATCAGCCTGGTTTCCCTGAGGGCGGCCTCGCGGCGCCCGGCTTCCTCGGGATCGAGCGTCTCCGGGCGGTAGCCGAGGAGGCCGAGGACGACGGCGCGGTCGGTGGCGTGGCCCTTGCCGGTGAAGGCGAGGCTGCCATGCAGCGAGGCCGCGATCCGGACCGGGGGAGCCGAGCCGGGCTCCCGCTGCCGGGCGGCGCGCAGCGCCTCGAGGAAGCGTGCGGCGGCGAGCATCGGCCCCATCGTATGCGAGCTCGAGGGACCGACGCCGATCTTGAAGATGTCGAAGACGCTCAGGAACATCGGCCCCTCCAAGGACGCAAGAGCGGAGGCGGCGGCAGCCGCTTCCCCGGCACGACGAAGGTGGCCTTCGGTCGCCCCCTCAGTCGATGTAGATCGGATGGGCGGCGCAAAGTCGATTGACCTCGGCCAGAACCTTGGCCTCGACAGCCGCGTCTCCTTCCGGCCCGGCGGCGGCGAGCGCGTCCACCACCGTGAGGGTCAGCTCGCCGATGCGCCTGAACTCGGCCTCTCCGAAGCCGCGCGTGGTGCCGGCGGAGGTGCCGAGCCGGACACCGGAGGTGACGAACGGCTTTTCCGGGTCGAAGGGAATGGCGTTCTTGTTGCAGGTGAGGCCGGCCCGCTCCAGCGCCCGTTCGGCATCGCGCCCCTTCACCCCCTTCGGGCGCAGGTCGACCAGGATCATGTGGGAGTCGGTGCCGCCGGAGACGATGTCGAGCCCGCCTGACTTCAAGGTGGCGGCCAGCGTCCGCGCATTGGCGATGACGCGATAGGCGTAGTCGCGGAACGACGGCTGCAGCGCCTCGCCGAAGGCAACAGCCTTGGCGGCGATGACATGCATCAGCGGACCGCCCTGATTGCCCGGAAAGACCGCGGAGTTGAGCTTCTTGGCCAGCGCCTCGTCGTTGGTCAGGATCAGCCCGCCGCGCGGCCCGCGCAAGGTCTTGTGCGTGGTCGAGGTGGTGACATGCGCATGCGGCACCGGGTTGGGATAGAGGCCCGCCGCGATGAGCCCGGCATAATGGGCCATGTCGACCATCAGATAGGCGCCGACCTCGTCGGCGATGGCGCGGAACCCGGCGAAATCGATCTGGCGCGGATAGGCCGAGGCGCCGGCGACGATCAGCTTCGGCCGGGTCTCGAGCGCGCGGGCGCGCACCGTCTCCATGTCGATCAGCTGATCGGACTGGCGCACCTGATAGTCGACGACGTCGAACCATTTGCCGGACATGGTGACCGGCGAGCCATGGGTCAGGTGGCCGCCATGGGCGAGCGACATGCCCATGATCCGGTCGCCCGGCTGCAGCAGGGCGAGGAACACGGCCTGGTTGGCCTGGGCGCCGGAATGCGGCTGGACATTGGCGAAGGCCGCGCCGAAGAGCTGCCTGGCCCTGTCGATGGCGATGGTCTCGACCTCGTCGACGAACTCGCAGCCGCCGTAATAGCGCTTTCCGGGGTAGCCCTCGGCATATTTGTTGGTCAGGACCGAGCCCTGGGCGATCAGCACGTCGCGGGAAACGATGTTCTCCGAGGCGATCAGCTCGATCTGGTTCTGCTGGCGGCCGAGCTCGCGGCCGATGGCGGCGGCGACGGCTGCGTCGGAGAGGCCGGAGGCGGCACTCGCTTGCATGGTGGTGTCCTCGTGTTTCAAAGACCGGCGGCGAGCTCGCGGGCGGCGATGTCGAGAAGGGCGCGAAGATGGGGCGCGAAGGAGCGCCAGACCGTCAGATGGAAGCAGTCCTGCGCCTCGCGGGTCAGCACGACCTGCACGCTGTCGAAGATGGTGCGGCAGCCGGAACCGACCGGAAGCTTCGCGGGATCGCGCGGGCAGCCGGTGGCGATGAGGTCGAGCACGGCGGGGCCCGCGAGGGCGAAGCCGACCTCGCGGTCGGAGACCTCGACGGCGCTGAACGTCAGCCGCTCAACCAGCCCGGCGAAGGCATCGGCGATGGCGGCGCCCTCCCCCTCGGGCGCCTCGACCAGCCATTCGTCCGGCCCGAGGCACAGCGCCGCGCGGGCGCCGGCGACGGCACGCTGGCCGACCCTCGCCGGCAGCTCGAGGCCGAGCCCGGCGCCGACGGTGGCGGGATCGCCGGTGCGCAGCGAGAAGCGCGCGCCCGCCGGCAGGGCGGTGATCGTCACGGGAGCGGTCATGATGCTTTCTCCCCGGCGCTGAGACGGCTGCCTTCGGGATCGAAGAAGACGGTGCTCCTGACGACGCGGGCGGAAATCGTCCGGTCCGGCATGGGAACGTACAGCGTCCCGCCGTCCCGGGCGCGGCCGTCGGCGATGACCGCCATGGCGATCGAGCGGCCGAGCGCCTCGCTCCAATAGGAGGAGGTGACGTGGCCGAGCATGGTCATCGGCTTCGGCTCGTTCGGATCGGCGACGATCTGGGCGCCCTCCTCCAGCACGGTCTTCGGGTCGTCGGTCAGGAGCCCGACGAGCTGCTTGCGGCCCTTCGCCAGCATGTCGGGCCGCGACAGCGAGCGCTTGCCGACGAAATCGGGCTTCGCCTTGCCGATCGCCCAGCTCAGGCCGGCATCGTCCGGGGTCAGCGTGCCGTCGGTGTCCTGGCCGACGATGATGTAGCCCTTCTCGGCGCGCAGCACATGCATCGTCTCGGTGCCGTAGGGCGTGATGCCATAGGGCTTTCCCGCCGCCATGAGCTTGTCCCAGAGCGCCGGGCCGTGACGGGCGGGGACATTGATCTCGAAGCCGAGATCGCCGGTGAAGGAGACGCGGAACAGCCGGGCCGGGAGGCCGGCGACGGTGCAGGCGGCGACCGCCATATGCGGGAAGGCGGCTTCCGAGATGTCGAGCCCCTCGACGAAGGGCGCGATCAGCTTGCGCGCATGAGGCCCCTGCACGGCGATGACGGCCCATTGCTCGGTGGTCGAGGTGAGCCAGACCTTGAGGTCCGGCCATTCGGTCTGGAGATAGTCCTCCATCATGTTCAGCACGCGCGCCGCGCCGCCGGTGGTCGTGGTGACGTGGAAACGATCCGGCGCCAGCCGGCCGATGACGCCGTCGTCGCGGATGAAGCCGTCCTCGCCGAGCAGCAGCCCGTAGCGGCAGCGCCCGACGGCGAGCTTCGCCCAGGGATTGGTGTACATCCGCTCCATGAAGGTGACGGCATCGGGGCCGACGACCTCGATCTTGCCGAGCGTCGAGGCGTCGAAGATGCCGACGGCGCTGCGCACCGCGCGGCATTCGCGATTGACGGCCGCGTGCATGTCCTCGCCGGCTTGCGGGAAGTAGCGGGCGCGGCGCCACAGGGCGACAGGCTCGAAGACCGCGCCTCGAGCCTGCGCCCAGCCATCCATCGGCGCCTTGCGCGTGACCTCGAAGGTCGCGCCCTGCCGGTAGCCGGCCACGGTGCCGAAGCTCGTCGGCGTATAGGGCGGGCGGAAGGTGGTGAGGCCGACTTCCGGCGGCGCTTGGCCCAGCGCATCGGCGGCGATCATCAGGCCGTTGATGTTCGACATCTTGCCCTGGTCGGTCGCCATGCCGTTGGTGGTGTAGCGCTTGACGTGCTCGATCGAGCGCATGCCCTCGCGCACCGCGAGCCGGATATCCTTGGCGGTGACGTCGTTCTGGAAATCGATGAAGGCCTTGGCGCGGCCCGGATCGCGGTCGCTCGGGAGCTCCTCGACCGTGACGCCGGAGCCGGTGCGGTCGGCGGCGACGGCATGGTCCTGCGCCACCGCGTCGCACCCGGCGGCGCGGGCGGCCTCGGCGCCGGCGATAGCGCCATCGGCGAGAGCGGCGGCGATGCCCCAGAGCCCGCGGCCGGCGCCCGCGATATGGACGGCTTCGGTCTTCTCGCCGGGGAGGTATGCCTTGAGCGCGTCGTCCCAGACGAGGCTGCCCCTGGTGTGGGAGAAAAGGTGCAGGCTCGGCGTCCAGCCGCCGCACATCAGCACGGCGTCGCAGGCGATGCTGCGGGCCGCGCCCGCTTTGCCGTTCTCGATCCGGTTGACGCGCAGCGCCTTGACCCGCAGCCGGCCCTCGGTTCCGGTCGCGGTATGGCCCGAGAGAACCTCGATGCCGAGCGCGCGGGCGCGCGCCGCAAGCGCCGGGTCGATCTCGGCGCGGATGTCGACGATGGCGGCGGGCCTGGTGCCCGCCTCCGCCAGATCGAAGGCCGCATACCAGGCCGAGTCATGGGCTGTGACGATGGCGGGGCGGTTCCCCACCTTGACGCCGTAGCGATTGAGGAAGGTCTGGGCGGCGCCGGCCAGCATCACGCCGGGACGGTCGTTGCCGTCGAAGACGAGCGGCTTTTCCAGCGCGCCCTGCGCCAGCACGACCTCGCGGGCCCTGACGCGCCAGAGCCGTTCGCGCGGCGCACCCTCGGGCGGCGCGGCGAGGTGGTCGGTCAGGCGCTGGGCGAGGCCGAGGAGGTTCTGGTGGTAATAGCCGATCGCCGTCGTACGGGGCATGATCGTGACGTTCGGGAGCGCGGAAAGCTCCGCGAGCGTCACGGCCAGCCAGTCCCAGGCCGGCTTGCCGTCGATCGCGACCGAGGGCTCGCAGAGCAGGCTGCCGCCGGGCTCGGCCGTCTCGTCGACCAGCATGACGCAGGCGCCGGAGCGGCCGGCGGCGAGCGCCGCGGCAAGGCCCGCGGGGCCGGCGCCGACGACGAGCACGTCGACATGGGCGAAGCGGCTGGCATAGCGGTCGGCATCGGGCTCGGACGGGGAGACGCCGAGGCCGGCCGCGTTGCGGATGATCGGCTCATAGACGCGGTCCCAGAAGGAGCGCGGCCACATGAAGGTCTTGTAGTAGAAGCCGGCCGAGAACAGCGAACCCAGTCGGTCGTTGATCGCGCCGAGGTCGAAGGAGAGCGAAGGCCAGCGGTTCTGGCTCACCGCCACGAGCCCCTCGCGCAGCTCCTGCAGCGTCGCGCGGGTGTTCGGCTCGAAGCGGCCGGGGCCGCGGCTCGTGCCCATCAGCGCGTTCGGCTCGTCGGAGCCGGCGGAGACCACGCCGCGCGGGCGGTGGTACTTGAAGGAGCGGCCCATCAGATGGACGCCGTTGGCCAGCAGCGCCGAGGCCAGCGTGTCGCCGGCGAGCCCCTGATAGCTCCTGCCGTCGAAGCTGAAGCGGACCGGCTTTCCGTGATCGACGCGGCCGCGGTTCGCGAGACGATGGCTGGTCATGCGGCGCCTCCCGCCGGGCCGGAGAGGTCGGGCCGGGATTCGCCGGCCTTGTAGGTGCGCAGGAACCGGTCGGAGACGGTCTCGCGCGCCGCGTTGAAGAAGCGGGCGCAGCCATGGATATGGCGCCAGCGCTCGAAATGGACGCCGCGCGGGTTCGAGCGGATGAAGAGGAAGTCGCGCCACTCCTCGTCGGTCAGCGCTGAGGGGTCCTGCGGCCGGGCGATATGCGCCTCGCCGGCATAGGCGAATTCGAGCTCGGGCAGGTCCCGCTCGCAATAGGGGCAGCGGATCAGCAGCATGGCGGGTCCTCAGTGCGCGACGGCGGCCGCGGCCGCCTCGTCGATCAGCCGGCCGGTGGTGAAGCGTTCGAGCGTGAAGGGCGCGTTGATCGGATGCGGCTCGTCGCGCGCGACGGTGTGCGCGAGCACATGGCCTGAGCCCGGCGTCGCCTTGAAGCCGCCGGTGCCCCAGCCGCAATTGACATAGAGGCCCGGCACCGGGGTCTTCCCGATGATCGGCGAGCGGTCCGGCGTCACGTCGACGATGCCGCCCCATTTGCGCAGCATGCGCATGCGCCGGAAGAGCGGGAAGATCTCGCAGATCGCCGCCAGCGTATGCTCGATCAGCGGCAGGCCGCCGCGCTGGGAATAGCTGACATACTGGTCGGTGCCGGCGCCGATGACGAGCTCGCCCTTGTCGGACTGGCTGATATAGGCATGCACCGAGTTCGACATCACGACGCAGGGGAAGACCGGCTTCACCGGCTCGGAGACCAGCGCCTGCAGCGGATAGGATTCGAGCGGCAGGCGTACGCCGGCGGTGTCCATCACGACCGAGGTGTTGCCGGCGGCGACGACCGCGACCTTCTTGGCGGCGATGAAGCCCTTGCCCGTCTCGACGCCGCTGACGCGCCCGTCCGGCCCGCGGCGGATCGCCGTCACCGGGCAGTTCTGGATGATGTCGACGCCCCTCGCCGCCGCGCCGCGGGCATAGCCCCAGGCGACGGCGTCGTGCCGGGCGGTGCCGGCGCGGCGCTGGAGGGCTGCGCCCACGACAGGATAGCGGGCCGATGGCGAGATATCGAGCGGCGGGCAGAAGCGCTTCGCCTCTTCAGCCGTCAGCCAGGCATTGTCGACGCCGTTCAGGCGGTTCGAATGGACATGGCGCTGGAAGGACTGGATGTCGTGGACGTTGTGCGCCAGCATCATCACGCCGCGCTTCGAATACATCACGTTGTAGTTCAGGTCCTGGGAGAGATCCTCCCAGAGGTCGAGCGCGTGGTCGTAGAGGCGCGCGCTCTCGTCATAGAGATAGTTCGAGCGGATGATCGTGGTGTTGCGGCCGGTATTGCCGCCGCCGAGCCAGCCCTTGTCGATCACCGCGACATTGGTGACGCCGTGCTCCTTGGCGAGGTAATAGGCCGTGCCGAGGCCATGCCCGCCGGCACCGACGATCACGACGTCGTAAGCCGCCCTGGGCTCAGCCTCCGGCCATTGCGGCGTCCAGTTCTTCTGCCCGGTCAGCGCGCCCTTGAGGACCTGCGCGAAAGAAAAATGCGTCATGCGGCCTCCTGGAATTCGTCACTGAAATCCATGCCGCAACCGCGCGGATTATGGCTGTATGAATCCGTCATCCATGCTGTATGTTTACGCCATGGAGGCGAAATGGCGACGCTCAAGGTCGGTTTCATCCTGGCGCGGCGGTTCACACTCTGCGCCTTCGCGAACTTCGTCGATGTGCTGCGCCTCTCGGCCGACGAGGGCGACCGCTCGCGGCCGATCCTCTGCGGCTGGCGCGTGCTCTCGCCGACGATGGAGGCGATCGCCTCGAGCTGCGGCATCACCGTCCAGCCGGAGGAGCGGCTCGGCGATCCGGCCCGCTTCGACTATCTCGTCGTCGTCGGCGGGCTGGTCGACGAGATCGAGAAGCTGCATCCCGACACGGTCGGCTTCCTCCGGCGCGCGGCGGCGGCGGGCGTGCCGCTCGTCGGTGTCTGCACCGGCACCTTCATCCTGCACCGGGCCGGCCTGATGCAGGGCTATCGCGCCTGCGTGAGCTGGTTCCACCACGCCGATTTTCTCGAGCGCTTCGACGGGCTCGAGGCGGTCTCGGATCAGATCTTCGTGGTCGACCGCGACCGGCTGACCTGCTCGGGCGGGGTCTCCTCGGCGCATCTGGCCGCCTTCATCGTCGAACGCCATCTCGGCCGGGCGCGGGCCGCCAAGAGCCTGCACATCATGATCATCGACGAGGCGATGGCGGCCGAGGAACCGCAGCCGGGCATGCCGCTGGCGCTGGTGGCGCATGATCCCCTGGTGCGCAAGGCGCTCCTCCTGATGCAGCAATCGATCGACACCCCGCTGTCGATCGCGCGGCTCGCGGCGCAGCTCGGGGTGAGCCGGCGCAAGCTGGAGCGGCATGTCCGCGAGGCTCTGGGCATGACGCCGCGCGAAGTCGACCACCTGGTCCGGGTCGAACAGGCCAAGCACCTGCTGAAGACGACGACGCGATCGGCCACCCGGATCGCGGCCGATACCGGCTTCTGCGACCTGCCTCATCTCATCCGCGTGTTCCGTACGGCGGAGGGCATGACGCCGGACGCCTTTCGGAAAGCCCGGGAGCCGCTCTGATCGCGATCAGGCGGCGAGAAACCGCTCGGCGAGCCGCGCCCACATCGCCGCGCCGGCGGTCAGGCTCTTGTCGTTGAAATCATATTTCGAGCTGTGGAGGATCGCCGAGTCCTCGCCATTGCCGAGCCGCAGGAAGCAGCCGGGCTTGTGCTCGAGGAAATAGGAGAAATCCTCGCTGCCGGGAATCAGCGGGCAGACCGCGACATTCTCCGCGCCGACCAGTTCCGTCACGACCTCGGTCGCGAAGGCGGTTTCCGGCTCGGCGTTGATGACGACCGGATAGCCCTTCTCGTAGTCGACTTCGACGCGCGCCCCATGCGCCTCGGCGACCGAGGCGGCAATGGCGCGGATGCGGCGCTCCAGCGTTTCGCGCACCTCGCGCGAGAAGGAGCGGACGCTGAGCGTCAGCTCCGCGCTTTCAGGGATCACGTTGGTCGCCGTGCCGCCGTGGATCGTGCCGACGGTCACCACCGCCGTTTCCAGCGGGCTGACATTGCGCGAGACCACGGTCTGCAGGGTCATCACCAGGTTCGCCGCCGTCACGATCGGATCGATCGTCAGATGCGGGCGCGAGGCATGGCCGCCGCGGCCGGTCACGGTGATCGTCACGGTGTCGGCCGCCGCCATCAGCGGGCCTGCACGCATCAGGAACGAACCGGCCGGCGCGCCCGGATGGTTGTGCAGCCCGAAGATGGCGTCGCAGGGGAAGCGCTCGAACAGGCCGTCGGCGATCATCGCCTGCGCCCCGCTCACCTTTCCGGCCTCCTCGGCCGGCTGGAAGACGAGGTTGACCGTGCCGGTGAAGCGCCGGGTCCGGGCGAGATATTCGGCCGCCCCGAGCAGCATCGTGGTGTGCCCGTCATGGCCGCAGGCATGCATCTTGCCCGGCGCCGTGCTGGCGTAGGGCAGGCCCGTCGCCTCGGCGATCGGCAGCGCGTCCATGTCGGCGCGGATGGCGATGCTGCGTCCCCCCTCGCCCTGGCTGAGCCGCCCGACGACGCCGAGCCCGCCGACATTGCGGGCGACCTCATAGCCGAAGCTCTCCAGCCGCTCGGCCACGTATCGCGCCGTCTCGTGCTCCTCGAAGGACAGTTCGGGGTGCGCGTGCAGGTGATGGCGCGTGGCGGCGAGGTCCCCGGCCTTGTCGGCGAAATCGGCGAGGCTGGCGAACTGGTTCGAGGCTGCGGGCATGGCGATCGCCTTCCTTAGGTCAGATGAAGCGGGCGAGGAAGCTGCGGGTGCGCGGATGCTTCGGGGCGCCGATCACCTCCTCCGGCGTCCCCGATTCGACGACGTAGCCGCCGTCCATGAACACCACGCGGTCGGCCGCCTCGCGGGCGAAGCCGATCTCGTGGGTGACCACGATCATGGTCAGGCCCTGCTTGGCGAGATCGCGCATGGTCGTCAGCACCTCACCCACCAGCTCGGGATCGAGCGCCGAGGTCGGCTCGTCGAACAGCATCAGCTTCGGCTTGATCGCCAGCGCGCGGGCGATCGCCACGCGCTGCTGCTGGCCGCCGGAGAGCTGCCGCGGATAGGAATCCATCTTCTCCGCCAGCCCGACGCGGGTCAAAAGCTCGCGCGCATAGCTGATCGCTTCGTCGCGGCGCTGCCCATGGACGCCGACCGGCGCCTCGATCACGTTCTCCAGCGCCGTCATGTGCGGGTAGAGGTTGAACTGCTGGAACACCATGCCGATGTTGCGCCGCTGCGCGGCGACCTGGCCGTTGGACAATTTGTCCAGCCGGCCATTGTGGAGGCGGTAGCCGATCTGCTCGCCATCCACCTCGATCGACCCCTGGTCGATCGCCTCCAGATGATTGATGCAGCGCAGGAAGGTCGACTTGCCGGAGCCGGAAGGCCCCAGGATCACCACCACCTCGCCGGGCGACACGTCGAGGTCGATGCCCTTGAGGACTTCCTGCGGCCCGAACGCCTTGTGGACGTTGCGGGCGCGGACGAGGGCCTTCGCGTCAGGCGTTTTCATTGCCGGCCTCCTTCGGGAGTGCCGCTGCCTTCTTTTGTGCGGCGGCCTGCGTTCCGCGTTCGCCGCGGTTGTAGTAGCGCTCGATGGCGCTCTGGCCGACATTGAGGATCGACGTGATCAGCAGATACCAGGCCACCGCGACCATCAGCAGCGGGATCACCTCGAAGGTGCGGTTGTAGATCGACTGCACCGAGTAGAGCAGGTCGGCCATGGCGATGACGCTGACCAGCGAGGTCGCCTTGATCATGCTGATGAGCTGGTTGCCGGTCGGGGGCACGATCGAGCGCATCGCCTGCGGGATGATGATGCGCCGCAAGGCGCGGGCGCGGGTCATGCCGAACGCCTCCGCCGTTTCGGCCTGGCCCTTGTCGACCGAAAGCAGGCCGCCGCGGATGATCTCCGCCATATAGGCCGCCTCGTTCAGCGCAAGGCCGATGATGGCCGCCGTCAGCGGGGTGATCAGGTCGTTGGTCTTCCAGCTCACGAAGCCGAGCGAGATGCGCGGGAACAGCGTCGAGAGATTGTACCAGATGATGAGCTGGACCAGGAGCGGCGTGCCGCGGAAGAACCAGACGAACAGGCCGGCGAGCGAGGAGGCGAGCTTGTCCTTCGACATGCGCGCGACGGCGAGGATCAACCCCAGCGCGACGCCGATCACCATCGCCACCACCGTCAGGCCGAGCGTGACCGTCAGGCCCTGCATGACGGTGGGATCGAAGAAATACTGCGCGACGACCGGCCACCCGAAATTCGGATTGACCGCGACGATGTAGGCGAACCCCGCCGCAATGGCGAGCGTCGCGGTCCAGAGCGCGACCCGGCCCAGGGGAAAGGGCCGGTGCGCGTGCTTGACGTCGCGCAAAGCGTCGTCAGGCAGCCGCGGCAACGCCGCCGCGGCACCCGCTGTCAGCTCCGTCATGGCGCCTTTCCCTCAGATGCCCTGGTTGATGCCGGGCTTGTCGGTCATGTTGTTCTCCAGGCCCCACTTCTTCATGATCGCGGCATAGGTGCCGTTGCCGATCAGGATCTTGAAGGCATCGAGCAGCACGCCGGCGAGAGGCGAGCCCTTCTGCACCACCGCGCCCTGGTAGATGTCCTTGAAGCCGTTCGACTGGCCGACGCCGGAGAGCTCGAGCTGGCCGTTGGCCTGCTGCACGAAATAGGTCAGCGGCGCCTGGGAGGAGAAGAAGGCATCCGAGCGCTTCGACCTCACCGCGAGGATCGAGCTCGGCTGGTCGGTGAAGGACTGCACCTCGACGGCGGGCTTGCCGGCGGCGGCGCATTTCTCGGAGTGCTCCTTGATGACCTTCTCGGCCGAGCCGCCGGACATCACGGCGATGCGCTTGCCGCAGGCGGTGTCGAGCGAGGTGATGCCCTGCGGGTTGCCTTTCTCGACGGCGAAGACGACATATTCGCGTACCCAGTCGACGAAGTCGTTCGACTTCTGGCGGTCCGGATAGTCGCCGACCGGCCCCATGGCGAACTGATAGCGGCCGGAATTGATCCCGCTGAGCAGCGCCGGCAGGCCGGCGACGGAGGCATGCCCGATCTCGACGCCGAGAATCTGCCCGATGGCGTCGGAGAAGTCCTTGGTCGCGCCTTCGAGCTTGGTGCCGGTCACGATCTCATAGGGAGGAAACGAGCCGTTGTTGACGGCGACCATCTTGCCGGCGTCGCGGATCTCCTGCGGCAGCCGGGCGCGGAGATCGTTGTTGAGCTCCTGCTTGCGGATGTCCTGCGCCATGGCGCCATGCGCCAGGAGGGCGGCGATGGAGGCGAGGATGAACGTTCTCTTCTTCATGGCTCAAATTCCTTCCCGTTGTGCTTTTTCTGGTTTGATCCTCAGGAGTCAGGCTTCAGGCCGCGCTCGCCCCGGTCCGGGCTTCGTGCGGAAACAGCGCCTCGACCGACAAGGCCTTGGCGAGAATGCCCTGCTCGTGCAGCTCGGACGCGAAGTCGCCGATCATCCGGCGATTGACCTCGAGACCGTTGTCGTTCCAGTCCGGCGGCAGATCGCGCGCGGCGTGCAGCAATTCCTCGATGATCCAGGGCGAGGTCTCGGCATATTTGCGGCGCTTTTCCGTCCAGACGCGCTGGCTTTCGCCAACGAGCCGGGTCAGTTCGCCGGCGAGGTTCGGATGCCGCTCGGCGACGGGGGTCTTGATCGCGACGAGATGCATGCCGGGCACATAGCCGACCTCGTTGAAATAATCGCGCTCGGCGGCGCGGAAGTCGCGCAGGAGCTGGCGGAAGCCGCCGCCCTTGCCGAAATAGCCGTCAGGCATGAACGGCGTGAACACCGCGTCCAGCCCGCCGTCGGCCAGAAGCTCCATCATCGGCCGCTCGCCCGGGCAGGCCTCGATGCGGCCGGGCCGGCCGAAGCCGTCGAGCCTATCGGTGATCGGGTGCTGGGCCGTCAGGCGGCCGGCGAACCAGTAGGCGTCATCGACGCCCACCCCTGCCCGGCGCACCGGCGCGCGGGTCCAGGTGTTGCCGGAATCGCGCCAGCCGGTGACGCCGATGCGCTTGCCGGCGAGATCGGCCAGGGTCTGCAACGGGCTGTCGTCGCGCACGATGATACAGCGATGGCGAAACCCCCGCATGATGAAGCAGGGCAGGCCGACGATCCGCGTTTCGCCCCCGGCCATCGCCGAGGCGTAGCGGCTGAAGGAAACCTCCGCCGCTTCATAGTTGGGATCCGAACCGAGGTCGGAGATCAGAGTCCCGACCCGGTCCACCTTCACGTCGAATTCGTCCGATTTCACGTCGCCCAAAATGAGCGGCGTCAGATAATCCCAATCGCGAGTGGCAATCCTGATCTGCGTACGCATCGACAACACCCCCTGTTGCGGTGGAGTATGCGGCACATAAATGTTTATGTCTTGGCATTCAAATGTTATTACGTTATCGGACATTTAATTTCCGGAGGCCTGCATGTCCGATGCTTTCGATGCCGGGTGGTTCGCCGAGCGGCTGGGCAATCGCACGACGCGGGGCATCGCGCGGGAAACCGGCGCGCTGATCCGCAGCGGCGCGCTGCCGGTCGGCTCCAAGCTGCCGCCCGTTCGCGAACTCGCCTATGCGCTCGGCGTCAGCCCCGCCACTGTCTCGCTGGCCTGGAGCGAGCTCAGGCGCCACAAGATCATCGGCGGCAGGGGGCGCAACGGCGCCTGGGTGATGGCCGATCGCTTCGCCGCGCGCCCGGAGCGGCATCTGAGCGTCGGCAATTACGGGCCGGACGTGCTGAAGCTGGCGACGGCCGAGCCCGACATCGACCTGTTGCCGCCGCTTGGCGCGGCGCTGGCGCATGGCGCGCAGGCCGAGCGGCTGAACAGCTATGAACGGGTGCGCATCCTGCCCGAGCTGGAGGCGGCGGTGCGCCCGTCCTGGCCTTACGATGCCGGCGCCTTCCTGGCCACCAATGGCGGCTACAACGCGATCTACACCCTGCTGCACGCGCTGGTGCAGCCCGGCGCGCCGATCGCCATCGAGGATCCGACGGGGTTGCGCCTGCTCGACATTCTGGAAGACCTGGACGTGCCGATCATCCCTGTCGCCTGCGACCGGGACGGGCCGCTGCCGGCCTCGCTGGCCAAGGCGCTGGAGCAGCGTCCGGTGGCCTTCATCTTCGAGCCGCGGGTGCATTGCGTGACCGGCGCGCGCCTGTCGCCGGAGCGGCTTTCCGAACTCGGCGACCTTCTCGCCGGCTCCGACGCCCTGATCATCGAGGACGACGGCGTCGGCGATCTCGACGACGCGCCGCGGATTTCGCTCGGCCGCCGCTTCCCCGACCGTGTCGTCCATGTCCTGTCCTATTCCAAGTCGCATGGTCCGGACCTGCGGCTCGCGGTCCTGTCGGCCTCGGCGACGATCGTCGAGCAGGTGCAGTCCTACCGCAGCTTCAGCGCCGGATGGACCAGCCGGATCCTCCAATCCGCCACGGCGTGGCTGCTGAACGACGCCGGGACGGCCGGGATCGTGGCACGGGCACGCCATGTCTACGCCGTGCGGCGCCGCAGGCTGGCGGAGGAGCTCGCCCGCTGCGGCGTCGACATCGATCCCGGCCATGGGTTGAGCGTCTTCATCCCGGTCAAATCGGAATCCTACGCGCTGGTGACGCTCGCCGCGCGCGGCATCGCCGTGCATGCCGGCGCGAAATTCTCGACCTGCCCGACCAATGCGATCCGGCTTGCGGCGAGCATCCTCAAGGAGGGCGACGTGGCGCGCGTCGCGGAATCGATCGCGCTGGCCGCCGATCCGAGCCATTAGCTGTCTGGCACCGGCATTTGATCTCTGCGAAGCGGCCGTCGCCTTTCTCTCAGACATGAGCGAATACCGCTGATATCGGATTCTGCCGCTTCGCCTTGGACGAGCATCAGCTTCAACCATGCGGCCAATAACCATGTTGTCACGCGGGTGGAGCCGGTTATCGGCCGTAATCAGCCCAGTCCCTTGAAGGCGTCGAGAGCGCGTTGGCGGGCCAGGCCGTGTTCGACGATTCTTTCAGCGTAAGCTTCGACATTGTTGCCAAGCTGCCACGGCCTATGGACGACGGATGAAGAAACACCGTCAAGTTCCGGCAGCCAACGTTTGACATAACGGCCGTCGGGATCGAATTTCTCACCTTGCAGAACCGGGTTGAAAACGCGGAAGTAAGGAGCGGCGTCCGCACCGGAACCGGCGACCCATTGCCAGCTCGCCGCATTGTTGGCCGGATCGGCGTCCACGAGCGTGTCCCAGAACCAGGCCTCGCCCTGTCGCCAGTCGATCAGCAAATGCTTGACCAGGAACGAGGCGACCACCATGCGCACACGATTGTGCATCCAACCGGTGGTCCAAAGTTCGCGCATGCCGGCATCGATAATCGGATACCCGGTTTTACCTTGCTGCCACGCTCGAAGCGCATCGGCATCTGATCGCCACGGCATCTGATCGAATTTAGATTGCAGGTTTTGGGTCGCGATCTCCGGATTGTGATAAAGAAGGTGGTAGGAAAACTCACGCCATCCTAATTCGGATCGGAATTTTTCGAGGTTTTGATGAACTCTCAAACTGGTCGTCGCGTTAGCAGCGGCCTCTGCGGCGTGCCACAGCTGCCGGGGCGAGATGTTGCCAAAGCGCAGATAGGGCGAGAGCCTTGATGTCGCCGAACGGTCGGGAAAATCCCTGAGATCGGCATACTCGTGCAAATGCTCGTTCAAAAAAAATTCGAGCCGGGCCTGGGCGCCGGCTTCCCCGCGCCGCCAGTTCGAACGCAGCCCGCCGGCCCAATCCGGAGATGTCGGCTCGAGTGCCAGATCGGCAAGTTCGACGCCTGTTGTCGATGCCTGCCCGCACGGACCATGGAACAGGTTTAGCCGCGCGGGAACGCCAAGCGGCTGGCCGGGCTCGCCGACCCCATGTGCGGCGCGCCAGAATGCGGAGAAAACACGGAACGGGGTGCCGGACCCGGTCTTGATCGACCAAGGCTCGTAAAGCAGGTGGCCATTGAAGCTTCTCGCTTCGATCCGCTGTGCTTTGAGGGTGGTTTTCACGGCCTCGTCGACGTGGCGCTCGGCCGCTCCATAGCGGCGGTTCCAGTAGACCGCCGCCGCCTCGCTGTCAGCCGCAAGCTGCGGGATGACCACCGACGCGACCCCTCGGTGGACGCAAAGACGACCGCCAAGGCCGCGCAGAGCATCGTCCATTTCCCGCAAGGCGCCATGGAGCCACCATCGCGCCGCACCACCGAGCGGACGCACCCCCTCGGATTCCTCGTCATGCACGAAGGCGCAGATAATCCTGCGGCCACAGTTCGCGGCAGCGGTCAGCGCGGGGTTGTCGGATAATCGGAGATCGTCACGCAACCAGACGATGACAGGACGTTCTAAATCGGAACGCAGTACTTCCGTGGCCATTGTTTGCTGCCGCTAGAGCATTTTCGAGCGAAGTGGACACCGGTCCGCGTGACGAAAATGCGATAAAACAAAGACCTAGAACCATCCCGCGATTCGGAGAATTGCGGAATTGCTCTAGCCGTTCAGGCGCCAGATCTCAAAGTTCAGCAACGATGCAAATGCGACCCACGCCGCGAGAGGCACCAAGCACGCAGCGGCAAGGGAATCGAGCCTGCGGAACCGGTCTATCGTTGCCAGAATGAGCAACAACTGCGGCACGATGTTCAGCAATCCGGCGAGCGGATTGTTCAGCCAGAAGAACAGCCACGACCACAGCGCATTCAGCGCCAGTTGCAGGAAGAAAAGCGTCAGAGCGACACGGCGCTCTGCGGGCCTGTCGGCAACCTTCATGACCCGCCAGATCGCATACGCCATCAATCCATAGAGGGTCGTCCAGGCAGGAGCGAAAATCCAGTTCGGCGGGTTGAACGACGGCTTGACCAGCCCTGCGTACCATGATGCCAGATTGGGATACGTCGCCCACTGGCCCAGGAGCGATGCAGCAATCACTGGAATCAGGGCGACCGATGCCCTGAACCATACCGTCGATCGATTTGTATTTCCTTGAGTATCCATACGCTTACACTGAACCGAACGATTCAAACTGGCCAAATACGATATGCATCCGTCCAGGGCATCTTACTTCAGAACCTGGAGCATTTCCGCGTTTCTCCGAATCGCGGAAATGCTCCAGCTCCTTGTTTTGTCGCATTTTCTTCACGCGAACCGGTGCCCACTTCGCTCGAAAATGCTCTAGGTACGTAGTGGAGGCAGGCTTGGATCGGAAGAGCTCGCCGGTGATCGCGAGCACGGTGGCATCAAAACCTTGAGACTGCAAGCTGCGTCCGAGCGCAGCGAATTTATTTTATAAGATTTCGAGTTTCGCAATGATCACGAAGAAAGAACGCCAGACAGACGCTAGAGCAATCGGATGCGAAAATTGGAATCCACTTTTCGGAAAAATCCGATACCCCAACAATGAGATAGATCATCGTTACCGCGTCCGACAGGATGCGCGATGATCTAGCGAAACATAGCCAACTGGATCGCGTGTTTTCACGAAAATGCTGTTCGCGTGGCCCGGAAACTTCCAATCGCGCAGGACGAGTGGCGCACCGTTCAGGATAAAACTGGGCACAGCTATGTCATTGTAGGCGCTTTGAATTCTGAAGTACCCCATCGCTGCCAACCCCCTTCGCCGACGAAAATCGGCGATGGTCGGCGAGAGGAATCGAAGAGCGGTTTTAGGTAGACCAGGTCGATGCGAGCGCGGGGATTGCCCCGGTCTATTTCTTTTCGCCCGGTGGCCAATATTTGATCGACGAGGCCTTCTTCAGCACGACTCTCAAACCCTTTACGCTGCTTGCTGCTGGGAGGCGCGCAGGAGTCTGCGTTTCCTCATCTTAAGACCGTCGCGCATGTTGAGGCCCAGCAGCGTGATGTTTACCGCGCCTGCGACCAGTTCAAGGCCCTGCACTCCGTGGAATGTCGCATCGAACTCACCGTGGTTCGCCTTATACGCAAGGAACAGCGCGGCCGGAATGAGTACCAGGATGCCGTTCGCCGCGATGAACGGCATCCGCTTGGCCTTGGCCCCGACCAAACCGGCGCGCCGACCCTTCGCCAGCGCGAACCCCGAGCCTCCCGCGGCGGCCAGCGCCGGGACCAGGATGAGGAAACCCCAGGGAATGGCGATCTTGACCGCTATCACGGTCGCCTCGGAAGCGAACAGTTCGGAAAGAACCGTCGAAAGCCAGAAGCTGGCGATCGTCAGCAACGCGACGCTGCCTGCGATGGGATGGATGATCTTGGTCATGGCCTATGTGCCTCGATTGACATCATGATGACAATGTTTGGGATATATGGTAATTGACATGATGATGTCAAATAGCTACACCGGAGACAAATGAAAGCAACGAACCGAAGCCCGGCGGCAGACGCCCTGACCGACCTCATCCTGGCACTGTTCCGGGTGAACAACCTGACGCTTGCCTGGGGCGACAGGCTCGTCGCTCCCTTTGGCCTGACGAGCGCCCGCTGGCAGGTGCTCGGCGCGATAGTTTTCGCGGAGAGGCCGCAGCCCGTGGCCTGGCTTGCCCGGGACCTCGGTGCGAACCGCCAGAATGTCCAGCGCATCGTCAACGACCTGCACAGGGAAGGGCTGATCCGGTTCGAACCGAACCCTCATCATCGGCGCGCCAAGCTGGTCGTCCTGACGGAGAAGGGCGAGGAGGCCTACGAGGCTGCCGTATCAACCTATTACCCCAAGGCTGAGGCGTTGGTTGAGGGTCTTTCTGAACGGGAGATCAAGACGGCGCACGGCGTCATGATGGCGTTGAGGACGAAATTCCGAGGAGAAGAGGATGCTGAAGAGTAGGCCGGACCGCTATGGCTCAGTGGCGGTGACCAGCCACTGGCTCACCGCCATTCTGATCGTGGTTGCGCTTGGTTCCGGCTTCCAAGCCGACCAGGCGACGGACTCATCAAGCCAGGCCGGGTTCCTTCGTGTCCACATTCCCGTGGCGATCACTGTGCTGTTGCTGACCCTTTTCCGGATTGTGTGGTGGTGGCGCTTCGACCGCAAGCCGATGCCCGTGGAAGGACCGCCGCCGTGGCAAGAGCGTTTCGCGCGCTTCGTGCATGTCGCCTTTTACATCGTAATCCTCGGGATGGTGGCGAGCGGCATCGGCATGATGGTGCTGAGCGGCGCCGGGCCGACCATCTTCGGTGGCTCCGGCGTCCTCCCGGACTTCCACGACTATCCGCCGCGCGTTCCGCACGGGATCGGCGCCTCGCTGCTGGTCGTCTTGCTCGTGTTCCATGCCGGGGCCGCCCTCTACCACCAGTTCGTGCTGGGCGACGGGCTAGTGCGGCGCATGTGGTACAGGCGTTAAGCTTTGGCCTAACCTGAGCGATGCCTATGCGATAACGTTAAAGGCCGCTTCCGAGCGTAGCAACACGGACATCTATGGCAGCAAAGTGGTCGTTTAGCTGACCTCTGGTGCCCATTTTTATTCTGGAATGGTTGAAATTTGGCGCGCCCGACACGATTCGAACGTGTGACCTTTGCCTTCGGAGGGCGTCCATAGCGACTTCCTGTGACGTTGGTAACGTGTATAAGTGTATGAAAATAAGAACTTGCCAACATGCACGTCATCCCTATTTTGAGCGTCTGTGTGGGACGCTGTGTGGGACAAGGACGTGCAGGCTGATATCTCGACGGCAGCGAAACGAGCCAAGTTGAAGCCGCGCAAGAACCCATACTGGACCGCGGTGAGCGGCGGGCGAGGCGGGGTGTCGCTCGGCTACCGCCGCTCCGCCAAATCAGGAACCTGGATTGCCAAGATCGTGGTGGAGGGCAATCGCTCCGAGAACCGTCTTGGCATCGTTGACGACGGGGGCCAGGTGGAAGGAGCGCTGAGCTACCGGACGGCGGCCGAAGCCGCCTTGGAATGGAGCCGCCAGCAATTCGCCGCGCTCGAGGCGGGGGTGTCGAAAGCAGCGCGTCAGCCCGCTACGGTGGAGACGGCCGTTCGCGATTACATCGTAGCTCGGAAGCGGAAATCGGCATCGTCAGCCGAGAACGCGACGAGCCGCCTGACAGGCCATGTCCTGGCCGACAAGGCGTTCGCCGCCACGCGCTTGTCGAAGCTCCGTGCCTCGACGATCGAGGCGTGGCGCGATCGGGTGCCAATGAAGACGGACGCCCCGGAGAGTAAGGGCTTGGCCGCATCGTCGGTTAACCGACTCATGGCTGATCTGCGCGCCGCCCTAAATGCCGCAGCGGAGCGACGCCGGCGTGAACTGCCCGCCCATCTCATGCAGGAGATCAGGATCGGCACGCGGTGCCTCCAGGCGGATAGCGGCGCGACCATGATGCTGCTGACAGATGCTCAGGTCCGCGCTGCCGTCGCGGCTGCTGAAGAACTCGATCCGCAGTTCGGCCAGCTTGTCGCGGCTGCGGCGACGACGGGCGCCCGCTTCAGTCAGCTTGCCGCGGTCAGGGTCGGCGACCTGCAGGTCGCACAGGCCCGGCTCGTGATCCCGTCGTCGCGCAAGGGTAGGGCAGGCAAGGCTCGCGCTCCTGTCGCCTATCCACTGGCCCCGGACGTCGTCGCCAAGCTGGCGAAGGCGATCGACGGCAGACCGGCGAGCGCGCCGCTGTTCCGACGATGGGCATTTCGGCGCGGGAAGCGGCTGGAGTGGATCCGCGACCGCCTGGTGCCCTGGACCGCGGCATCGGAGGCACAGGCGCTATGGTCGGACGTCGCCAAGAGCGCCGGGCTCCCTGCCGGAACGACCATGTACAGCTTGCGTCACTCGTCGATTGTGCGAGGGCTGACGGCGGGCTTGCCGGTTCGGCTCGTGGCCGCTCTCCACGACACCTCGATCCCAATGATCGAGAAGCACTATTCGGCTTACATCGTCGATGCGACGGAAGATCTTGCGAGGAAAGGCATTCTTACGCTCTGAAGCGAAGTGTATGTCTATTGTATTACGTCATCTGACGCGTATTACGAAAACTTCGTAAGAACAACCCTTGACGACCAGTTCAATTTTCGCGAGTGTTCGCGATGACGGGCGGTTCAGGGCGCCTCGTCGGTGTGCTAGCGCCAGCCTCCTGCTAATGGCCTTCGACTAGCGGGCATCGGCTGCCTTTCGCAGTCTGCACAGCGAGCACACCCCATGGCCAAGTCGATTTCGCGCGTCCCGCTCGCCTGGGAAACGCGCCCTCTTACCTCCATCCCCGATTTTTCTGTAATTACGGGTCTCTCGTCCGCAACTGCCTACAATTCGGCAAAATCGGGCGCGCTCGAGCTTGTAAAGCTTGCGGGCCGAACGTTCATCCGCACGGAGACATTGGTCGCCTTCTTGGCTTCGGCTCAGCCCTACCAGCCGAACACCCGCAAGACAGCTGCGGCTACCGAAGCCAGGAGGAAGGCCGCAGCGGATGCCTGGCGCGTCTGACCCCGCGCCGCATCCGAACCCTTCTTGCAGCCAAAAAGAAACGCCCGCCTTCGCGGTAACGAAGACGGGCGCGAAAGGCTTAGAAATGAACCCGCTCAATATACGCGCTGATGCCGCGGGAAGCAAGCCGGATGAATTGTCTCCGCTTGCTCAAAACATCGACGGCCTAGTTGCGGCCGGATACAGAGATTTCCTGCGCCCTCTCGCTAAAGCTGGCGACCGTGTTTCTGTAGAGAAACGCGGAAAGCACATTGAGATCGTTAGCGACGGCAAGTTGCCCTCGAAATACGCCGGTTCGCGCTGGTATGGTTTGCGCGGCTGGACACATCCTCGCCAGGTAACGGACGCGGATATCAGGACCTGGCGCCTGTGGCCGGATGCCGGCCTCTGCCTCGCCCTCGGCGAGGTCGTCGCTATCGACATCGATATCAAGATCCCCACCACGGATCATTCGTTTGCGGCGGAGCGAGCTCGCACTTTGGTCGCCAAGATCCGTGAGCTCGTCGGCGCCGAGGTGGGTCGTCGCCCCGACACGCTCGCGACCCGCACGCGGTCGGGCACAACGAGCACGGTGATCTTCCTGCGCGCCGGCGCCGAGTTCTTCAAACGTTGGCTTTCATTCGGTGACGGCTACAAGATCGAGTTCCTGGCGCACGGGCAGCAAGTGGTTATTGCGGGCTGGCACAAGTCGGGCGATCCGCAGCATACGAACCTGGCACGTCACGCTTTTGACAGCCTCCCGGTGCTCAGCCAGGACGCTTTTGACAATACCTGGAAACAGATTCGCGAGGCGATCGAGGCTGCTGGCTTCTCGATCACAGAACCTGCCGGGAGGTCGCGTCCGGGAAAACGACAAGCGCCGCGGACCCAGAACGAGATCATATGGGCGGAAGCGATGCGACGTCGCGCCGAGTGGCTGCCGTCTCTCCTACCGCCTGAGGTAACCGTGCCCCCATCTGGCGGGTTGCGGATATCCTCGGAGGATCTCGAGCGAGAGCTTGAAGAAGATCTGGCCATATTCCCCGATGGGATCCACGATTACGGCACCGAGCGCGGGCACACGCCCCTGTCGTTTATCCAGGAGTTCGGGACCGTAACCGCCGATGGCGGTATCGAATACGGTGGCTGCCCGGAATACGGCGAGCGGGACGGCGAGCTGTATGCTGTCGTGAGCGAGCCGGATCCAAACGTGCTCCGGCCCTCAAGGCCCGAGGCGATCACGTGGCTGTGCCGCGTGCTCGGCGGCCCGGTTCCGACGGCTGACGCCAGCATGGGCGACCTGGCCCGCGCACTCGGATTGGACGACCTGGCGATCGGCAATCATATGGCGGCGCTTTATTTCAAGGATGAGGACAACGTCGTCCCGATCGTCCCGCCCGAACAGTGGCAGCCCGCGCAGATCAGGGCCAACCGCTCCCGGCTCCCGATCATGCGAGCGACGAACCCGGAGGGCTTTGAGAAACTAAAGGTCGTATGGGAGGACAGCTTCGTCGCGGCGCCGGCGGAGGTGGATACGCTGATAGCGGAAGAGATCGAGCGCGTTCGCCGCGGGCCGTCAAGCGCAGGGCCGAGCACGGATCTTACACATCGGCCCGACCTTGCCCCCGTTCCGCCGGATGCCTGCAGGGCCGATCTGCGCGTCGTGACCGGCCTGATCTCGCCGGCCGGCATCCTGGTCAGGGAATGGCTTCTCGATCCTCTTCTGCCGTTTGGAGACGCCACGCAGTGCATCGGTGAGCCGGGCATCGGCAAGTCGAGCCTCATGCTTCTCTTTGCCCTCGTGGTCGCGACCGGCCGTGAAGACATCCTCCGCGGGAAGAACGCGACCGGGCAGCCGATCAGCCCCGTGCGACTACACCGCCCCGGCCCCGTCCTCATATACAACGCCGAGGACCGTCTCGCCGAAATGGAACGTCGTCTCGCGGCGGCACAGCGGCACTTCGGCGTGACCGATGCCGACATGAAGCACGATATCATCCTGTGGAGCGGCGTCGACAACGAGCACCTTACCCTGATGTGCCGGCCCGATGGCCGGAGTGATCTGAAGAGGGCGCCCGGTTTCGCTCGCCTTGAGGCGGTCATTCGGAAGCACGGCGTCGTGATGGTTGCGCTGGACCCGCAGAGATCTCTGACGGGCGGCGTCGAGAATTCGACCGAAGACGCCGAGGCACTATTCCAAGCGCTGGCGCGGCTGGCGTCCGAAACGAAGACCAGCATCGTTGTCGTTCACCACCCGAACAAGACGACACGGGAGAACGCCGGCGACATGATGGCCGGCAGTGGATCTAGCGCGGCGGCCGGCAAGGTGCGCAGCTCCTTCACCGCAACGAACGTCCGGCCAGACCGGCGGCGCGATGACGAAAAGGATTGGAACCTCGACGGGCCGAATGCCCGCCTCATCAGGATCGATCATGGAAAACTGAACCACGGCGAGAAGCTGTCCACGCCATTGGTTTATCGGCGCGTGTCCGTGCCCGTCGGCAACGGCTCCGGCGTACGGCCAGAGGCCGCGGCAGCTCTGTTCGACCAGGATCCGCGCGCGGCGCTCGAGATGGCGGGCGACATGGCACCCGTGCTGGAGCTCGTCAACATCGCCACTCTGACCGTCCAGGACGGGCCGAAGGCGCCATCAGCCCATGCCGAACCAATTGCCCGCATCATCAACGAACTGATCGGCGACCGGCAGGAATGCAGTTGGGGCAGCATCTGGAATATCGCCAGGGAACGAATGCGCGAGGCTGGCGTGACTAAGGCCAAGGTTCGCTCGTCCATTCAGGGGCAGGTGATTTCTGCGCTGCTGGACGGCGTAGCGATAAAAGATGCCGGACAAACTGTCCGAATTCACGCCGAGCAGCGCGGACAATCCGATACGTCCCCTTGGATCATGGTCAAGACCGTCATCCCGCCCAAGGAGGCATCATGACCTTGTCGGTGCTTATCGGTAGCTTGTCGATGGCAAGCGAAAAACCTCTACAAATCAATAGCTTGATAGCTTTCGGGGCTGCTTATCGGCGCTTGTCACCGACCGGTAAGCAACAAGGCTTGAAATTTCCCAATGATTTCAATGCTTGCTGGCTTGCGGCGCTTGCGCCTCCTAAAGGAGGGGCGTCGGGGACCGACAAGCCCCCGCCCCACCTGGAGGCGGTCGACAGGAGAACCAAATTCAGGCGAACACGAATGGTCTTCTCCGCGGCCCCACGGAGCCTGCGGCATCGGGACAAGCTGTCCGACGTTCGGAAAATGCAACCAACACCACGCATCCTATCCCGATACCCCATGGTCATTAGTGCTCAAGGCGCCCGGAATGGCTAAGCGGCGTCGGACCTATTGGGCGCAGACGCCAGCCGGTCGCGAGCACGCGCGCCGGAATGCGCACCGGTGGCAAATTCAACGCCGCTCGGCGCTCCGCTGCCACGCCACAGCGAAATCGACGGGCGAGCGGTGCGGCAACCCAGCGATGAAGGGCCAGAAAGTATGCTGTAGACATGGCGGGCTATCGGGACGCGGAGACGGCTGGTTGAAGCCGCAGTTTCCGAAGCGGGACACGCCGACGGCCTTCAGGCGGTTGCAGCGCAAGCTGCACGCCCTCGAGCGGGCTGCACGAGCCCGAGAGGCCAGGATCGCGGCGATGAGCCCTGCCGAGTACGCGCGCTACAAAGCCTGGCACGCCGCGCGCCAGCCGGGATCAGCCGCCAAGCGGCGTGCGGCGAAGATGCCCCGCCCCCAACACCTGACTTTCGAATATCTGGCCAGTTTGCCGACGCAGCCCATCTCGCCGGAACTCGCCGAGCTCAATCGCCTGAAGGCCGAGCTGAAGGAACGCCTGGCCAATCTCGAGAACGGTAAAGGGTACTCAAATGAACGACCAGATTGATGATGATGTGTTTTTAGACGACGTCGAGGACACCGAGGACGCTCGCGATGAAGTCCGCAGGCTCATCCGAGGCCGTGGCGTTCGCTCAGCGGTCAAGGCGGCCATTGAGGTTTGTGAGAACAAGACCGCTCCCGCACCGGCGAAAGCGACTGCCGCGGGCCTGTTGTTGCGGGCCGCGGGTCTCTTGGATGCGAAGGAGAACAATGCTCCGAAGCAGTTACACGAAATGACAGCAGAAGAACTGGCGCAGGAGATCGACAAATGTCGGCAGGACATCGTCAGAATAAGAGCTAAAGAGGAAGCGCTTGATCGGGGGGATTTTCTACCGCAACCGCGGCCGAGGAAGCGGAAAGTACAGCACGATATTCTGGAATAAGCGCGCTATCTGGCAATCATCCGCTTGACGCTCTCAGTGCCGTAGGGTGCTCCGCTCGGCGCTAGGTGGCCAGCTTCCGCGAGACGCGCGGATATCGTACGGAGGCTAGGGCGGCCCCCGCTCTTGCTCTTCCGGTTCAGGCGCCGAGCAAGTACAACGGCGTCAGCGGGCACGGGGCGACGGCCTTCAATCCTGCGGCCGACCTCCCTGCTCTTGCGATCGCGGGCGCCCCGCAGCTTGGCGACCAGCGCCGCCTTTTCGAACTCGCTGACGGCGCCAAGGATCTGGCGGATAAGCCGGGCCGTCGGCGTGTCATCTGCGAAGCCTTCCGGGCTATCTGCGGCGATGAGCTCGATCCCTCGTTCGCACAGCATCCGATAGCCAACCTCCTGGACGATCAGATCACGAGCGAAGCGGCTGGCAGTTTCGACAATGATCTTGCGAACGCCGTTCCCTGCGATGCGCTCCAGCGCCGCAGCAAACCCGGCTCTCGTGTCGATCGGATCGGCCCCGCTCACCGCGGCATCGTAGAACTCGGCGACGACTTGCAGGCCGGCTCGCTTCGCGTAGCTCTCAACCGCGGAGCGCTGACGCTCCAAGCTGTCCTTGTCAGCGCCGACGTTAGCGGCGGAGGACGTGCGGTAATAGGCGATTGCGTCGCGATCAGCCATACCTGAAGCTCCTAAGTTGCTTCGATCATGATCTAATTCAACGTTTCTTGTCAACTAACTTGAGATTGTTGACAAACAACGGGTTAGGCCAGGCGCCGACGCGTGCGCAGATCGTAGACCCGGCACATCTCAGTGGCAGGCGCCGGCACCATGCGGGCGGCCGGCTCTGTCCGTGGCGCGAGCTCGGCACAGAGATCCCCTGCCGCCTCCGTCAGGCCGCGCAGCATCCGCGCCAGCCGATCGTTCACTACCGCCGGCAGCGGCAGAGCCTCAATCTCATCGGCGATCATCTGGCTCGTCACCACCAAGCGACGAGCCTTCAGGTCCAGCGGCAACGCCACGTCGTTTCCTCTCCCCGGTCAAACGATGCGAGCGGGCCAAGCCCTGCCCCGGCCGACCCACCCCTCGGTGCACTCCGAACGCATTTCGAAAAATCACCGCCGACTGCCGAAACAAAAATGCGGCCCGCGGGAAGTTTTGGTAAAAATCGATAGGAATATGTTTCTACGGAAAGTCCATCGTGCTATATTTCGCGAGCGCAACCAAGGCCCCCGCCCCGAAAGGAAAAATAAATCAGAGGATAGTAGGTTGAAATGAACGACTATAACGATTATAATGCATCTTTGTACGATGGATTGCCTCCCGACGATTGGGACCCGCCGTCCAAGGAGCAGGAAGAACTCGACTTCCGCGCCGGCTTCATCGGGGGCCAGTTCCGAAGCATCGCGTCGCGGCCATGGGACCCGTGGGACATCATCGGCCATTTCGGGCTTTCTTTGCTGCGCTTGGCGCGCGAGCGGCGGCCCGAGCGACTTTCCGCGATCGGCCGCGATCGACTGCTGAACGACCTGGAGACAGGTCGCCAGGCGCTATTCGAGTCCCTGGACGGCTCAGTCGAAGAGCGCGAGATGCTGGAGGCCATGGACGGCGCCTTCATGATCGCCAACCATCTGGCGGAGTCGGACGAGCAGCGAGCCGCCCGCCATCCCGACGTCATGTGCGATGCGTTCGACCGGTTGCAGATCGCCGTCAACACCGCGCGATCGCACTGCCTGCGAGAGGATCTTGCCCGTCGCGCGGATCGCCGTATCACAGAAGAGGTTGGCGCATTGGTCGCCTTGTCGCTCCAGGCCACGGGCCTGCTTACCGCCGATCAGGTCGCCAACCGGAGCCGTCGCCATGGGTAAGAAGGGTGGTAGCCAGAAGCAGGCGAACGTCGCGCGCTGGGAAGAACAGCAGCGCCAGGACAAGATCCGGGCCGGCACGACGCGCATCGACGACCTGTTCAACGGCCAGTTCACCGACGACTATTTCAACAATCAGCGTCAGTCCTATCTGGATTACGCTACCCCGCAGCTCGACGACCAGTACGCGGATGCTCAGAAGCAACTCACCTACTCGCTGACCCGCTCCGGTCTCCTGGACAGCTCCGTGCGCGCGGACAAGGAGGCCGAGCTTCAGAAGAAGTACGACCTGACCAAGCAGCAGATCGCCGATCAGGCGCAGTCCTATTCGACGGACGCGCGGAACAATGTCGAGAAGTCGCGCTCGGACCTGATCACGATGCTCAATACGACGGGCGACGCCGAGGGCGCCGCCAATTCGGCGATCACTCGCGCGTCGGCGCTCTCGCAGCCGCAGGCCTATAGCCCGCTGACGCAGCTCTTCGCCGATTTCACCAGTACGCTCGGAACACAGGCCGCGATCGAGAGGGCCAACGCATACGCCGGCTCCGGTGTGAACCAACCACAGATCGGCCGGTACAACCTCGGTTTGTTCGGGAACAACAAATCCGTGTCGGTGGCAAACTGATGTGCGATCCGATCGTCGGCCCGATTGCTCTTATGGGCCTCTCCGCTGGCGCCAATTCGCTCGCGCAGAGTCAGGTCCAGAAGGCGCGCGATAGCGCCTTGGCCGCCGAGAGCGACCGTCAGCGCAGGCTCGACCAGGAGGCAGCCGTTCGCAATGCCCATGCGCAGGGCCAGTACGAGAACGTCGAGCAGCAGCAGGGCGAGCGGAAGCAGGAACTGGCCGACTACTACAAGACGCAGACCGCGGCGCCCGTCGACAAGACCGGCCCCGTGGCGATGCCGGCCTCAAGCAGCAACGTGACCGTCCAGGCGACCGACAAGGCGAAGGGTGAGGCGAAGGCGTTCACGGACCAGCAGGGCGAAGCGCTCGGGGGCTTGCGTTCGTTCGGTGACCTGATGGGCACCTTGAGCCGCGGCACGGCGCGTGATGCCGGCTACATCGGCCAGATCGGCGGGTTCAAGAAGGGCTCGTCCGCCGTGCTGCCCTACGAACTCGAGGCCGCGAACGGCAAGGGCTCGAATATGAAGCTGTTCGGCGATGTGCTGGGCGGTCTCGGCAAGGTTGGGATGTCCGCAGTGCTGTCAGGGGCAACCCCATTCGGCATAGGCGCCGAAAGCCTGCTGACTGGGAAGTCGTTAAGTGGATATCGTGCCGGCGTCCTCTCCGTCCAGAAAATCGCCATTGCCGGGGATGCGGCGATGAGATCCGAGGCACGCCGCCGCGCCATGCCCGGCGCACGGCTCTGCGTCGCCTGCCAGTCCGGACATGACCGGTCGGCGGCACTCTCCGGCTACAACCGGCGCGGCAGCAAGGATAGCCAGCTGAAATAAGGTCGAAGGCGTCGAAGATGCCCCATATCGGTGCCGTTGCCTTCGCAATGACGGTCAACCGATCTTTCCGCCGGTGCTGGCGACACCGTCAATAAAATAGAGGAGCGGGCCGAAGGCTTGGTGGTCTAGGAACCCTCACAGATTCCGACCCAGCCCGTATCGCGGTCTATAGCTTACCATTTGCTCGGATCAAGTAGCTGCAGAGACCTGCTGCGATCGTCACGACGAGCTCGGCTTCTTCAAATCTTGGAGTTCGACCCTCACGGATATGCCGCCCGTGTTCAGACGCAAATCCCCAAAGCTTCTCGATTGCGGTGTCCATGGGTTTGGGGATGTTCAGTTCGGTGGCAAGCTGACCGATAGTCTTTTTGGGATCTCCAGTGACATCACGAGCGACACATTCGAGCGCGTTCATCGCATGGTGGATCGCGCCAGTCACGTCGGCAGTGGGACGCCGGGAAATGTCACGCAATGCCTCATGGATCTCGGAGGTAGCAGTCGGCCGGCGACTAGATTTTGCCAGATCGGCAGCAGCTTCTAGCGCGTGATTGAACGCTTCCGAGCCGCGTGCGACGATGACGCCACCTCGCATTTGCCAACCGATGCCAAGCTCGACAAACAGATCGTTTACCCGACTCTTGCAAGAACTTGCGGCATCAGGGTTCCTCGCTGCTAGTCGCGCGTAAAAACCTTCCGCAATATCATACACCTTAAACCAAGGTGCATCCTCAACGAGATATCGCACTTCGTCGAAAATATTCGGGTATTCGGACCAATTGTTGGCGTCTGGTTTCTTGAGGAGCTTTCCGCAAACCTCCATTCGGGCGTTCGAGGGGGACAATCCGAGATCATCCGCAAACTGAACCACCGCGAAGCGCAATTCGTCTGGCGAGTCCTCGCGAACGGTGATCGGCGGTTCGTCCGGACGAAACCCAAAGCGCTTAGAAAACGGCTGTTCAGTCGACACAGGATAGCTGCCTTTCTGGCCAACGGGATCATCGTTGTGCATCGTGGTCGAAGAGGTCGGGGTGAGATTGGCTTTCCTCGCTCCCTTGACCATTCCGAAGCCGAAATCTTTCACGCTTTTGATACGGATATCTTCCAATCGTGCTTCGAAAGCCTTGGCGCGCTCGTCAATCAGCTTTGTATCCGAGATGCCAAGGCGGTCTATGCCAAGCTTCCAACGCTCCAGCACAGCCGTTGCCAACGTGCGGCCGAAAGATGCCAACAGGCTTTGATGAGCAGGCAACGCAGTTCCGGCCAGTTCGATAGCGAATTCCGCAGCCTGGTCGATCGCCTCTTGGTAGATGGTGGCGACAGACCCTTCTGCGGCTAGAACCGTGTTGCCGGAGGCAAGCATTCCTTTTGCGCTTTGTTGGCGCATGACCGTTTGAACGGCCTGCGCTGCGGCATCGGCTGCATCCCGCTGAACGCTTTCCAGCCGCTCACCCAGATGCTGGTCGATTGGCGAGATCATTGATGCCGCGTTATCCTAGGAAAAGCCCGCAATAGGTTCAGGCGGCCTTCAGCGCCTTCTCCACGGCCTCCGGCGCCCGATCAATCACCTTGAGAAAGGCCTGTGCAGTGCGGTCCATCTGCCGCCGGCCCTGCTCCCAATCCCGGAGCGTCGCGGCGCTGAGACCGAATTTCTTCGCAAAGGCGTCCTGAGAGAGCCCGAGGCGCTTGCGGATGGCGGCCACGTCCACTGCCTCCACCGTGATCGTGCGCGCCGGCTTCGCCTTCCCCTGCGCGATAGCCAGCGCCTCGTTGGCACTCTCAAGCAGTTCCTGGCCGAACTTCGTCATGTCACTGGCCTCCTGTCTTCGCCTGCGCCCTGTAGGTTTCCGCGATCCTCGGCAGCACCTTCGCGAGGTCGTTCCGCTCCGCCTTGCTGAGATTGGCGCGCTTGCCCTTGTCGATCAGCGCCAGCAGGAAGAGCGGTACGTCATCACCTCCGAAATAATGGATCGTGCGGTAGCCTCCGCTTTTTCCCTCGCCCCGGCCGGCATGGCGCATCTTGCGAGCGCCGCCGGTCCCGACCATCAACTCGCCGCCGCGGGGATCACTCGCGATCGTGGCGGCGATCTCCTGAATCTCGTCATCGTCCAGCCCTGCCGCCTTGGCCTGTCGCTCAAATACCGAAGTCAGCAGGACGCTATGCATGTGATCTTATACGGCAATGCCGTATGATGGTCCAGTGCCGTGGCAATGGTAAGAGGCGCATCGGACTTTCCGAAAGGGCCAGCATCATGAAGTTCCTTGCGCCGCTCACCATCATCGGCGTCTGTCTCTCCCACCCCGCGGCCGCTGCCGTCTCCGGCTTCTATGACAGCGCTGCGCAGCTCGAGGCCATCATGCAGAGCAGCCAGGTGGCAGACGTAGTGAAGCAACTGCCGCTTCGGTCGATCGCCCGCGCAGGCTCGCGCAAGGACGACGGAACGCTCCGCTGGCGTGTTCGCACCGATCGCTGCACGCTGGTCATCTATCTCAGCGCTAACCTGCCGCAGGGCGTGGGCAAGACCACCTATGAGGTTAAGGAAGTCGGCGCCTGCAAATGACCCAGGGCGCCTGATACCGCCGAGGACAAAACGGGGCGCCGATACATTGGCGACTTTCCGCTGCAAATCGAGGCCCGGCGTCGCGGCGTCAGCTTGCTCACAGATGAGAGGCGGTTCGCCTCATCTCGCCACATTCCCGTAACGCCTCAGCCACACCCGTTCCGTGTGATACCCGTCACGCGCCAGGTATCGGCCAGGCCCTTCCCGTCGATCGCGACCGTGTTGATCAGCATGCGGCACTGGCGCGGCGCCGCGACTATCGGCACACCATAGCTGCCAGGAACGACGCGCGTGCTCGCCGGGCCGTTGACGATAAAGGTCCGGCCCGAGCCTTCCGCAAGCAGTTCAATCTGGGGTGGCGGACGCCATCAACCTGTGCTGCTGTTCGGCTCGAGCATAGTAGTCCGGGGAGTAGACATTTTGTCCGACGAGCTAAGCAAGCAGCGCCAGGTCGCCGTCTTTGTTGCTGAGGCAGCAACGCCGTCCGACCTCGACGCTATCAAGACATGGGCCGGCAAGCTGCTCGAAATCCGGGCCTCCTCGATGAGCAAGCTGGCGAAGGCAAAAGCGGCGGTTTCCCTCACCGCGCCGAGCAAGGTCGTTTGGCCCGTCGCCAAGATGGTGGCGAAAGAGGCAAAGCGAATCGGTTGGGACGATCGCAGCAAGACCGCACGTCTCGGCCTTGGCGGCGCTGCCGTCGGCGCGGCAGTTTTCGGCGGTAAGAGCGCAGGCATTGCCGCCCTCGGTACGGCCGTGGGCGTACCGTTATGGGTCGTGCTCGGTGCCGGCGCCTCGTTCGCGAATGTGCTGATCGAGGAAGTCACGCGTCGGAAAACAAAGATCAACGGCGCCAGTTACACCGTGATCGACGCCGAGCGTGTGGATCCGAGCTAGCATTCAAAAGGCAGCTAAGGCGGACGCTCCTGATCGGCCTTGTCGCGCAATTCGTAGCGAAAATCGCAACATGGAATGTTGCCAGCCGCGAGATCGATTGTCATGATGGGAAGGAGTTGGGGAACGCGACGGCCGTTCTCCAACTCCTAGCCCCTGCCAGTCAGGGTTCCCCGCTGGGAAAAGCGCCGGGCATGTCTTTCCAAGGGACCATGCCCGGCCGCTCCGTCGTCCTGACACGCGCAGAATGCATGTGATCGCGAGCTGCTCGCAAGGAAGCTGACCTCCTACTTCCGTGTTTTCGTTTAGAAAAAGTACGATAGGGCTCTTGCTAAACGGCGGGATCCGCAGCGCAACCTGCTAAGAACAAATACGGATTCTTCATCCTCCGGCTTACGCCGCGGCGCGAATCTTTTTTTTGACCGCTGTGGACACAACTCGTTGTTTTCGTTGCGAAAAACGCAACGATTCGGCGCCGCCAAATCCTTTGCGCTTTAAGTTATTGATTTTACGGAGTATTTCCTGTGCGACGCGATTCGCTTGCGGCTCCGGAAATCGACCTTGAACCGGGGCAGAAGGTCAATTCTTGGAGCCCGTAGTTGATTCAGCATGGCCCGCTTCGGTTGATCCGCGTCACGCGCCAGCTATCGGCCGTTCCCTTCGCGTCCGTCGCCTCCGTCTCGACGAGCATCTGGCATTGGAAGCTGCGCCCGACCGACGGAGTTCCGTAGCTGCCGGGGGTCACGATAGACGTCGTCGCGCCATACACGATGAACGACCGGCCCGAGCCCGTTGGATAGGCGCTGGAGGGGATCAGGCTAGTGCGCCGCATGAAGTCGGCCATGGTGCCGCCGACCAGAGACTGGAACAGTGCTTCGCGTTGAGCGGCGATCTCAGCATTTGTGGTGCAGCCTCAAGCCGCGAGGCAAATCGAAATGGCCCAACCGAACACGCTGCGTCGGGCGACGGCGCCCCACCGATCCCGACGGCTGTGTGGGACAACCGTGTGGGACAGATTGGCAAACTGAACGTAAGTGCTTGATTTTATTGGCGCGCCCGACACGATTCGAACGTGTGACCTTTGCCTTCGGAGCAATTTAGGCAGCCCATCCTAAATGCACGCTAGGCCACGCTATGACACTACAACCCAATGAAAACGCTGGACTATTCGGATTTTCCCGACGAAATCCATATCCGCAAGTTCGCTCCGATATTCGCCCGGCTGCTTCCGTGGTGCTTCCGCGGAAACAGCCCCTCCATAACGGGGGGATCGCCTAATGACAAAGCTAACGAAACGAGTGGTCGACGCCGCCGACGCCCGGGAAAAGGACTACTTCATCTGGGACGACGAGCTTCCCGGCTTCGGCCTCCGCGTGTTCGCGTCGGGCAAGCGCAGCTATCTTATTCAATATCGCGCGCTTGGTCGAACCCGTCGTTACACCATCGGCCTGCACGGGATCTGGACGCCGGAAACCGCGCGACAGGAAGCGAAGGCCCAGCTTGGACGCGTCGCTCGCGGCGACAATCCCTCCGAGGAACGGCAGCTCGATCACCAAGCCATGACGGTCAAAGAGCTATGCTCGCTCTATCTCAAAGACCTCAAGGCGGGCCTGATTCTCGGCAAGGGCGGTCGCCCCAAGAAGGCCACCACCATCGTTACCGACACGGGTCGCATTGAACGCCACATCATGCCGTTGATCGGCGCGCGGCGGGTGAAGGATTTAACCAAGGCCGACATCAACAAGGTGCTCAAGGACATCATGGCCGGCAAGACGCGAGTGTCGGTCAAGACGAAGAAGCTACGCGGAAAAGCCATCGTGCGCGGCGGCGCCGGTACGGCGACACGCACGGTAGGTCTCCTTGGCGGTATCCTCACCTACGCAGTCGATGCCGGCATCATCGACCGCAACCCGGCGCACGGCATCAAGAAACCGAAGGACAATGTCCGCAAGCGCAGGCTTTCCGAGGCGGAGTATCGCACTCTCGGCATCATGCTGCGCGAGGCGGCGAAAAGCGAGAAATACGCGACGACCGTCGAGATCATTCGCCAGATCGCCCTGACCGGCTGTCGCCGGTCGGAGATGATCTCGCTGATGTGGTCGGAGGTCGATACTGAGGCGAGCTGCCTGCGGCTGGAGGACAGCAAGGAGGGCGAGTCCATCCGTCCCATCGGCCTCCTCGTGGTCGAGTATCTGGAGCAGCGCCGCAAGGGCGCGGAGGGCACCTATGTCTTCCCTGGCCAAGGCGAGGACAATGCCTTCGGCAGCTTCCCCAACCATTGGGAGCAGCTATTCAAGGACTCGCCGCTTTCTGACGTTACGCCGCACGTCCTGCGTCATAGCTTCGCCAGCATCGCGAATGATCTGGGCTTCACCGAGGTGACCATCGCGGCGCTCGTCGGGCATTCCAAAGGTTCGGTCACGAGCAAGTACATACACACGCTCGATACGGCCCTGATCATGGCTGCCGATACGATCTCCGGCTATATTCAGGGGCTGCTCGATGGGGTCAAGTTCAAGCAGACCGCCTACGCGCTAGATCGGAGTTCCCGAAAGGCCGCACTTTCTCACTTCCTCAAGAAGGCGGTGGAAGACCCGAGCGGGGGCGGACAAGACTTGCCCCTGGCCGCCTAGGCGGTTTGGTGGGGAAGCGAGCTGGACTCTCGGTCTGGCTCGCTTCCCGCTTTCTATCGCGGCTAGGCATCGGCCCGCGACGACCTGCCAATTTCCAGCAACGACAACGCGCCTCTGGACTCGGTCCAGCATGTCGATTAGTCTCGACATATGGAATCAGATAGCGCCATCCTTGCATTTGCGGCCCTCGCGCAATCGACGCGCCTCGACGTGTTCCGTCTTCTCATGGAGCATGAGCCCGATGGATTGGCCGCAGGCGAAATCGCCCGCCAGTTGGACGTTCCGCACAACACCATGTCAACGCATCTGGCGACCCTGACTCGCGCCGGCTTGATCGAGGCCGAGCGGCACAGCCGCTCGATCATCTACCGGGCGAGGCTCGAGGCGGTGCATGCGCTCACCAGCTTCCTCATCAAGGATTGCTGCGGCGGCCGTCCGGAAATCTGCGCCCCGTTGATCGCCGAACTTTCCCCCTGCTGTCCGCCGCAAATCCTCGCCGCCAAGGAGGCCGCCCATGACTGACCGCATCTATAATGTTCTGTTCCTCTGCACCGGCAATTCGGCCCGCTCGATCCTCGCCGAGAGCATCCTGACCAAGGACGGCGCCGGCCGCTTCCGCGCCTTCTCGGCCGGGAGCCAACCAAAGGGCGCGGTCAACCCCTTCGCCCTGAAGGTGCTCGGAAGCTTCGAGTATCCGACCGATGGCTTCCGCTCGAAAAGCTGGGAGGAGTTCGCCCAGCCCGGCGCACCCGTCATGGATTTCGTGTTCACCGTCTGCGACAACGCCGCCGGCGAAGCCTGTCCGGTCTGGCCGGGCCAGCCGATGACCGCGCAGCGGGGTCTTCTATGCCCCAATGCCGTCGAAGGGCCGGACATCGAAAAGGAAAAGGCGTTCGTCATCGCCTTCCGCTATCTCCGAACCCGGATTTCCGTCTTTACGGCTCTGCCGTTGGCCAGCCTCGACAAGGCTGCGCTTGGCACCAAACTGCGCGAGATCGGCCGCAGCCAAGGCGCTACATCGCCGCGCCCTGACGTGGCGTGAGGCTGGTCATGGACGTCATCATCTATCACAACCCCGATTGCGGCACGTCGCGCAACACGCTGGGTCTGATCCGCAACGCCGGCGTCGAGCCGCATGTCATCGAATATCTCAAGACGCCGCCAAGCCGCACGATGCTTGAGCAGCTCGTCGCGCGCATGGGAATCTCCGTTCGCGCGCTGCTGCGCGAGAAGGGCACGCCTTATGCCGAGCTTGACCTTGGCAACGCGGCTCTGACCGACGATCAGCTTCTCGACGCCGTGATGGCGCATCCCGTCCTCATCAATCGTCCGATCGTCGTCACCCCGGAAGGGGTGAGGCTGTGCCGGCCGTCCGAGGAAGTGCTGGACCTGCTGCCGCCGCAGCGCGGGGCCTTCGCCAAGGAAGACGGCGAGCGGGTGGTCGACGAACACGGCCGCCGCGTCGGGGCGGCCTGAGGAAAATCCATGTCCACCTTTGAACGCTATCTCACCCTCTGGGTCGCCCTGTGCATTGTCGCGGGCATTACCCTCGGCCACCTCATGCCAGGCGTCTTCCATGCCATCGGCGCGGCCGAGATCGCCAAGGTCAATCTGCCGGTCGCGGCGCTGATCTGGCTCATGATCGTGCCGATGCTGGTCAAGATCGATTTCGCTGCTCTCGGCCAGGTCAAGGAACACTGGCGCGGCATCGGCGTCACGCTCTTCGTCAACTGGGCCGTAAAACCCTTCTCGATGGCGGCGCTCGGCTGGCTGTTCATCGGCTATCTGTTCCGGCCCTATCTGCCGGCGGACCAGATCGACTCCTATATCGCCGGGCTCATCATCCTCGCTGCTGCGCCTTGTACGGCCATGGTCTTCGTCTGGTCGAACCTGACCAAGGGCGAGCCGCATTTCACGCTCTCGCAGGTCGCGCTCAACGACACCATCATGGTGTTCGCCTTTGCGCCCGTCGTCGGGTTGCTACTCGGTCTTTCGGCCATCACCGTGCCGTGGAACACGCTGGTCCTGTCCGTCGCGCTCTATATCGTCGTGCCGGTGATCGCGGCGCAGGTGCTGCGCCGCCGGATACTCGCCACTGGCGGCGAGCCGGCACTGAAGCGCTTCCTCGACCGCCTTCAGCCGCTGTCGTTGGTGGCGCTGCTTGCCACGCTGGTCCTGCTCTTCGGCTTCCAGGGCGAACAGATCCTCGCCCAGCCACTGGTGATCGCGCTGCTCGCCGTGCCGATCCTGATCCAGGTCTATTTCAACTCCGGTCTGGCCTATCTGCTCAACCGCCTGACCGGCGAACAGCATTGTGTCGCCGGTCCCTCGGCGCTGATAGGTGCATCGAACTTCTTCGAGCTGGCGGTTGCCGCCGCCATCAGCCTGTTCGGCTTCCAGTCGGGCGCGGCGCTAGCCACCGTGGTCGGCGTGCTGATCGAGGTGCCGGTGATGCTCTCCGTCGTCTGGATCGTCAACCGCTCCAAAGGCTGGTACGAGCGCGGAGAAAGGCCCGGGGCCGTGGCCGAGGCGAAGCGCTGATGCCGCGTGATCTTCCTAACGTCGATGACGCATGCCTGGACGTGCCGACGATCGACCGGCTCCAGGCAACGCCCTCAACCCATCCGCCCCGTATCCTCTTGCTCTACGGTTCGCTGCGTGAACGCTCCTACTCCCGGTTCCTCACACTGGAGGCCGAGCGCCTGCTGAGACATTTCGGGGCGGAAACCCGCGTTTTCGATCCGCATGGTCTGCCGCTGCCGGACGGCGCCGAGGTCAGCCACCCGAAGGTCAAAGAATTGCGCGAGCTCTCGCTCTGGTCGGAAGGCCAGGTTTGGACCAGCCCGGAGCGGCACGGCGCGATGAGCGGGGTGATGAAGGCGCAGATCGACTGGATCCCGCTCTCCGTCGGCGCGGTGCGGCCGACTCAAGGCCGCACGCTAGCAGTTATGCAGGTGTCCGGCGGTTCACAGAGCTTCAATGCTGTCAACCAGATGCGCATCCTCGGACGCTGGATGCGCATGGTGACGATTCCCAATCAGTCCTCCGTCGCCAAAGCCTTTCAGGAGTTCGATGAGGCAGGCCGGATGAAGCCGTCTGCCTTCTACGACCGGATGATCGATGTTATGGAAGAGCTGGTGAAGTTCACGCTGCTGACGCGCGATGTCTCATCCTATCTGACCGGCCGCTATTCCGAGCGCAAGGAGAGCGGCGAGGCCCTGATGCGGCGGGTCAATCTGGCGGCCGCAACCTGAATATTCTGACCCGCGCAGATGGCACATTATCGCTCGCGAGAATGATGCACGCGCGCTGGCGTCCAAGTGGTTACGCGCGCGTGACTTCTTTGATCCCTGCGCTCACATCGATGACCTCAAGGTCAAGTCGCATGACTTTCACTAAGGCGCTGCGCTGTCCTCCCACCGAACGGCCCGCAGAAACTCATCGCGAGTCAACTGGCTGAGAGCAAACTCACCACGCCGGAAGGGCCGCCCAACCGAGAGGCGACGCCCTGACCAGCGAGGTAAAAGATGTAGGGACCTGCATTGAAGAAGACGTGGGCGCTTGCGCGCTTCCACTTCTCGATGAACTGCTTGCTCGGTCCCATCCAGCGCATGACCGCGAATTCCTTGCCGTCGAGGTTTACGACGCGGGAGCCGAAATCGAGCGACATGCTGAAGTAGGTTCCGAGAAAGGAGCTTTCGCTGTGGATGTGGACCAGCCAGAACATCCGATGTCCTTGCCGATAGAAAGCTTCGCGCGCGTTGCGTTCGTCCTCACTGATTGAGGAATGCTGCAACTCAAGCACGGTCGCTCGAGAGGTGCCGCTGCCGACCAGCACATCGGCGCGATGCAGTTCGCCGGTCATCGGATCGCGCAGGGCGATCTCGCGGCACGACATATCGAAAAGTTCTTTCCAGCCGAGATGCCAAGGCCCCTCAGGCTCGCTCCACGGATCGCAGTCCCCTGCCTTGTGCCGCCAATGGGGCGTGTTTTCGACGGGCATCACCGCCGTCAACAGACCGCCGCAGTCACGGCAGGTGGTGTGTTCGCCTTTGGCGAGCGGTGCACGCTTCTGATCGCCGACCCAAGCATAGAGCATGTCTAATTTTCCCCTCTACGCATCAGCGGGCGGCCACCGCAGTTTTCCGCGGCCGACGCGCAAGGCTTCGACCAGCCTGGTGTTGCCCGGTAGCCGTCCCGAGAAGAGGCTGGGCTTTGGGTCCACCGCCGGCTTCTTGAAGGGCGCGACCCGCTGGTAGTCAGGCGTTTCGAGCCAAGTTCGTCCGTCCCCCTCGTCCGTGACGATTCGATAAAGGCCCGCAGGCGGAGGCGCCGCGATGTCGAGCAGACGCTTATAGCGTTCGACCGACCATTTCTGGATTCCACCGCTGAGGGCTTCGGTGCGAAAGCGCGCCCAAAGCGCTGCGGTGTCGGGCGTGGGCCAGTCGCCGGCATCTGTGTAGGCCGTGATCTCGTCGGATTCGAGCCAGGCCCGCATCTCTGCGGGCGTCACGAAGATCGGCCCAGCGTCCTGAATGGCCGCGATTGCCGCGCGCCGTGACGGAAGCCCCGCCCGGATCAACATCGCCATCATGAACTGCGGGACGCCGGTTTCGACCGCGGCCGCAGCGCCGCCCGCCACAGTCTCCGGTGACCAGCCAAGCGACATGCGGCGGGTGCGGACGGCTTCCAGCGCCCAGACCAGGCGATAGGTGAAGGCCTCTTCGACCGCTCGCATGTTCTGCGGTCCGATCTTCGCGACCTCCTCGCCTGAGATCCACGCGCGCAGGATGGCTTTCCAATTCGCCGGCAGCGCGTTCTTCTTGTCGGGGATGAAGGGCCGCATGAACAGCAACCGCTCGCCCAGGCCACCAAGCGCATCGGCGAGTTCGTCGACGTCGCCGCTCAGCGCCGCACCGTCGGCCCGATCGAGCAGCTGGGCCAGTTCATCAGCCATGGTGTCGATGGAGAGGCCGGCTTCAAGTCCAACCCCCATTGCGAAATGTCCGCGCCGCGCCTGCGGCGTAGTCGACTTCCAGATAAGATCGGCGCGAGCCTCGAACACCTTCTTGTGCAGGGGCGCGACGTCCTCTTCTTCGTGGGCAATTTGCCGGGCCCAGAGCGATCCCTTGAGAGCTTCATCCAGCAACTTTGGAAGATCGGCACGATCAGCGTCCAGCGCTTCGATCAGGCCGAACACGGTGGCATCGAGGCGCTCGACGAGCTGCGACAGTGGCTCTTCGTCGATGGTTTCCTCTTCGTCGTCCTCATCGGTTTCATCATCTTCATCCGCGTCGGAATCGGAGTCGTACTCCCCGGCCGCGGCCAGACGTTCGGCTACCTCAGCCTCTTCGGTCGGCGATCTCCAGGCCTCCCGGGCATTGGCCAGATATTCCCAAGCATCGTCACGGTCGAGCACGCCCTCGCGCGACAGCCGCTCAAGGATCTCGGCGACGATCTGGATAAGGCCGCTCTTGAGGGTTCGGGCCTTGGCGGAGGCGACCAGCTTCCTCCATTCCTTCTTTCGCCAGTCGGTCTTGTCGAACATGACGTGGACGATCAGGCCTTCGACGTCGACGAAAGCGCGCCCGGCGCGCCCCGCGACGTTGGCGAATTCCTCGCCCTTGATCTTCTCGCCAGCCCGGTAGAGTGCCGGTACGAGCAGGACGGCGGCGTTGAGGTTGAGCCCTTGGGAAAGCGTCGGCGAAGCGACGATGACTTTGAGGACGCCCTCTGAGAGAAGGACTTCCAGTTCACGCAGGAACGGGCTCGGCAGGCGGCCGTGGTGGATGGCGACGCCAGCCTTCAAGCTGGCGACCGCCGGATGGTCCTCGCCCAGCCATTCCTTGCCGACCTCCAACGCGCGTGCGATCGGAGCCTCGTCGTCGAGCAGGGAATCGAGATAGCCGCGCTTGCATAGATCAACGACCTGCTTGCCGTAGCTCTCGACCCAGTTGGCCTGGGTGGAGAAGATCAGGGTGCGCTTACCCTGGCCGGCGAATTCCCACGCCGCGAACAGGGCAAGGTGCGAGTTCTTGCGCGGATAGGGATTCTTCTCCCTTCCGCGTGCCGGCATCTCCTCGACGAACTTGTCAAGGAATGGACCGCCGTCGTCGAGGTCGAGCCGCAGGAGCGCATCCTTGCCGCGCCAGGTTAGGGCGCCGAACCTCTGGCGCGTGGGTCGCCAGTCAGAACGCACGGGCTCGCCGGGTTCGTCGGAGCGTATCCAGGCGGTAAGGTCGTCCAACTCGTCCCCGCTCGGCAGGATCGCGGAGAGGCAGACGATCCGGCGATCGGCCGCGTCGGGGCGGCGCAACAGGCGCTGAACCAGCGTCTCGTAGCGGATCTCACGCTCGCTGGGCCCGATCATATGACCCTCGTCGAGAACGATCAGGCCGACGTCATCGATCAGGGAGGAATCGCTCCGAAGCGCGAAGTCTAGCTTCTCCGGTGTGGCGATGATGATCTCGCGGGTGCGCAGGGCATCCTCGTCGCCCGCCGAAAGACCGCTGGCGCCGTACAGCGATGAGACGCTGAACCCGAGCGGCGCGAAGGTCTTGCGGAAGGAGCGTTCGGTCTGGGCCGACAACGCGCGCAGCGGCGTGACAATCAACACCCGACGCGCCGAGGACAAGGTCATCAACGCGGCGATTTCCGCAACGCGCGTCTTCCCTGCACTGGTAGGAAGCGCCACGACCAGGTCGTCGGAGACATCGGTGGATCGCCGGGCGGCTTCGCGTTGGGACGGCCAAAGCTCCACCTCGGACGTTTTGCGGGCGTACAGCGAACCGATGAACAGCCGCCGCAGGTCCGGATACTTCTCCTCCGTACCAGCGGGTGGCTCCGTCGGCAGGTTCCGGTGCAGCGAATGCTGCCAGAGATCGTCGATCAGGTGGCGGCAGAGGTTCGAAATCCACCACAGCGGGACGTTCCCGGCGTTGCCGGCGAGGCTCACGGCAGTGGCCAACAGATCGCGCGCGGCGTCGATCGGCTCCTCTTCCCCTGTTTCCAAAGCAAAGTCGAAGAAGGCCAGAGCCCGGCAAATCGTCGTATTCAGAATGGTCGACAATACGTCGTCGATGTCGGGCTCATCGCCGCCCAGCGCTTCGCCCATCTGCTCGTCGCCGTGGGCCTCGTCACCGAGCCAGTCGCGAACGAAGCCGCGCAACTGATCGAGATCGCGCAGGATGAGATGACGGATCGCCGTTTCGCCGGGCGATGCGTTGAGATCTTCAGCCGTCTCGTTGAACAGCGAATAGGCAACGGCCGAGAAGCCGGCCAGGTGATAGGCGGCAGCCGCGATGGTGCGGCGAAAGCCCCGATCGGGTGCCTCGGGATCGCCGTTGCGCACCAGGGCTTCAAAGGCGTTGGCGGCCCGCTCGAACGCCTTGTTCGTCAGGTCCGATGCACCGGTCTGGGCGCGCAACGCCATGGCGCCCCGAAGCAGCGCGAAACCATGTTCGGCAAGGTCGGTTTCGATTGTGGCGCCCAAGGGCGGGGCGGTCTGAGGCAATACGCCCGCTTCCCGCATCAGCGACCACGCAGCGCCACGATAGAGCAATCGGCCAAGGATGCCGTCGACGGTCGCGGTTGCGAGAAAAGCAGTCAGCTCATCAGGCGTCTCCAAGGTCTTGCGCCCCCTGGTACATGGCCGCGATAAAGTCCTGGTGGTCTTCGACGTGGATGTTCACGACGTAGTGGTCCCGATTGGTCCCGGCAGCGTCGAGGTCTTCCTTCAGCGAGGCATGGGGGCCGTTGCCCGACACGGTGAAAAGCATGTGGTCGATGCGATCGGCGCGCAGCGACTTCACGCCTACCTCATCGCGGAGAGCGCGACCCAGCGCGTTATCGTCAGGATCATTGCTCTCGAGCAGGCGGTTTGCGACGAACAGCAGCGAATCCGGCGTGCAGCGGCCACTGTCGCGGTCGAGCACCTTGCGGGCGCTGGTCACAGTGGATTTCCTGAGCTTCTTGTTGCTCTTGGCTTCCCCCTTCAGAAGCCACAATTTCTCGTCCTCGCCGCCGTACCCGGCGCCGATGAAATCGTCGCCGCGCATGGCCATGTTGCGGCCGTCCTTGTAGCGAAGGCGGCGCACGGGGACGCGCAGGCCGATCTCTTCCTCCACCAGCTCGGTCGCGAGAATTTCGCCCAGATCTCCCGAGCGGCCTTTGGCCGTCTGGGGCATCGCCTCGCTCAGGATCTTGGCGGCAACCGTGTAGCCGAGGCGCTCGACATCCTCAGCGATACGCTCGAGGCGATCATAGTGGGAGCGAATGGTCTTGGCGAGGTCGCCGCTGATCTCGTCGCGGCCACCGTCCTTCTCGACATAGGTCCAGTAGTGTTTGCGCTTGTCTTTTTCCCTGGTGGATTCGCACCACCGCTCATACAGCCCCATGTTTCCCCCGCTTCTTTATTTTGCTGCGCGATTTACCCGGTCGGCGATGTCTGCGCACCGCTCGATCAGCCCCTCAAAGGGCTCGGCGTCCTCAAGCAGCAACCCGTCTTCCACCATGTGCCCGTAATCCGAGGCCAGCGCCGTGCGCGCTTCGCCGTTCGGCACGAGCTGCAACAAGCCGTTAACGGCGGCCTCATAGTCGACGGGCGCGCCGTCTGCCGCCTTCTCCGCGAAGAACATGCTTTTGTGCCGCGCTACCGCGAGAGCGAGATCTCGATCAGCTGCGGCCGCGTCGGCAATCCCGGCGTCGTCAAGGCGGACCACGTCATGCCAGTGGCGCGCAAAGCGTTCGCCGCGCAGCCGCTCTTGCAAACAGAAGACGTGGATCGCGGTCGCTTTCTCCCAAAAGGTCCGCTCGGCGTGCATGACGCGCGGCGTCGCTGTGGGAAACGTCACGCCCTCGACCAGACCCGCTGCGTCACAGATCACGTCACGCGGGCTGGCCGGTTCGCCCGTCGAGCGGGCGCCGAACTCCAGCATGACGCTGGGCGCGACATAACCGGAGCCGGCGGAGGTCGCCTCATAGTCGATGAAGAGCTTCTCGCCTTCCACCCGCGTCGCCGCCGAAACGCCCTGTGCGCCAATGGCGTCGATGAGCAGCGACTGCACCGTGCCCGAAACCCATTCCGGCAATCGGTGGCGCACCGCTTTCGACCAGCGCTTCTCTTCGCTGCGCGTCGTCGGCACGGCCTCGCCATTGTCGCCCACCAGATCGGGCGCGATCGCTCGTATGTCGTAGGTCAGATCGACATCTTCGGAGAAGCGCTGAATGACGCCATAGGCTTTTGAAAGCGACGTCCCGCCCTTGAAGACGAGATGGTCGCCGAGCGCGGACCCGAAGAGGGTCTGAAGCGCCCAGACGACCCAGACATCCTTTTCGAGCAGGTGGGCGGGCCGCCCCGAGCGATCGGCGGCCACGCCCAGCGCGTCCCGACGGTCTTCGGCCGACAAGGAGAGGAAGGGGTCAGCCATGAGCCGCCTTGCCGACGCTCCGGGCAAGCCAGGTCGGAAACTGCGGCGCGGCCGCCACCAACTCGCCGAAGGCGGTCGCCGGCAGCTTTCGCCTCAGGGTCTTGAGCGCGGCTTCCGCCTTCTCAGGGCCGAGCCAGGCCAGCGCA
The DNA here is from genome assembly GCF_023953965.1 of Bosea sp. (in: a-proteobacteria). Lineage (NCBI taxonomy): Bacteria > Pseudomonadati > Pseudomonadota > Alphaproteobacteria > Hyphomicrobiales > Alloboseaceae > Allobosea > Allobosea sp. Next base: position 573,434 of record NZ_JAMLIX010000001.1, read on the forward strand.
CGAACCGCCTGTCCAGCGGGACGATCGGCCAGAGCGAGCTGCCAGCGGGGCGCGTGCCGCAATTCGACCGACTGCCTGCCCAGGGTCATCGTGCGGCTGCGCCCCGACGTCAGATAGACGGAGCGCACCGGCACCTGCGTTGTCAGACCCAGCGCGTTCGCAGCCGCAGCGCCGTTCGGCACGATGACTTCGCCGCGCTGTGCCGCCAACGCCTCGACCGCCTGTTCCACCGAGGGCGCGCGCGTGCCGAACCGGCTCGTGACCGGGCGCAGATACACGCCCCGTCCGGCGCGAATAAGCTGGCCCCGTTCGGCGAGGCGCGACAAGGCCTGATCCACACCGGCGCGACTGCCGAGATGGAGCAAGCTTTTCGCTGCCAATGGCGTTCCTTCCGGAAGCCGCTCGGCATACGCCAGAATCTGTTCGGTCAACCGTTGCACGACCATTCTCCTGTCAGAAATATACGCGGATTTCTGACACTTTTCAATGGGGACGTTTCTGCGAGGCTCCGGAAGGGGAATGCCTTCCCCTGCGGCCGAGCCAAGGTCTCGGCCGACCCCTTCTGCGGGGACACCCCCAGGCTGTGCCAAAACTCTCGGCCGCATCAACGATGTCGCGGCCGCCAGGCGACGCCCACCTCAGGGGAGGCCGATTCTTGACATGATACCGGACGTTTGGTATCTTTACCGCTGCTAGCCTCGTTTAGGAAAGACATTCCATGAATCCGCTTTTGGTCGCCTATGGTTCGCTTGGCCTGGCCATCGCCTGTGAAGTCACAGGGTCATCCCTTCTCCAGAAGACCGAGCAATTCTCCAAACCTCTGCCCACCGTCGCCATGGCGCTGTGCTTCGCCGCCTCGCTCTTCTTCCTGTCGCAAGCCCTGAAGGTCATTCCTCTCGGCGTGGCCTACGCGATCTGGGGCGGGCTGGGGATTGTGCTCACCGCCATCATCAGCGTGGTCGTGTTCCGCTTCGCCCTGGACGCGTGGGCGCTGGTCGGGATCGCCCTCATCGTGTCGGGCGTGATCGTGATGAACACCCTGTCGCACAGCGTCTCGCACTGACATGGGCAACGCCTACACGCGCATCAAGCAGCCCGAGTTGGTGCGGCGCGCCCTGCTCGACCATGCGGCCAAACTCGCGGTCGAGCAGGGCCTCGCTGCGGTGACGGTGCAGGCCGTGTCCGACGCAGCCGGAGTGACGAAGGGCGGGTTTACCCACCATTTCCCGAGCAAGCAGGCGCTGATCGACACCGTCTTTCACGAGCTGCTCGAAAGGCTCGGACACGACCTCGACCGGCGCATGGAAGCGGACGCCGAACACTATGGCGCCTTTACCCGTGCCTATCTTGAAGCCGTGTTCGATATGGACCCAAGTGCGAAGGGCAGCCCCTGGGCTGCACTGTCGATTTCGATGCTGACGGACCCGAAGCTGCGGGTGTCATGGACGCAATGGTTCCAGGAACGGCTCGAAAGACATGAGGCTACCGACAGCGACGTGCAGCTCACGGCCATACGTCTCGCTGCCGACGGTCTTTGGCTCGCCGACCTGACCGGAGTTGCTCTGGGTGAACGGATAGAACTCCGGAACCACCTTCTTCAACATACTTACGAACAAGGCGTCGAGCGTCCGCATGAAGCTGCGAATAGCCGCACCGGAAGATCCAAGAAAAATGGGAAGAATGTCAGAATGGCCACCTCGTAACCTGGGCCTTTCTCTTACATCGCGCCGGGAGAGTATCGGGTGAGCTTCATAGAAGGTCAGGATAGGACGCAGGGCAGCTTACTCCCGCCCAGTATCGACGACTACATTGCGCCCGACGCCTTGGTGCGCGTAGTCGATATGTTCGTCGACAGCTTGGCCTTGGGTGATCTCGGGTTCGAACGCGCAGTCTCGGCTGCGACTGGACGGCCGGGCTTCCATCCCGGCGATATGCTCCGGCTCTACATCTGGGGCTATCTGAATCAGGTCCGGTCATCCCGTATGCTGGAGCGAGTGTGCAGGGCGGTGAGAAAACCATCCAGTGAAGCGCCTGCGTTTGTGCGGGCGCGGGCGGCGTAAAAGTCGTCCACTGGATAGGCTGATCCCTTTCGGGGTCGGCGGGGATGTTCGCTGTGGAGGTCTACGCGGCGGTTCGCGATTTCGTTTTCAATCAGAAGCAGAGCCGACGGGAAGCGGCTCGCGTGTTCGGGCTGAGCCGCGAAACGATCGCCAAGATGTGCCGGTTCTCGATCCCTCCGGGCTACACGCGCACGAAGCCGGTCGAGAAGCCGAAGCTCGGTCCGCTGCTGCCGGTGATTGAGGCGATCCTGGACGGAGACCGGGCGTCTCCGGTGAAGCAGCGCCATACGGCGAAGCGGATCTTCGAGCGGCTGCGGGACGAGCACGGCTTTGCCGGCGGCTACACGGTGGTGAAGGACCATGTGCGGCTCTGCCGGGCGCGGGGCCGCGAGACCTTCGTTCCGCTGGCCCATCCGCCCGGTCACGCCCAGGTGGATTTTGGCGAGGCGCTGGCGGTGATCGGCGGCGTGCGGCAGAAGATCCACTTCTTCTGCCTGGACCTGCCACAGTCGGATGCCTGCTTCGTGAAGGCGTATCCGCGCGAGACGACGGAAGCGTTCCTGGACGGTCACGTCTCGGCTTTTGGCTTCTTCGGCGGTGTGCCGCTGTCGATCCTCTATGACAACACCCGCATTGCGGTGGCGAAGATCTGCGGCGATGGCCGGCGCGAGCGGACGCGGGCCTTCACGGAGCTGGTGAGCCACTATCTGTTCCGGGATCGGTTCGGGCGCCCGGGCAAGGGCAATGACAAGGGCAAGGTCGAGGGGCTGGTGAAGTATGCCCGCTCGAACTTCATGACGCCGATCCCTTTGGCGGCGAGCTTCGCCGAACTGAACGCGATGTTGGCCGAGCGCTGCCGCCGGCGACAGGACGAGCGGGCCGGCCGGCATGCCCAGACGATCGGAGAGCGGCTTGTTGCCGATCTCGGGGTCTTGCGCCCTTGCCGGCAGTGCCGCTGGAGCCGTGCGAGAAGCGTGGTGCGCGGGTCTCGTCGACGGCGCTGGTCCGATATCGGTCGAACGACTACTCGGTCCCGACGGCCTATGGCTTCCAGGACGTGGTGGTGAAGGGCTTCGTCGAGGAGGTCGTGATCCTGTGCCGGGGCGAGGAGATTGCCCGCCATCCCCGCAATTACGGGACGGGCGTGTTCGTCTCCGATCCGCTGCACTATCTGGCGCTAATCGAGGAGAAGCCGAACGCCCTCGACCAGGCCGCGGCCTTGCAGGGCTGGGACCTGCCCGAGGCCTTCCAGCACCTGCGCCATCTCCTGGAAGCGCGCATGGGCAATCGCGGCAAGCGCGAGTTCATCCAGGTGCTGCGGCTGCTGGAGGCCTTGCCGCGCGAGGTCGTGAGCTTCGCCGTCGGCGAGGCGATCCGGCTGGGCGCGATCGGCTTCGATGCGGTGAAGCTGATCGCGCTGGCGCGGCTGGAACGGCGCCCGGCCCGTCTGGATCTGGCGGCCTATCCGTATCTGCCGAGGACTACGGTGAAGACGACCTCGGCGGCCGATTACGCCGTGCTCCTGCCGGGAGCCGCGGCATGACGGGCTCGGGGAAAGAGACGATGCCGGCGGGCACGACCGCTGGAACGCCGCAGGTCCTGCTGGCGCACCACCTCAAGCAACTGAAGCTGCCAACCGTCCTGCGCGAGTACGACAAGGTGGCACGGGAATGCTCCGCGACGGCGTCGATCATCCCCGCTACCTGCTACGGTTGGTCGAGCTCGAACTGATCGACCGGGAGCGGCGCACGGTCGAGCGGCGGATCCGGGCGGCGCTTCCCAGCGGTGAAGAGCTTCGACACCTTCGACTTCACGGCGATCCCGAGCCTGAACAAGATGCTCGTGCTGGAGCTGGCGCGCTGCGGCTACATCCTGCGCCGGGAGAACATCATCGCGCTCGGCAACAGCGGCACCGGCAAGACCCATGTCGCCCTCGCGCTCGGGCTGGCCGCTTGCCAGAAGGGCTTCTCCGTCGCCTTCACGACGGCGGCTTCGCTGGTCAACCAGCTCCTCGAAGCCCGCGACGAGAAGCGCCTGCTCAGGCTCCAGCGCGAGTTGCAGGCGGTCAAGCTGCTGATCGTCGACGAGCTCGGCTATGTGCCGCTGTCGCCGACCGGCGCCGAGCTCCTGTTCGAGATCTTCTCGCAACGCTACGAGCGCGGCTCAACCATCGTCACCTCGAACCTGCCCTTCGAGGACTGGACGTCCGTCCTGGGATCGGAGCGCCTCACCGGCGCGCTGCTCGATCGCCTGACCCACCACGTCAGCATCCTCGCCATGAACGGCGACAGCTACCGCCTCAAACAATCGGCCGGCCGCCGGCGCGCCTCCGCCGCGGCGGGGCAAAAACAGACCACCGCCAACGAAGCCGATCCAGAAACCGGCGAGATCATCCCCTGATCAATCCCGACAGCGCGATATGGCAGGGGCCCCGATCGGGGCCCCTGCCATATCCGCCACCCTCAACGCCAGTGGCCTGCTTTTACTCCGCCACGCTGGCCTGGAATCCGACCGCCGTTGACAGCCTCGAGCGCCTATGCCACAACGGCTGGCCCCGACTTTCTTCCCCTGCCGGCTGCGCCGTCATTCCTCGCGAAACAACAAAGTCGCGCCTGCGCCATCCTCCGCTGCGCTGCGGTCGCAAGCGATGTGTCGGCGCTCGCCTCCGGCCGGTCGATCGCCATCGAGGTCGCAATGGTGCGGGCTCGAAACGGAAAACGGAGACTTACAATGGCGACCATCGGCACCTTCAAGAAGACCGGTTCGAACGAGTTCACCGGCGACATCGTCACCCTCAGCGTCCAGGCCAAGAACGTGCGCATCGTTCCCGACACCCGCGCCAGCGGCGAGAACGCCCCCAGCCACCGGGTCCTGGTCGGCCGCGCCGAGATCGGCGCCGCCTGGTCCAAGCGCTCCAACGAGGGCCGCGACTATCTGGGCCTCAAGCTTGACGATCCGAGCTTCAACGCCCCGATCTACGCCAACCTCTTCGACGACGAGGACGGCGACACCTTCAGCCTCATCTGGTCCCGCCCCAACGGCCGCCGCAGCGACTGAGGCGGCGGGACAGGCCCCGGCCGAAAGGCCGGGGCCGCCATTTCGGCGCGACCGAATCAGCCGCGGCCGATGAGCCGACAAGGAAGCGCCTGCAGCCGCATTTTTGATTAGCATTGCGGCCAAGAACGACTATTTTAGTCGTAGTTCTGGAGTGCGTGCCGTCCGTGATGGGAGGTGATCATGCATGATCACCGCCCGTCAATCACGGGCCGCACGCGCGTTGCTGGGTTGGACGCAGGAGACGCTCGCTGACGAGGCCCGAGTATCGCTGACCGCCCTCAAGCGCCTTGAGTCGGGAAACCGCCTTGAGGTGTTTGAATCGACGCGGGATCAGGTGCGCCGGGCGCTCGAATCCGCAGGGATCGTCCTCCTCTCCACCGACAAGGGTGAAGGCGTGCTGCTTCTGCACGATAGGGGCGATCGGCAGCGCTAGGCGGGATCATGTAGTCGCCACTCTTGTCGTGCAAAGGGGTCGTTCGGCCTCGCAAGACGGTTAACGAGTTGTGAGCGGGCGACTATGGTAGCTTGATGGAACAGCCAAGAACGACGCATCTGGACGAGCCGCCGTCTGGCAATACGCTCACGCCGTATGACCGTGAGCATATGAAGCTCTACCTGCGGCTCCTGGATGCCGAGCGCGACGGAGCGGATTGGCGGGAAGCGGTCCATGTCCTGTTTGGGCTCGACCCCGGTTGCGATCCCCAACGATGCCGTCGCATTCACGATTCCCACCTGGCTCGGGCGCATTGGATGGCCGAGCACGGCTATCGAGAGCTGGTCCGGGAAAGCCAGCAGCGCCCGTCCGCGTGATGCCGCTGCGGCATCACCTGCTGACAGATCATTGACTTCCCCGATGCAACCCACAGGGGAATCGTAGAGCCCCAAAAATGCAGAACTTGAGGGGTTTGCGATGACACCTGATGCATCGGCATGGCGCTCCTCGGCGGAATACGACCATCTGGATGGATTGACGGCATCCGACCTGGCCTGGGAGTGGCTCCGCCGCAATGAAGCCTATGACGCTGATTTCGACGCTCTTGCTGAGACGGGCAATCCAAAGACGCTGACCGACCAGATCCGGCAGCGGTGGGGGTTGCGATTTCCCGGTCGATCCGCGCACTCCAGCACCTGAAGCTCCGGTATTGTGGCTACCTCAGGACGACACCAGCGTCGTCGTCCTGACCGAAGCGCCATCCGACTTCGGAGGGGCCGTTGCGGGTGAACACGTCGCAACGAGTGGGCTTGGCCCCTCCACCTATGACGGCGAAACCGCCGCCTTTCGTTATGCTTTCGGCAATGGCCAGTATGTTCAGATCGTTGACCACCGCGCCGCAAGCGGCGCGGTGGCTGCGGCAGCCGTGATTCCGCTCGACCTCGAAGGTTTCGACAGGTTGGAAGCCGTCCGTCGGCTCCTCTCGGCGTTAAATGGCCGCACCATTCCGCCGGACACGCGTCTGACGCGCCAACAGCGCACGCGGTTGCGCAAGATGCTGCAAGCAATCGACGGGCATCGCGCCGGAGCGACCCAGCAGGAGATCGCGCAAATCCTCTTCAGGATCGGCCATCTCGACCGGGATGCGTGGCAGGCCTCTTCGGCCCGTCATGGCGTAAAGGCGCTGCTGCGCGACGCCCGGGCGATGATCGCCGGCGGATACCGGAAACTGTTGCGTCACCGACGGCGATAATAGCCGCCCCCGATCCTTCGCCGGTGGGCGATTTCGATACCCCCCAACATCTCCCTGCATCCCGCCGGTTTTCCTCCGCCACCGTGGTTGTCGCCCGCCGCTGATCCGCAGCGGCCGCCAACACCCTGACGGAGGCCCGATCCATGCGACCCGATCTCGCCGTTTTGCCGCCGCGCTTCCTGCGCACCAAGGAAGCCGCCGAATTTCTCAGCCTGTCCGCGCGCACGCTGGAAAAGCACCGCACCTATGGGACCGGCCCAGCCTATCGCAAGCTCGGCGGCCGCGTCGTCTATGCCGTAGACGACCTCGAAGCCTGGGCGGCGCGCGGCGCGGTCACCTCCACCTCCGATCCCCGCGGCTCCGTCCTGCCGGCGAAGCGCCAGGCGCCTTCGACCGGCCAGATCGCCGGTCGCTACGCCCGCTGACCGCGGTCCCTTCATGGCGGTGCGGCGTCGTCACCCTTCCGAGCGTGGGCAACTCGATCTGTTCCGGGCGCTCCCGGGCGACTTCGCGCCACGAGACGCGCAGGATCTCATGGCCTATCCCTTCTTCTCCCTCTCCAAATCCCATCGCATCGCGCCGATCGACTTCGCGGCCGGCGACGTCACCATCCGTGTGGAAGCCGTGCCCGACCACGGCATGGCGACGATCTGGGACGCCGACATCCTGATCTGGGCGGCCAGCCAGATCGTCGAGGCGCGCGATGCCGGACTTCGCACCTCGCGCCTGATGGCGGCGACGCCCTACGAAATCCTCACCTATGTCGGACGCGGCACATCCATGCGGGACTATCAGCGCCTCAAAGCCGCGCTCGACCGTCTCCAGTCCACGACCGTCTCCACGTCGATCCGCCAGCCCGCTGAGGGCCGCCGCCATCGCTTCTCCTGGATCAACGAATGGCAGGAGCGGACCGACCGTGACGGGCGGCCCGACGGCATCGAGCTCATCGTCCCGGACTGGTTCTACAAGGCCGTCCTCGACGACGCCCTCATCCTCACCATCGATCCCGCCTATTTCGATCTCACTGGCGGCCTCGACCGCTGGCTCTACCGCCTCGTACGCAAGCACGGCGGCCGCCAGCGGGACGGCTGGCGCTTCGATCTTCGTCACCTCCATCTCAAATCCGGCAGCCTGTCGCCGTTCAAACGCTTCGCCTTCGAACTGCGCGACATCGTGCGGCGCCAGCCGCTGCCGGGCTACCTCCTCTCGCTCGAAGTGGAGATCGGCGGTCGCACGCTGCTCGCCTTCGAGCCCCTCGCGGCCTGTGGGAAAGCTGGGGACGGCCTCGTGCTATCGGGAACCCGCACTATCGTGCCATCGGGAACCCGAGGCTCGTGCTATCAGGAACCCAAACCGGGTCTAAGATCTGGAAAACGCGGGCGGAATCGCGCCCTTAACTTAGAGTCTAACCCAGAATCTAACTTTGAAGAGCGCGCGCGCGATGTGGAAAGTCTCATCCGCATCGCCGCAGATAGCCTGCGCGCCACCGGCAAGAAGCCGGGGCTGAGCGCCCCCTCCCGGGCGGGCCGGAAGGGGAGCGAACCGCTCGCCGCAGATCGGCTGCCGCTCGACGACGGGCCTGGAGGTGCGCGATGATCGTCGCGTTCCTCAACCAGAAAGGCGGCGTCGGCAAGACGACGCTCGCGCTGCACCTCGCCGGCGAACTCGCCGCGCGCTGCCAGCGCGTGACGCTGATCGATGCAGACCCGCAGGGCTCGGCGCTCGACTGGTCGCAGCAGCGCAGCCATGAGGGCCTGCCGCGCCTCTTCGGCGTCGTCGGCCTGGCGCGCGACACGCTCCATCGTGAAGCGCCGGAACTGGCGAAGGACGCCGATCACGTCATCGTCGACGGACCGCCGCGGGTCGCCGGCCTCATGCGCTCGGCGCTGCTCGCCGCCGACCTGGTCGTCATCCCGGTGCAGCCGTCGCCGCTCGACGGCTGGGCCTCGGCCGAGATGCTCGCGCTTCTGAAGGAAGCGCGCATCTATCGCCCCGAGCTCGTCGCCCGCTTCGTGCTCAATCGCTGTGGCGCGCGCACCATTCTCGCGCGCGAGACCGCCGAGACCCTGGCCGATCACGATCCGCCCGTTCTCGCCACCACCATCGGCCAGCGCATCGCCTTCGCCGCCGCCGCGCAGACGGGCCGTCTCGCCAGCGAATGCGAGCAGGCCACATCGGCTGCGCGCGAGATCGCCGCGCTGGCGGACGAACTCCTCCATCTTCCTCTAGGTGGGAGCGCGCTATGAGCGAACGAGCGTCCCGTCGCGGCTTCGCAGCGCGCCCCGCCGATCCCGATCACTGGATCAAGGCGGCCGAGACCGCGCCGCGTACAAACGACACCGCTGCGTTCACCGCCCGGCTCACCATCGACGTGACGCCCGAGCTGCGTGGCCGGATCAAGATCGCCGCCTTCGGCCGCGGCGTCACCGTCGCCGACATGCTGCGCGAGCTGCTCGCGCGCGAATTCCCACCGACCGAAGGAGCCTCCTCGTGACCGGCATCGCGGCTCTCCGCGTGCGCGGCGGCCCGATGCCGTCACCGTGCTCGCACGACGACATGACGCATGTCGAGCTCACCTGGATCGAGAAGAAGATCGAGCATTGGATCAGGTTCGGCCGCGAGGCGCACGAACAGATACTCGATCGGCGTCGGCGCGTCGTCTCCTTCCAGCCCGATACCATCTTCGCCTTCGTGCGATGGGCGGCGAACGACTTCGGCACAATCGTCTCGCGCATCGACATCGTGCGCGCGATCCGGCCGGGCCAGCCGTATCAGACGCTGTCCTCCGTGCGCCCCGGTGGCGAAATCCTGCTCAGGCTCGAGGGCTGGCCCAAGGTCGAAGCGGTGCTGCGGCACATCGATGCCGTGGAAGCCGTCGGGATCGAGCCGGACGCCGTGTCGCCGGATCACTGGCGCCACGTCCATAACCGCCTCGCAGCCGGCCACCAGCCGCGCGCCTACACGCTCGAGCACCATCGCGCCTTCCTCCTGCGCCGGAGCGCCGGGCTATGAGGCGCTCCCGCCTCATCCTGGTGACGGCGCTCGCTGCGATGGGCGTCGGCTATCCGGCGCTCACCCAGATGCCCATCAAGCTCATCTGGAACGCATCGGCCAGCGCGCCGATCGGCTTCTACACGATCGAATTCGACGGTCCCTTCGAGGTCACCGATCTTGTCGCCGTCGACGCGCCCGAGCCGCTCGCAACCTACCTTGCGACACGCGGCTACCTGCCCAGGAGCGTGCCGCTCCTGAAGCGCATCCTCGGCGTGTCCGGGCAGACCGTCTGCCGCTCGAACCTCACCATCACCGTCGATGGCGTCGCGGTCGGCGCGGCGCTGGAGCGCGATCGCATCGGCCGCGATCTGCCGGTTTGGCGGGGCTGCCGCCGCATCGCGACCGGCGAAGTCTTCCTCATGAACTGGCAGGTCCGCGACAGCCTCGACGGTCGCTATTTCGGCCTGACCTCCACCGACCAGATCATCGGCCGCGCGGTCCCGCTGTGGACCGACGAGGAAGGAACCGGCCGCTTCGAATGGCGCGCGCCGACGCGGTGATCGCCTCGCCAGCGGCGGGAGCGGTGCCCGTCGATGGCTTTCCCAACGCCACCGCAAAGGAAGCAGCCATGCCTCAGATCGGTCAATTCACTCGCCAGGAGACCGGCTTCGCCGGGAAGCTGGAGACGTTCACGCTCTTCCGCGACGTCGTCATCGTTCCGGCGGAACATTCCGATGCCGAGAATGCGCCCGACTACCGCGTTCACGCCAGCGACGACGGCAAGGCCGAAGCCGGCGCGGAGATCGGCGCGGGCTGGAAACGCACCGGCGAACGCGCAGGCGAATATATCGCAGTGCTCATCGACGACCCGGCCTTGCCGCACCCGATCCGCGCCAATCTGTTCCGCGACGATGATGCCGGCAGCGCCTGGTCGCTGCACTGGTCGCGTCCGCGCGACCGCTCCGAGAAGGACTGATCGATGTTTGCTCGCCGAACATCGACGAGCCAGCGGAGTGCGCCCGGGCGGTATCCATCCGCCCGGCGCATGGCTCTCCTTCTCCTTCGCGGCCTGCTTGTCGGGGCGAGCGTGACGGGCGCTGCCCATGCGCAATCCTCGCCACCGGCGCGCACGGCATCCGCCGAACCGCACGCTGCCTTCATCGCGGAAGCCTCGCAGCGCTTCGGCATTCCCGAGGCGTGGATCGTCGCCGTCAAACGCGCCGAAAGCGCGGGCGACGTGCGCGCCGTGTCGTCGGCTGGGGCCATGGGACTGATGCAGGTCATGCCCAACACCTGGGCCGAGCTTCGCGTCCGCTATCGGCTCGGCCGCGACCCTTATGATCCGCGCGACAACATCCTCGCGGGCGCCGCGTATCTGCGCGAAATGTACGACCGCTACGGCACGATCCCGGCGATGCTCGCGGCCTACAATGCGGGCCCGGCGCGCTACGACGCGCATCTTCAAACGGGCCGCGCTCTGCCGGCCGAAACGCGCGCCTATGTCGCGCTGATCGCTCCGCAGCTCGGGGCCAGTGCGCCATCCAGCATGCCGCCTGTCGCACCGCCGCCGCCGCCCGACTGGCGCGAGGCGCCGCTATTCGTCGTGCGCTCAGCCGACGCTCGCGCCGCCGTTTCGCGGTCATCGGCAGCACGTTCGGATGACAGCCGCTCCTCCGTCGCGGCGCGTTCGCTCGATCCGACAGAAGCGTCCGAAGCGTCCGATGCGCCCCTTGTCGTCGCACGCGCCGACCCCGGAGCGCCACGATGAGCGCCGAGAGCGTCTTTCGTGGCGTTTCGCATCCCCGCGTAGCATGGAGGGCGCAGGGGAGAGAGGCAGGCACAACAACCGCACGATGGCAGGATAAAAGGGCGCACATTGTGCGTCGGTCGGGCGGTTGGTTTTGCTGGGTTTTCCGGCGCGCTGCGCACCTTGCCGCATTGCTTCGCAATGTGCGGCGTAAGCCTAATACACTGCATCTCTTCGATTTTTCGCACATTGCGGGGTCGCGCCATGGCCGATGAGCGCGAGTTTCGCATCCGGCCTGGGCGCATCCGCTCGACCCGTGCGCAATCGGCGCGGCCCTTCATCGCACAGGCGCTCGCCGCAGCGAAGAAGGCGGGCGGCGGCGTCTCGCGCTCGGGCCGCATCGTCTCCGCCAGCCGCTCCCGCTTCGGACGCGGCCAGCGCGCGAGCATCCAGGCGAACCGCCTCATCACCGCGCGCACGCGCGGCGCCGTCATCAAGGCGCGCGTCGTGCGCCACTCGGCGCGGGCGGCGCCGCTCGGCACCCATCTCGATTATCTGCGCCGTGATGGCGTGACCCGGGACGGGGAGAAGGCGCGGCTGTTCGGGCCGGGGACGGAGGAAGCGGACGGGCGCGCCTTCGCCGAGCGGTGCCAGGACGACCGGCATCATTTCCGGTTCATCGTCTCGCCCGACGACGCGGTGGAGATGTCCGACCTCAGATCCTTCACCCGCGATCTGGTCGGGCAGATGGAGAAGGATCTCGACACGCGGCTCGACTGGGTCGCGGTCGATCACTGGAACACCGAGCATCCGCATGTCCATCTGATCGTGCGCGGCGTCCGCGACGACGGCCAGGACCTCGTCATCTCGCGCGACTACATCAAGGAGGGCATGCGCGACCGCGCGCGCGACCTCATCACCCAGGAGCTCGGCCCGCGCACCGACCACGACATCCGCCGCTCGCTGGAGAGGCAGATCGGCGCCGAGCGATGGACCCAACTCGACCGCCAGCTCGTCCGCGACGCTCGCGAGACCGGCGTCATCGACGTCGCCCCCGACGCGGGTCGCCAGCCCGATGCCTACAGCGTCGAAAAGGTCGGCCGCCTGCGCAAGCTCGAAAGTCTTGGCCTGGCCACCGAGGTGGGGCCGGGTCAGTGGATGATCGACGACAAGGCCAAGGCGACCTTACGCGAGCTCGGCGAGCGCGGCGACATCATCAAGCGCATGCACCGCGCCCTGACCGAGCGCGGCATCGAGCGCGGCTCGGCCGGCTATGTGCTCGCGGCCGAGAGCCTCGACACGCCGATCGTCGGCCGGCTCGTCGCCCGCGGTCTCGACGACGAGCTGCAGGGCACCGCCTATGCTGTGGTCGATGGCGTCGATGGACGCACCCACCACATCAAGCTCGCCGATCTCGATGCCGCAGGCGACAGCGCGCCGGGCTCCATCGTCGAGCTGCGCAAGTTCGACGACGCGCGCGGCCAGCGCCGGGCGGCGCTCGCCGTGCGATCCGATCTGGGTCTCGGCGCACAGGTGGCGGCCTCGGGCGCGACCTGGCTCGACCGGCAGGCGATCGCCCGAGAGCCGGTGGTCTTATCGGACGGCGGCTTCGGCGCCGAGGTGCGCCAGGCGCTGGAGAAGCGCGCCGAGCATCTCGTCGCTGAAGGATTGGCGGAGCGGCAGGGAAAGCGCGTCATCTTCTCTCGCAACCTGATCGACACGCTTCGCCGCCGCGAGCTCGAGGCCGTGGCCGACAAGCTCGCCACCGAGACCGGCCAGCCGTTCAAGCCGGCGGGGAACGGCGAGTATGTCGCTGGCGCCTATCGCCAGCGGCTCGCGCTCGCATCCGGCCGCTTTGCGATGATCGATGACGGTCTCGGCTTCCAGCTCGTGCCCTGGTCGCCATCGCTCGAAAAACAGCTCGGCAAACACGTCTCCGGGGTCGCCCGCGGCGACGGCGGCGTCGACTGGAGCTTCGGCCGCAAGCGGGGGCTCGGCCTCTAACATTCGACAAGAAAGGACCGCCGCCATGTCCGCGACCAAAATCCTCTGGGGCCAGATCGCCGTCGTCTTCCTGATCGTCCTCGTCGCCACCTGGGGCGCGACGCAGTATGTCGCCTGGAGCCTTGGCTTTCAGGCCCAGCTCGGCGCTCCCTGGTTCGTCGTCTCTGGAGTGCCGATCTACTATCCGCCGGCGATCTTCTGGTGGTGGTACTTCTACGACGCCTATGCGCCGGAGATCTTCGCCCAGGGCGGGATGATCGCCGCCTCGGGCGGCTTCATCGCCATCGCCGTCGCGATCGGCATGTCGGTCTGGCGCGCGCGCGAGGCGAAGAATGCCGAAACCTATGGCTCGGCGCGCTGGGCCGAGAAGGAGGAGGTGAAGTCAGCCGGGCTGCTCGGCCCCGACGGCGTGGTGCTCGGCCGCTACGAGCGTGACTATCTGCGCCACGACGGGCCCGAGCATGTGCTCTGCTTCGCGCCGACGCGCTCGGGCAAGGGCGTCGGCCTGGTCGTTCCGTCGCTGCTGACCTGGCCGGGTTCGGCGATCGTCCATGACATCAAGGGCGAGAACTGGCAGCTCACCGCGGGCTTTCGCGCCCGGCACGGCCGCGTGCTGCTGTTCGATCCGACCAACCCCAAATCATCGGCCTACAACCCGCTGCTCGAGGTGAGGCGCGGCGAGTGGGAAGTCCGCGACGTTCAGAATATCGCCGACATCCTAGTCGACCCGGAAGGAAGCCTCGAGAAGCGGAACCACTGGGAAAAAACGAGCCACGCGCTTCTCGTCGGCGCGATCCTGCATGTCCTCTATGCCGGGGAGGACAAGACGCTCGCCGGCGTCGCGGCCTTCCTCTCCGACCCGAAGCGGCCGATCGAGTCGACGCTCGCCGCCATGATGAAGACCGCTCACCTCGGCGAGGCCGGGCCGCACCCGGTCATCGCCAGTGCAGCGCGCGAGTTGCTCAACAAATCGGACAACGAACGCTCCGGCGTGCTGTCGACCGCCATGTCGTTCCTCGGTCTCTATCGCGATCCCGTGGTCGCCGAGGTCACGCGGCGCTGCGACTGGCGCATTGCCGATATGGTCGGCGGCAAGCGGCCGACGACGCTCTACCTCGTCGTGCCGCCCTCCGACATCAACCGCACCAAGCCGCTCATCCGCCTGATCCTCAATCAGGTCGGACGGCGCCTCACCGAGGATCTGCAGGCGAAGGCAGGCCGTCATCGACTGCTGCTCATGCTCGATGAGTTTCCGGCGCTCGGCCGGCTCGACTTCTTCGAGAGCGCTCTGGCCTTCATGGCGGGCTACGGCCTCAAGAGTTTCCTGATCGCACAGTCGCTGAACCAGATCGAGAAGGCTTACGGCCCCAACAACTCGATCCTCGACAACTGCCATGTGCGCGTGAACTTCGCGACCAATGACGAGCGCACCGCCAAGCGTGTGTCCGATGCGCTCGGCACCGCCACCGAGATGAGGGCGATGAAGAATTATGCCGGTCATCGCCTTTCGCCCTGGCTCGGGCATCTGATGGTGTCGCGCTCGGAAACCGCGCGCCAGCTCCTCACGCCCGGCGAGATCATGCAGCTCCCGCCTACCGATGAGATCGTCATGGTCGCCGGGACGCCGCCGATCCGCGCGAAGAAGGCGCGCTATTACGAGGACGCCCGCTTCAAGGAGCGCATCCTGCCGCCGCCCCAACTGACACGGCCGGCCGAAGGGCGCCCCGACGATTGGAGCAAGCTGCCGATCCCGGCGCGTCCAGAGATCGGCGGCGGTGTGGCCTCGGAGACAGGCGCCGGCGACGACGAAGATCCGACCGAGTCGGAGCGGCGCCATCAGCCGGAGCTCAACCGGGTGAAGCCTGTCGAGAAGAAGGCGCCGATCGACAACGAATTTGAGATCGATCTGCCGGATGATACCGAAGACGACGCCACGCGCAATCAGCGCTTGACGCGGGTTATGCGCGGCGTCGCCCGCCAGGTCGCGCTCGATCCCAATGACGGCATGGAGCTGTAGCGCCATGACCGGACGCAAGAAGAAGGCGCAGATCTCCGTCTATCTCGACCCGGAGATCATGACGATGCTCGCGGCCCATGCGGCAAGACGTGAGCAGTCGCTCTCGCTGATCGCCGAAGCCGCCATCGCATCCTTCCTGTCGCCCGATGACGCCGAACGGCGCGAGGCGATCGTGGCCAAACGTCTCGATCAGCTGGATCGCCGGATGACGCGCATCGAACGGGATGTCGGCATATCGGTCGAGACGCTGGCGGTGTTCATCCGCTTCTGGCTGGCGACGACGCCGGCGCTTCCCGAGCCCGCCGCCCAGGCCGCGCGCGCCAAGGCTGCGGAACGTTATGAAGGCTTCATCGCCGCGCTCGGTCGCCGTTTGGCGCAAGGCCCGAAGCTCAGACAGGAAGTCGCTGAAGATGTCGGCGACTCAGCCGCCGCAGATGCCGACGGCGCCTCATAGAAGCCGCGGGCAACCGATCAAGACCGGCGCGTCACCGCCGTTCTCCTGTATTTGCACGCCACGTTACTACTACGACCGATACTTGTTGAATCGGCTCGATTCCGTGTCCTTTTAATCATCCCCGATCCGGGGACCGTCTTTCCAGCCCCGTGAGAAAGCGGGGCTGACGTGACCACCACAAGCCAGAAACCGGAGGCGTTCGCACGTGGCGCGCGCATGTTGCGCACCGCGCTCGGCCCATCCATCACCCAGTTCCTCGAAGACCCCGCCGTCGTCGAGATCATGCTGAATCCCGACGGCCGTCTATGGGTGGACCGGCTCTCCGAGGGCCTGGCCGATACGGGAGAGCGGCTGTCCGCCGCCGATGGTGAGCGCATCGTCCGCCTCGTCGCGCACCATGTTGGTGCAGAAGTCCATCCACGCAGCCCGCGCGTCTCGGCCGAGCTGCCGGAAACCGGCGAGCGCTTCGAGGGCTTGCTGCCCCCAGTCGTCGCGGCGCCCGCTTTTGCCATCCGCAAACCCGCGGTCGCGGTCTTCAGCCTCGGCGACTACGTGGCGGCCGGGATCATGTCGACGGACCAGGCCGGGGTCCTGCGCGAAGCCGTCGCCTCGCGCGCTAACATCCTGGTCGCCGGCGGCACCTCGACCGGCAAGACGACGCTGACCAATGCGCTACTCGCCGAGGTCGCCAAGACCGCCGATCGGGTCGTCATCATCGAGGACACGCGCGAGCTGCAATGTGCCGCGCCCAACCTCGTCGCCATGCGCACCAAGGACGGCGTGGCGACGCTGTCCGAGCTGGTCCGGTCTTCGCTGCGCCTGCGCCCCGACCGCATCCCGATCGGCGAGGTGCGCGGCTCCGAGGCGCTCGATCTCCTCAAGGCCTGGGGCACCGGCCATCCCGGGGGCATCGGCACCATCCACGCCGGCACCGGCATCGGCGCGCTGCGCCGCCTCGAGCAGCTCATCCAGGAAGCCGTCGTTACTGTCCCGCGCGCCCTGATCGCCGAGACGATTGATCTCGTCGCCGTCCTCGCCGGCCGCGGCTCGCAGCGCCGCCTCGCCGAACTCGCGCGCGTCGAAGGGCTCGGCCCCGATGGCGATTACCACATCACCCCCGTCACCCCCAACCCGACAGGAGACCCGTCATGATCCGTACCCTCGCGCGCGGCTGCCGCACCATGGCCAACGCGGCCGCCGCCGTTTCCCTGAGCCTGATGTTCACCTCCGCAGCGCACGCCTCCGGCTCGTCCATGCCGTGGGAAGCGCCACTCCAATCGATCCTGGAGTCGATCGAAGGCCCGGTCGCCAAGATCATCGCCATCATCATCATCATCGTGACCGGCCTGACGCTCGCCTTCGGCGACACCTCGGGCGGCTTTCGCCGGCTCATTCAGATCGTCTTCGGCCTGTCGATCGCCTTCGCCGCCAGCTCCTTCTTCCTGTCCTTCTTCTCGTTCGGCGGCGGAGCGCTCGTCTGATGGCGGCTGTTCTCGAACAGCTTGCCGACGTGCCGGGCTTCAGCGTCCCGGTTCATAGGGCGCTGACCGAGCACATCCTGCTCGGCGGCGCTCCGCGCTCGATCGCCATCATGAACGGCACGCTCGCGGGCGCCGTCGGGCTCGGCCTCCGCCTCTGGCTGGTCGGCCTTGCGATCTGGGCCATCGGCCATTTCGCGGCGGTCTGGGCCGCCAAGCGCGACCCGCTCTTCGTCGAGGTCGGCCGCCGGCACCTGCGCATCCCTGGTCACCTGTCCGTCTGAGGAGGCGCGCGTCCATGATGAACCTCGCCGAATATCGCCGCACCGCCGCCCGGCTCGCCGATTATCTGCCCTGGGCAGCGCTCGTCGCCGAAGGCGTCGTCCTCAACAAGGACGGCTCCTTCCAGCGCACCGCGCGCTTCCGCGGCCCCGATCTCGATTCGGCTGTCGCGGCCGAGCTGGTCGCCGTCGCCGGACGGCTCAACAACGCCTTTCGCCGCCTCGGCTCGGGCTGGGCGATCTTCGTCGAGGCGCAGCGCCACGAAGCATCGACCTATCCGCAGAGCCACTTTCCCGATGCCGCTTCGGCGCTGCTGGACGCCGAACGCAAGGCCGATTTCGAGGAGGCTGGCGCGCATTTCGTGTCCGGCTATTTTCTGACCATCTCCTATCTGCCGCCGGCTGAAGACGCCGCGCGCACCGAAGCCTGGCTCTATGAAGGCCGCGAGCGGGGCGGCGTCGACCCCCACGCGATCCTCACGACCTTCGTCGATCGCACCGATCGCGTGCTGGCGCTGCTCGACGGCTTCATGCCCGAATGCACCTGGCTCGATAGTCCCGAGACGCTGACCTATCTCCACTCGACCGTTTCGACGAAGCGGCACCGCGTCCGCGTGCCGGAAACCCCGATCTACCTCGACGCACTGCTCGCCGATCAGCCGCTGACCGGCGGTCTCGAGCCCCGGCTCGGCACGGCGCATCTGCGCATCCTCACGATCGTCGGCTTCCCGACCGCGACCACGCCCGGCATTCTCGACGAGCTCAATCGTCTGGCCTTTCCCTATCGCTGGTCGACGCGCGCCATCCTGCTCGACAAGACCGATGCGACCAGGCTGCTGACGAAGATCCGCCGCCAATGGTTCGCCAAGCGCAAGTCGATCGCCGCGATCCTGAAAGAGGTGATGACCAACGAGGCGTCGGCGCTCGTGGACACCGACGCGGCGAACAAAGCGGCCGACGCGGACCTCGCGCTTCAGGAACTCGGCGCCGACTATGCCGGGCAAGCTTATGTCACCGCGACGATCACCGTCTGGGACGATGATCCGCGCATCGCCGACGAGAAGCTGCGCCTTGTCGAGAAGGTCATCCAGGGCCGCGACTTCACCTGCATGGCCGAGACCATCAACGCCGTCGATGCATGGCTGGGCTCGCTGCCCGGGCACGTCTACGCCAATGTGCGCCAGCCGCCCATCTCGACGCTCAATCTCGCCCACATCATCCCGCTCTCGGCGGTGTGGGCGGGGCCGGAACGGGACGAGCATTTGGGTAGCCCCCCCTTGCTGTTCGGCAAGACCGAAGGCTCGACCCCGTTCCGGTTTTCCCTTCACGTCGGCGACGTCGGCCACACGCTGGTCGTCGGCCCGACCGGCGCCGGCAAGTCGGTCCTGCTCGGCGTTATGGCCCTGCAGTTCCGGCGCTACCAGGGCTCCCAGGTCTTCGCCTTCGACTTTGGCGGTTCGATTCGCGCCGCCGTGCTCGCCATGGGCGGCGACTGGCACGATCTTGGCGGCGATCTGACCGAAGGCGTGGACGTGTCGGTGTCCTTGCAGCCGCTGGCGCGCATCGACGACGCGCCGGAACGCGCCTGGGCGGCCGACTGGATCGGCGCGATCCTCATCCGCGAAGGCATCGCCATCACGCCCGAGGTGAAGGAGCATCTGTGGACGGCGCTCAGCTCGCTGGCCTCCGCGCCGGTCGAGGAGCGCACCATCACCGGCCTCACGGTCCTCTTGCAATCGAACGATCTGAAGCAGGCGCTGCGGCCCTATTGCGTCGGCGGCGCCTATGGCCGTCTGCTTGACGCTGAGACGGAGCACCTAGGCTCGGCCTCGGTCCAGGCGTTCGAGATCGAAGGACTGGTCGGGACCGGCGCGGCGCCTGCCGTGCTCTCCTATCTCTTCCATCGCATCGGCGACCGGCTCGACGGCTCGCCGACATTGCTCATCATCGACGAGGGCTGGCTCGCGCTCGACGACGACGCCTTCGCGGGGCAACTGCGCGAATGGCTGAAGACGCTGCGCAAGAAGAACGCCAGCGTCGTCTTCGCCACCCAGTCGCTCTCGGACATCGACAACAGCAACATCGCGCCAGCCATCATCGAGAGCTGCCCGACGCGGCTGCTCCTGCCGAACGAACGCGCGATCGAACCGCAGATCACCGCGATCTATCGCCGCTTCGGTCTCAACGATCGCCAGATCGAGATCCTGGCCCGCGCGACGCCCAAGCGCGATTACTATTGCCAGTCCCGCCGCGGCAATCGCCTCTTCGAGCTCGGCCTTTCCGAGGTCGGCCTCGCGCTCGCCGCCGCGTCCTCCAAGTCCGATCAAACGGAGATCGCGCGCACCATCGCCGAGTATGGCCGCGAGGGCTTCCTCGCCGCCTGGCTGCGGCTGCGCGGCGCCGAATGGGCGGCCGATCTCATCCCCGATCTCACCAACCTCAACCCCCAGCCTGAGAAGGAGTAATCGTTGTGACCATCCATCGTTCACGCCCGCGCGCGCTGTCGCTCGCGGCCTGCATCCTGGCGATGCCGCTCGCCGCAGCGCCCATGCTGTCGACGCCGGCCGCGGCGCAATGGGTCGTCTACGATCCCACCAACTACGCCCAGAATGTGCTGACGGCGGCGCGTTCGCTCGAACAGATCAACAATCAGATCCGCTCGCTCCAGAACGAAGCGCAGAGCCTGATCAACCAGGCGCGCAATCTCGCCAGCCTGCCGTACTCGTCGCTTCAGCAGCTTCAGCAGAACGTCCAGCGCACCCAGCAGCTCCTGCAGCAGGCCCAGAACATCGCCTTCGACGTCCAGAACGTCGACCGGATGTTCCAGCAGCAATATGGCCGGGCCTCGCTTTCGGCGAGCGACGCCGAACTGGTCGCCGGCGCGCGCACCCGCTGGCAGAACACCATCGGCAGTCTTCAGGACGCCATGCGCGTGCAGGCGGGCGTCGTCGGCAATATCGACACGAACCGCGCCGAGATGTCGGCGCTGGTCAGCCAGAGCCAGGGCGCGACAGGTGCGCTGCAGGCGACGCAGGCGGGCAATCAGCTTCTCGCGCTTCAGTCGCAGCAGCTCTCGGACCTGATCGCGCTGATCTCGGCCAATGGCCGGTCGAGCGCGCTCACCGAGGCCGAACGCGCGGCGGCCGCTGAGCAGGGGCGCGAGCGGCGTCGCCGCTTCCTGACGCCGGGCTCCGGCTATCAACCCGGCAACGCCAAGATGTTCGGCAACGGCAACTGAGGCCGGAAGGGGAGCACCGTCATGAACGGCAAGATGCTGGCCCGGCTGGGCGCTGTCGTCTTCGTCGCCATCGCCATCACGGCGACGGCGATCGAGATGACCCGGAAGGAAACGGCTCCGGTCGTGGAGTCCGCGCGTGCGGTCGAGATCGCGCGCGATCCGCTCCGCGACGGGCAACGCCGGTGCCAGCAGCTTGGCCAAGCGGCCGCCAGCGATTCTGAATGCATGCGCGTCTGGGCCGAGACCCGCGACCGCTTCCTCGGCCGCGCGCCAACGCCTGCCGTCCGACCCACGGAAGGACCCTGACCCATGGGCGGCACCGGCGTCATCGACAATTTCTTGGGGGTCTTCACCTCCTATATCGACTCCGGCTTCGGCCTCCTCGGCGGCGAGGTCGGTTTTATCGCCACCACGCTGATCGTCATCGACGTGACGCTTGCCGCCCTGTTCTGGAGCTGGGGCGCCGATGACGACATCATGGCGCGTCTTGTCAAGAAGACGCTCTTCGTCGGCGTCTTCGCCTACCTGATCTCCAACTGGAACAATCTCGCCCGGATCGTCTTCGAGAGCTTCGCGGGGTTGGGCCTCAAAGGCTCGGGAACGAGCTTCTCCGTTCAGGATCTCATGCGCCCTGGCAAGGTCGCGCAGACCGGCCTCGACGCCGCGCGCCCCTTACTCGAGTCGATCTCCGACCTGATGGGCTGGGTCGCCTTCTTCGAGAACTTCATCCAGATCGCTTGCCTGCTCTTCGCCTGGGCGCTGGTGCTGCTCGCCTTCTTCATCCTCGCGATCCAGCTCTTCGTTACCCTGATCGAATTCAAGCTGACGACGCTGGCGGGCTTCGTGCTCATCCCGTTCGGCCTGTTCGGCAAGACGGCCTTCATGGCCGAGCGCGTGCTCGGCAACGTGATCTCGTCCGGCATCAAGGTTCTCGTGCTCGCCGTCATCATCGGCATCGGCTCGACGCTGTTCAGCCAGTTCACCCAAGGCTTCGGCGGCCAGACGCCGACGATCGACGACGCCATGGCGATCGTGCTGGCGGCGTTGTCGTTGCTGGGGCTCGGAATCTTCGGCCCTGGTATCGCCAGCGGTCTCGTTTCCGGTGGCCCGCAGCTCGGCGCGGGCGCTGCCGTGGGCACCGGCCTCGCGGTCGGTGGCGCCGCACTCGCTGCAGGCGGCGCCGCGGGCCTTGCCGTGAAGGGAGGGGCGGCCGCCATGTCCGGTGGTGCCGCCGCTGTGCGGGGCGGCGCGGCCGCTGCTGGCGGAGCCGCCGCGGCCTACAGTGTCGGCTCGCTCGGCCAGTCCGGAGCCGCCGGTGTCGCATCCGGTCTCGGCGGTGTCGCGCGCGCCGCAGGCGCCGCGACCGCCTCGCCGCTCAAGCGCGCCGCCGCGCGTGCCTCCGAAAGCATCAAGTCCAGCTTCTCCGACGGTGCCAAGGCCGGCTTCGGCGCCACCGGCGGTTCCTCGACCATGGGCACGATTTCGAGTTCAGGGACCGCGAACGAGACGGCGGCGGCGACCCCAAGCGACGGCCCGCCCGACTGGGCCAAGCGCATGAAGCGCAACCAGTCCCTCGGACATGGAGCCACCCTTACTGCGCATGCCGTCCGCTCGGGCGACAGCCATGGCGGCGGCTCTTCCGTCAACCTTTCTGAAAGCGACCGCTCATGAGCCTCTTCAAGCGACCCGCCGCCCATTACGGCAAGTCTCCCGAACCCGAAACGCCCTATCAGAAAGCCGCGCAGGTCTGGGACGAACGCATCGGCTCGGCCCGGGTCCAGGCCAGGAACTGGCGCTTCATGGCCTTCGGATCGCTCGTCCTGTCGGCCGGCTTCGCCGCCGCGCTGGTCTGGCAATCCGCGCGCGGCACCGTCGTGCCCTGGGTCGTGCAGGTCGATCGCCTCGGCCAGGCACAATCGGTCGCGCCGGCAACCGCCGACTATCGCCCGACCGATCCCCAGATCGCCTGGCATCTTGCACGCTTTATCGAGCAGGTCCGCTCGATCCCGGCTGATGCCATCATCGTGCGGCAGAACTGGCTGCGCGCTTATGAATGGACGACCGATCGCGGCGCGGCGGCCCTCAACGACTATGCCCGCGCCAACGATCCCTTCACCAGGGTCGGCCGCCAGCAGATCGCCGTCGAGGTCTCCAGCGTCTTGCGCGCCTCGCCGGATTCCTTCCGTGTGGCCTGGACGGAGAAGCGCTACGAGAACGGCCAGCTAGCCACGACCGAGCGCTGGACCGCGATCCTCACCATCGTCATCCAGACCCCGCGCGATGCCGAACGGCTGCGCGCCAATCCGCTCGGGATCTACGTCAACGCGATTTCCTGGTCGCGGGAGATGGCCCAATGAGCCCGTCCCTCTGCATCTCCGGTTCTCCGGCTTTCCGTAAATCCGCTTTGGCGCTTGCCCTGCTGTCCGCGACGATGCTGGGGGGCTGCGCGACGTTCAAGCCGCCTGAGATCAGCTACGACAGCGATGTGCCGCCGCTACCGGCCGCGCCCGCGCCGGTCACCGAACAACCGCCGCGTCCGCTGCACACGCCGCCCGGCTGGACGCCGGCGCGTGGCGGAAGCGCCGCGAGCACGCCAACGGGCCGTGTTCAGAGCGCCAACGCCGCCGCGCGTGTCGAGCCGCGCCGCGAGGGCTATTACAACTCCATCCAGATCTATCCGTGGAGCGAGGGCGCGCTCTATCAGATCTATACCGCACCGGGGCAGATCACCAACATCGCGCTCGAGCCGGGGGAAAGCCTGACCGGAGCAGGCCCGATCGCCGCCGGCGACACCGCCCGGTGGATCATCGGCGACACCGAAAGCGGGTCCGGGCTCACCCGCCGCGTCCACATCCTGGTCAAGCCCACGCGGCCCGACATCTCCACCAACCTGGTCATCACGACCGACCGCCGCATCTACATGCTCGAACTTAGGGCAGGGCAAAATCCCTATATGCCGGCCGTCGCCTGGGCCTATCCGGTGCCCCCAGCACCCCAGCGCGCCAACGTGCCGGCGGCCCCGGTCATCCCGGCCGCCGCTGCCCGCAGATATCGCTACGGACTCACAGGCGATACGCCGCCCTGGCGGCCCGTCTCCGTCTATGACGACGGGCGTCGCGTCTATGTCGAGTTTCCGCGCGGCATCGCCCAGGGCGAGATGCCGCCGATCTTCGTGCTCGGAGCAGACGGCGAGCCGCAGATAGTCAACAGCCGCGTCTACCAGAACATCCTGATCGTCGACCGCATCTTCGGCGCGGCCGAACTGCGCCTTGGTAGCGGCGACCGTCAGCAGACCGTCAGGATCGTGCGTACCGACGGGAGGCCCGCATCGTGAGCAATACCGAAAATGACATCCCAGAACCGCAGCCGGAAACCTCGGCCGCAACCGATAGCGCTGCACCCATGCGCCTGCGCGCCGAACCGCCGCGCGTCACGCGCCTGTCGCGCAAGGTCCTCGCGAGCATCGGCCTCGTCGCCAGCATCGGCATCGGCAGCGCTCTCATCTATGCGCTTCAGACGCGCGATGCGGGCCAGACCAGTGAGGAGCTCTACTCGACCGATAATCGCGCCACCGCCGACGGCTTGGCCGGTTTGCCGCGCGACTATACCGGACCTGTCCTTGGACCAGCGCTGCCCGGCGATCTCGGTCGGCCGATCCTCAGCGCACAGAACCGCGGCCAGCCCGTCACGCCGCCCGCCGTGGCGGCAACGCCTCGCGTCGACCCAGAGGAGCAACGCCGCCTCGCCGAGCTGGAGGCGGCGCGTACCAGCCGCGTCTTCTTCCAGGCCGGCCCGGCGTCCACGACCACACCCACCGGCGTGGCCGCGCCAGGCCTCGCGGGTCTAGGGACCGGGTCGCAGCCGGGCACCCCGACCGCTCAGGACCGACAGCTCGCCTTTCTCAACGCGCCCGTCGACCGCCGGATCGTCACGGCCGACCGCGTAATGGCGCCAGCATCGCCCTACATCCTGCAGGCCGGCGCGGTCATACCCGCCGCGATGATCACCGGCATTCGCTCCGATCTGCCGGGCCAGATCACCGCCCAGGTGACCGAAAACATCTATGACAGCCCGACCGGCCGAATCCTTATCGTCCCGCAGGGCACGCGGATCATCGGCGAATACAGCAACAATGTCGGTTTCGGGCAGCGCCGCGTCCTACTGGTGTGGAGCCGCCTCATCTTTCCCAACGGCCGCTCGATCGTGCTCGAGCGCCAGCCCGGCGCCGACGCGATGGGGTATGCGGGTTTGGAAGATGGTGTCGACTATCACTGGTGGGACCTCGCCAAGGCCGCCGGGCTCTCGACGCTGCTCTCCATTGGCGCCGAGCTTGCCGTCGATGATGACGATCGGCTCTTGAGCGCCATCCGCAATGGCGGACAGGACACCATCAACGACGCCGGCCAGGAGATCATCCGCCGCCAGCTCCAGGTCGCCCCGACCCTGACGATTCGGCCGGGCTTTCCCGTCCGCGTCATCGTCACGCGCGATCTCGTCCTCGAACCCTACAGAGGCTGATATGACGAAATTGAAGCTCGGTCCCATCGTGGACGAGAAACCGGTGAAGGCGACGTTGGAGTTGCCGGCGTCGCTGCATCGGGATCTGGTCGCCTATGCTGATGCTCTCGCTCGCGAAACGGGCCAGCAGGTCACTGATCCCATGAAGCTGATCGTGCCGATGCTGGAGCGCTTCATTGCAACGGATCGGGGCTTTGCGAAGGCCCGGCGCGCGGTTTCATCCACGAAACCGATTGCGTGACGAGCTCCGTTTGGCGAGCCGTCGCCAATGAGCGGGCGAGATCGAGCAACTTGCTCAAGGCTGGGTTGTCGTTCTTGGGGGACCACACGGCGCTGAAGGGGAGGATCTCGCCGAATATCGGCCGATACACGATGTCGGGGAACTGTGCGGCAGTCATCGCCTCGCTGACGACGGTCAGGCCACGGCTCAACGCGACCAGCGGCAGAAGGTTTTCCCGGCCGACACGCTGCACTCGAATTTGAGGATGATGACCGAACGCCGCGAGACGTTGCACCAGATAGTCGTGAACTTCCTGACCCGGTGCGGATTCGTTGACGATGAACTCCTCATCCGCGAGTTGATCCCACTGCACTTCATCTCGCTGAGCCAGAGAGTGGTCGTTCGGCAGCACGGCGAACACGCGCTCCGACCATAGAGGCAATGTTGTACAATCCGGCCAATCCCGCTCTCCGGTCATGAACGCTGTGTCGAGCCTGAGCCGGCGAATGGCAGCGATATGCTCGCCAGGATTGTCGTCGATCAGATCGATTTGCACCTTGGGATGGCGATCAGCATAGCGGTGAAGCAACTCCGCGAGAAAACCCGACGCGATGGAGGAGTAGATGCCGATCCTGACGCGGCCGTGCTCCGAGCGTCCGATAGAGGCGATGTCCTGCATGCCATCGCCGACATTCCTCACGACCTGTCGAGCGCGCCGCAGGAAGCGCTGGCCGGCGAAAGTGAGACTGACGCCGCCGCTATGCCGGAGGAACAGTGTCGCTCCCAAGTGATATTCCAAATCACGGATCCGACGGCTGAGCGCAGATTGCTGAACGCCGATTGCGGCGCCAGCCTTGCGGAAGCTGCCATGCTCGGCTGCGGCTATGAAGTAGCGAAGATGGCGAAGCTCGATGGCATGGAGCGACGACGAAGCCATGACCATCGTCACGAAAAGATGGAAAGGTTTCCGGGCGCGACAAGCGCAACGCAATCCGGCTTAGCAGCCGCCCCATCAGGTCGTATTGGCGATGACGATGCGAAGCTCGCACCGTCATTGATCATGCGCTCGTCGCGCCTTTGATGGGGTTGTGCAACCTGCCTGGCAGCATCGGCGGGCGTCAGCCCGCCTATCCCGCTATGCGGCCGTACGTGGTTGTAGTCGTCGCGCCAGACCCGCAGCACCGAGCGGGCATGGCTCAGGGATGCGAACAGCGTCTCGTTCAGGCATTCGTCGCGCAAGCGACCGTTAAAGCTCTCGACGTAGCCGTTCTGCTGCGGCTTGCCCGGCGCGATGTAATGCCATTCGATCTGCCGGTCCTGCGACCAGCGCAGGATCGCCAAGCTGGTCAGCTCGGTCCCGTTGTCGCTGACGATCATCAGCGGCTTGCCGCGCACCGCGATGATCGTATCGAGCTCGCGCGCAACACGAGCGCCCGACAGCGACGTGTCGACCACCAGCGCGAGGTTCTCGCGTGTGAAGTCATCGACGACGGCAAGGATGCGGATACGCCTGCTGCAGACCAGCGTGTCGCTCACAAAGTCCAGGCTCCAGCGCTGGTTCGGACCCTGCGGCAACGTCATCGGTGCTCGTGTGCCCATCGCTCGCTTGCGGCCCTGTCGACGCCGCACGCGAAGGTTCTCCTCGCGATACAGCCGCAGCAGCTTCTTGTAGTTCATGACCAGCCCCTCGCGCGCTAGCATGATCCCCAGCCGCCGGTAACCGCACCGACGACGTTCAAGCGCGATCTCGCGAAGACGCGACCGCAGGTCGCCATCATCGCCACGCCGATGCGCATAGCGCATCGACGATCGATCAACCCTAAGGATGGAACAGGCCCGACGCTCGCTGATCTCGAAGAGCTGCCGAACATGCTCGACAGCCTTTCGCTGAGCGGCGGGCCTCACCAGTTTTTTGACGCCACCTCCTTCAGCACGGCGTTGTCGAGCATCGCGTCCGCCAACAGCCGCTTCAACCGACCGTTCTCATCCTCCAGCACCTTCAGCTTGCGCGCCTGCGACACGTCCATGCCACCATAGGTCGCCTTCCACTTGTAGAAGGTCGCACTGCTCACACCGTGCTTGCGGCACACATCCGCTGTCGGCGATCCCGCCTCCTGCTCTCGCAGGATCGCAATGATCTGCTCCTCGGTAAATCTGCTGCGCTTCATCTTCGTCCTCCTTCATGAAGGACTCTAGCTCAGACTGGCAGAATTTCAGGGGAGCACGTCAATCGCTCATGCGATCGATGATACCAGTTTCCCGATTTGCCGAAATGTTGCTGCAGGAACCCCCGAGATCATAGGCGGGGTTCATCGCATCATCTCAGATCAAACAAATTCGGCAAAGCTGCTAGTGTCCACGTCGCGCGGATCAGGGCCGATGCGCACCCCTGTATCCAGCTCGTCTAGCTGCGCCATCTCAGCGTCGCTAAGCGCGAAATCGAACACGTCAATATTCTTGGCAATGCGCTCGGGGTTGACTGACTTCGGAATTGCAACGACATCGTTCTGGAAGTGCCAGCGCAAGATCACCTGCGCGGCAGATCTACCATGGGCTTCGGCGATAGTGGTGATGACCGGATCGGTCAGCGGGTGCTTCCTGCCGCCATGATTGTCCCCATCGCCATCGTTGATGGCACCGCCGATCGGCGACCAAGCCTCCGTGACGATGCCGAGCGCCCTGTTCTTCGCCAGCAGCGGCTTCTGCGCGAAATAGGGGTGCAGCTCGATCTGGTTGACCGCCGGCACGACGTCACTTGCCGCGATCAGCTCGTCCAGTTGATCCTCCAGGAAGTTGCATACACCGATCGCGCGCGCACGCCCGTCACCAAGAATTTTCTCCGCCGCCTTCCAGGACTGGATCGTGGCGTTCCAATCTTTGGTCGGCCAGTGCAGCAGATACAAATCGACATAGTCGAGCCCCAACCTGCCGAGGCTTTCGTCGAATGCCCTGAGCGCCCTCTCGTAACCATAGTCGCCGTTGAACAGCTTTGTGGTGACGAACATCTCGGCGCGATCCACGCCGCTGTTGCGGATGCCTTCACCGACCTGAGCCTCATTGTTATACGACCTGGCGGTGTCGATCAGACGGTAGCCACTGGAGATTGCCGACGCGATGGCGGAGGCGGTCTCTTCGGCGGACGCAGCGAACACTCCGAGACCTAGTGCCGGCATTTTCACGCCATTATTCAAGTTGATGAGAGGGCTTTTTCCGGCCAAAACAATGCTCCTTCGATATACGGGACGGCAGGTTTGCGTTGACGATCACTCGCTGTGTTGGTCACACTTACATTCGTGAGTATCCAAAATGCCCTAATGACATGCGATACGTATGTCAACTGCAATACGACTCGTATGTAAGAGAGCCATGGTTTCCAGAATCCGTAGCGAAATGATCGCTGAGATGCGCAGCAAGCTGATGGCAGCGGGCAGGCGAGCTTACAGTGGTGTCGTTGCTGACCGGCATGCCTAGGCGTTGCATCAAGCGCTCGCCAGGACGGCCGCCCGTGCTATGGCCGAGCAATTTACAATTTCCACGCCCCTCATCGTCCGCCGCGCATAGGGGAAGCAACCGTCGGCAGACGGCCGGTGAACGTTCGTCGCTCACATTCTTGATGCGAGTATCGCCAGCGGCTCAGCAGGAGTTTCACATCACCGGCTTGCCCTGGACTGGCAGATCCTAGAGGTTGCGGTCGGACCGGCCATGCCGCCGTCGGCTTCGCCCTCCGCAGTCGGAGCAAATGCCGATTATGGCTGCGGCAGCGGAAACAACCCAACCGTCATCAACAGTGAGCGTGACACCCAAAATCTTGCCCCCTGGGCCGTCCAACCATTTTGTCTTCGTTTGTAAGCCCGCCCATAGCGGCACCGTAGCTAACGCTAGCGTCCGCGCTCGTGGTGTAATTTCCGGTGTAGGCGATGGTGTATTCCTGGGTGGGGCATGCCCCACCCAGGAATGCGGCATCGCTGGTGGCCACCGGGCTCATCGTTATGGTGGAGTTTGCACACTTCAACCGTGACGAAGAGGAGTTCCCGATGACCGAGGACAGATTACTGATCGAAGAGCTGGCTGCGAAGGGCGGCCAACCGGATTTTTTGCGCACCATCGCCGAGAACGTCCTGCAGCTGATCATGGAGGCCGACGTTGATGGCCTGATCGGCGCTGGGCGGCATGAACGGTCCGGTGACCGGGCCACCTGGCGCAACGGCTATCGAGACCGCTCGCTGGATACCCGGGTCGGCACGCTCAACCTCAAGATCCCCAAGCTGCGCGCCGGGTCCTACTTCCCCGGCTTCCTGGAACCCCGGAAGATGGTCGAGAAGGCGCTGGTCGCGGTGATCCAGGAGGCGTGGATCGGCGGCGTCAGCACCCGGCGGGTCGACGAACTGGTCCAGGCCATGGGCATGACCGGCATCTCCAAGTCCACGGTCTCCAAGCTGTGCAAGGATATCGATGAGCGCGTCCATGCCTTCCTCAAACGCCCGCTGACCGGCGAATGGCCGTACCTCTGGCTCGATGCCACCTATCTCAAGGTGCGCGAGGGCGGGCGGATCATCAGCGTTGCCGCAATAATCGCCATGGCCGTCAATACCGAGGGCCGGCGCGAGATCGTCGGTCTGCATATCGGACCGTCCGAGGCCGAGGTCTTCTGGTCCGACTTCCTGAAAGACCTTGTCCGACGCGGCCTTACGGGCGTGAAGCTGGTCATCTCCGATGCCCACGAGGGCCTCAAGGGTGCGATCACCCGCGTCATGGGCGCCACCTGGCAGCGTTGCCGCGTCCACTTCATGAGGAACGCGCTGTCCTATGTACCCAAGGGCCAGAACACTGTCGTCGCCGCCGCGATCCGCCAGGTCTTCCTGCAGCCCGATCAGAAAAGCGCAACGCAGGTCTGGCGACAGGTCGCCGACCAGTTGCGCACCCGTTGGCCCAAGCTCGGCGCCTGCATGGACGAGGCCGAAACCGACGTGCTCGCCTACACCGGCTTCCCCACCCAGCACCGCACGAAGTTACACTCGACCAATCCGCTCGAGCGGCTGAACAAGGAGGTCAAGCGACGCGCCGACGTCGTGGGTATCTTCCCCAACGAAGACAGCATCGTGCGCCTCGTCGGCGCCGTGCTCCTCGAACAGAACGACGAGTGGCAGCTCCAGCACCGTTACATGCAGATCGAAGGCATGGCCGAACTCAACCAAACCATCATGATCGAGGAGGAAAATCAGCCCCTACACATCACCGCCAAAGCCGCCTGACGATGACCCAAGGCCACCGACCAAATTACACCACGTTGACGGACGCGACCGTAGCTAACGGCGAATGAACCACACAAGGCGAGGAAAAACCTAATGTAAGGGAAAGGGACAACAGGTCTTGGAAGGGCCTGTTTGAGCTGCCCGCAAAGGCAGAACCAGATCGTTACACCTTGCGGTCGTTGAGCAGTCCCTCGACCAGTGCCCGGTAAGCGGCCGTGACCCGGATCGAGGTGCCAACCGGGTCCTCTGCATCGGCGATCCACTGCGCCATATAGCACGATGCGCCGGTAAGCATTCGCGCGGTCGCTTCGGCATCGATCCGGCGGACCACGCCGCTCTCCATCAGCGCTTCGAGACCCACCCGCATCGCGTTCAGGCAGCCGCCGGCGCTCGGCCAAGAGCTAGGATCCCCCAGCACTGCCGGCCCATCGCGCATAACGATACGCTGGATCTCAGGTTCGAGTGCCATCTCGATGTAACCAATCCCTTCTTGGACGAAGCCTTCCCACGGGTTCGGCGCAGCGGCGGCACGAGCCTTGAGGCGACTGACCATTTCAGCATCGATCTCGGCGACCACCGCCTGGAACAAGCCCTTCTTGTTGCCGAAATGGTGGTAAAGCGCGCCCCGCGTCAGCCCGACATCAGAAGTGAAGCTGTCCATTGAGGCACCGGCATAGCCCATTTCGGCAAAGGCTCGCCTTCCCGCCGCCATCAGCTTGCTGCGCGTCTCAACGATCATTTCGCTACGGGTTCTGGAAACCATGGCTCTCTTACATACGAGTCGTATTGCAGTTGACATACGTACCGCATGTCATTACGGAATTGATACGCCACGTATGTAAACGTGACCCGGGCAACCGTCAACACAGCGAGTGATCGTAGTGCAGAACCCATATGCTGGGATATTCAGAGCATCAGGCGCCAAGGGGTTCGCCCTTGCGGGCTTCGTTGCTCGGATGCAATTGGCATTGATGCCAATCGGCATTGTGGCAATGCTCTCCCAAACCAGCATAACTGCCTTCGACCTGGTCGAGCGGCGAGTCCAGGCGGCTATGCTGACGGAGAGCATCACGTGGGTCATGACCGGCATCGGCGTGGCGCTCGGTGCCTTCGCATCCGGCTGGGTAAGGGACACCTTAGGCGCCAGCAATGGCTTCTGTATATCCATAGTTGCGGGGGCCTTGGCATTCCTCACGGTACTGCTGGGCCAAGGCACCCTATCGGCACGAGAGGATCCGCAGTTGGCCAGCAATGCAACCAGTGCAGCGGAATGAGAAAGAAGAGTTCCAAATTCAAGTGCCTCGCGGGTCTCTATCAATACGGAAACGCAGACCGGACGCTTCAATTTGGAGCGGTCAGCATATTCCGCCTCTATGCCTGTCGTATTCATCGCCCGTCGACTTCAAGTCGCCAGCCGGAACTGCCAGCGCGGTGTGCAGGCACAAAACCCATCTTTGCCTTTGCCCTCAATAGAGCTCCCAGCCCTTACCACTCTCGATCCCCGGAGGCCCTCTCATGATCCCACTTTCCGTTCTCGACCTGTCGCCGATCACCGAAGGCGGCACGGCCGCGCAGGCGCTCGCCAATACGCTTGATCTCGCACGCAACGCCGATCGGCTCGGATACCGGCGCTATTGGGTTGCCGAGCACCACAACTCGCCGGGTATAGCCAGCGCCGCCACCTCCGTGGTCATCGCTCATATTGCGGCGGGCACTTCCACCATCCGCGTCGGCGCCGGCGGCATCATGCTTCCCAACCATGCGCCGCTGGTCATCGCCGAGCAGTTCGGCACGCTGGCAGCGCTTCATCCGGGCCGCATCGACCTAGGCCTTGGCCGTGCGCCGGGCACCGACATGGAGACGGCCCGCGCATTGCGTCGAAATCTCAATGCCGGCGTCGACAGCTTTCCGCAGGATGTCGTCGAACTGATCGGCTATTTCCATGCGGCCGAGCCAAGCCAGCGCATTCGCGCGGTGCCTGGCGAGGGCGAGGATGTACAAGTATGGATTCTCGGCTCGTCAACCTACGGCGCGCAGCTCGCCGCAAGGCTCGGCCTGCCCTACGCCTTCGCCTCGCATTTTGCGCCCGCCGAAATGGAACACGCGATCCATATCTACCGCTCGCGCTTCCAGCCCTCGGCGCGGCTCGAAAAGCCCTATGTGATGCTCGGCCTAAACGTCATCGCCGCGCCGACGGATGCGGAGGCCGAACTTCTGTTTTCCACGCAGCAGCAGGCGTTAGTTAGTATCCTCACCGGCCGCCCGTGGCGGCTGCCGCCACCCGTCGCCGGTTACCGCAGCCAGATCGAGCCGACGGCGAGGGCGATGCTCGACCAGTCGCTTTCCTGCTCCATCGTCGGCTCGCCCGCAATCGTGCGCAGCGGCCTCGACGCCTTCATCCGCCGCACCAACGCAGACGAACTGATGGTCACGTCGCAGATATTCGACCATTCGGCGCGACTGCGCTCGTTCGAGATTTTGGCCGACGCGCACCGGGAACTGTCGAAAGCAGGTTAGGCTCATGACGTGACCCCCATTTCTCATCCAGCCATAACGAGAGTCCTGGGTTGATTTGGTCCTGGGTTTAGGTGGGTGGCAAGAGGCGTCCGCGCGGAGCCCTCAGGCTGCGCAGCGCGGTCGCCGGCGGTTCCGCAGATGGCGCGCGCGTAGTCCCTGGGCGTCAGCCAGCCGAGCTTTGAGTGGGGGCGCTGCTCGTTGTAGTCGCGCCGCCAGTCCTCCAGCACAGTGCGGGCGTGTGGCAGGGATCGGAAGAGGGTCTCGTTCAGCAGTTCGTCTCGCAGCCGGCCGTTGAAGCTCTCGTTGTAGCCGTTCTGCTGAGGTTTGCCGGGCGCGATGTAGTGCCAGCTGACGCCGGTCTCGTCGGCCCAGGCCAGGATGGCGTTGGACGTGTATTCCGTGCCGTTGTCGCTAACGATCATGTCCGGGCGCCCGCGCTGGCGGATGATGTCGTCCAGCTCGCGAGCGACCCGCCTACCCGAGAGCGACGTGTCGGCCGCCAGGGCCAAGCACTCGCGGGTGCAGTTGTCGATCACGGTCAGGATTCGGAAGCGCCGCCCGTCCGTCATCTGGTCCGACACGAAGTCCAGGCTCCAGCGTTGGTTGGGCAGCAGCGGCGTCTCGATCGGCCGTCGCGCGCCCATCGCCCGCTTGCGGCCGCCGCGACGGCGCACCGTCAGGCGCTCCTCGCGGTAGATGCGCTGGACGCGCTTCTTGTTCACCGCATGGCCTTCGCGCCGCAGCAGGATGTGCAGCCGCCGGTAGCCGAAGCGGCGACGCTCCGACGCCAGGACCTTGATCCGCTCGCGCAGTTCGCCGTCGTCTGGCCGCGTGGCCTGGTATCGCACGCTGGTCCGGTCGATGCCGATCACCCGGCACGCCCGCCGCTCGCTCATCTCGTGGGCCGACTGCAGACACGCCGCCGCCTCCCGATGCGCGGCGGGCGTCACCACTTTTTTCCCAGAAGATCTTTCAGCGCGGCATTGTCGAGCATGCTCTCGGCCAGCATCCGCTTGAGCCGCGCGTTCTCCTCCTCCAATGCCTTCAGCCGTTTGGCCTCCGACACGTCCAGGCCGCCGAACTTGGCCTTCCACTTGTAGAAGGTGGCCGAGCTGACGCCGTGTCGGCGGCAGACGTCCGCCGTCGCAACACCGGCCTCCTGCTCGCGCAGGATCGCGATGATCTGCTCTTCCGTGAACCTCGATCGTTTCATCCGTCCGTCCCTTCCTTGGGGAGGACTCTAGCTATTCCTGGAGGAGTTTCAGGGGGTCACGTCACCACCATCAAACTACGCCCGACTGTGCTCTGCGGGCCAGCCGCGTCGGGAGCGCCGATACTTCTTTGCCACCCGCCTGCTCAGCCATGCGAATGTCGTACTCGCTCTGACGATCGAGCCAGAACTGTGCGCTCGTGCTTAACCCGTGCCCAAAGCGCAGGGGCATCTCGCCGGCGATGTTGGGCTGACCCTCGATGATCTGCGTCACACGGTTGACTTACCAAGCCAACCCTCAAGGAGGGGTGGCGCACCCATCAGGATTCGAACCTGAGACCTCCACCTTCGGAGGGTGGCGCTCTATCCAGCTGAGCTATGGGTGCATTTGATCTTCAGATAGTGACCGAGACCGAACAGGGTCAATCTCGAATTCGACATTCCCATCAGCGCAAACGACACGGGTTCTAACCCCACCGATTGCCGCCGTTCGTACTCTACACGCCCCTACAGTTTGCTTCCGCGACGCTTCCGCGACCACGGAAGCGATTCTCCTGCTTCCTTCGAGTTTCGCCAATCTCTTGGTTTCCCTCGATTTTTTCGATACGCACTTTCGCCGCACTTGACTTAGCGTTGCCTTCGGAGGGCAACGCTCTATCCAGCTGAGCTACGGGCGCTAACCGTGATCGCTGGATAGCTGATTGGCGGCGCTTGGGCAATGCGGGATTTTGGATGATGCGCGGTTCTCCGGAGGCAGAGGCCACACGTTCGAATCGTGTCGGGCGTGGCGGGGTTGTGGCTGGTCAGCCGCCGCTTTCAAAAACGCTAGGATCGAGCGCCCTCATCAAGCGGACATCATACAGGCATTTCGAGATCGAGAACTCGCGAATGAAGGGTGTTCCAGCAGCGCTGCCCGCTGCGGCCCGTCAGCCTTTACAGCGTCCATCAACCAGTCAGCTGCAGTTGCCCACTCTTCCATCTGCTCGGGCCATTCCACGATCGCATCGCTCCATAATGAGCGCAGGCGATCGGCGACGCCGTAGTCTGATAACCGGATAGCACTCACCACGGCGATGTCGAGCAGCGACATCAACTGACCAAAGTGGCGGTCTCGGCTTGCCCTGAGCAGCGGAGATTTGGCCGCCATCGCAAAGAGGCTGGTTGCGTCCGCGAGACGCCTCGTAAGGAAATCATCGCTCGACCAGGCTGCCATCGCACGAACTTGCATCGGCAGATCGGAGTCCTGCGCCCACATGGTAAGCTGCCCTGAAAGCAGGGCATCGTCCGCCATCACGGCTATTGCAATGGAGGCGGCCAGATAGATCAGCTCCCACGAGGCCCCGATACGCTCGCTTTCTGATACCAACATCTTGGTCAACGCGAGCGCGTGCGAAGCAAGGACTTGGACATCGGCTCGGCGATCATCCGGCGTTTCGCCGACCACTATCAACGCAAAGAGCGCGCATGCAGCCGATCGCAACAGAGCCGCTTGCCAGCGCGCCGGTCGTCGCGCCGCCATGAACGGTTCCTTGAGGATTGTTTGCGCATCGCGCGTGAGCGGATCGAGCAGCAACCCAACCTCCCGCGCCACGCCGCGTTTGGCATTCTTATTTAGTTCGACGAATGATCGCGCTGCCCACAGCGTCTGTTGAAACAGCGTATCGAGTTGCGGGAGATATTCTTCGGTGAACGGCTCGGCGGTCGAACGCCCGAGACCGACCTCGGCTTTCCACGCCTCGACGTTCTGCTTGAGCAGCATCGTGCGTTCCGATGCCGCTGCGACCCTTCTGGCTAGTCGATGCCTGATTTCAGCAGAATCGACGAACGCTTGTGCTAGCCACTGATACTGCGTTACCGAGAGGTCAGCGGCTGGCCACAGGCGCGCCATATCATCGAGAATCCGATCGAGCTTCTGTTCGTGGATCGCGGCGGCCTCCCGGCGTCGCGGTAGCTCCTCGGTCACATGCCCAAGTCGGTGGTGTTCGTAATTGGAAAGGTCCGGAGCTTTTCGGCGGAGCCAGCGCAGGAGCCGAGTGTCATCCTCGATGCCGTGGGTGTAGCGGAACCGCTGATGGACCGCCTCCTTCAAATGCAGCGCCATGAGCCAGGTCGCGTCGGCTTCCGCCGCGCCTGCTGCGACCAGTTCACGCCACCCGTCAGCGAAGCAGGTGGTCGGTTCATTGAGATCCGCAGCCGGCTGGTCCGCCATGCTGGCCGCTGCGATTGCCACCAGGAGCGGGCATCCTGTTGCAGCGACGGCACGCACCCGCTCGACTGACGGAGGATGAAGATACTGGACTGCGGCGCGCACGATCGCCGACATCATTGGATGGTCGCGTTCCCGGTCGACGAGCGCGCGGATAGCGCTGGGCTTCCATGCGAGCATCAGACGGACGACTGATTGCAGCCCGTAGCGCGGAGTCGATCCGATATCCATCGGGTGCATGACAAGGCTTTTCGCTACTCTGAGCATCTGCCAGGACAGGCAGGGTGCGGAAAGTGATTGCGCTGCGCTATGATCTGCAAGCGAGACTGAACGGGCATTGGCGAGTGTGGCATGGAACGCTGCGAAGAGGATCGCCTGCTCCTGCCGACAGCGCTTGAAGCCAGGTGTTTGCGCGGGCTGTTTCAATCACGGCTTGCCGGATGACCAGCGTGCCGAAGAGCGTTTCATCAGAGCCGATGATTGGAAGAGTTTTGGTGAGGCACGGTTGCCGTGGACGATCGCAAGAAGCGCAGCATCCGTATAGAAAAGTGGGCTCAGCGACGTTCGCGAGAACCGATGCCGCCCAAATCCACGTTGAAGGATGGCGCTCATCGAGAAAAGCGCGCTGCGTGTCCAAAACGCTGCCAAAATCGTCTTCTGGTCTGCCAGGTTGCATCGAAAAGACCTTGCTGCACCATAGGAAGCTCATATTGACGATCTTGTCAGGTGGCTAGACGCGTTTCGATGATCTCGCTCCCATTTGCGCCAGCTGTCATCGAATGCCGCATCGACACAGAGCGCTGCTCAGTGTCGAAGATCCTCGCGAGATTGTTGGCCAACAGTCGGTCGCTTCGCAGCGGATGCAGCATAGGGCGCGCACAGGTGGTCACTGGCTCGATCCACAGCTGGCGATGTGACTGACTAGCTAAGCGGTGCCGAGCCAGCCACTGAGCGCCTTGGCTCGCTTAAGCCTACCGTCTCGGATGATCGAGCGCACGAGGGTGAAACGATGCCGACAGCACGGAAGAAGCCGGGAGGTTGTCGACTTCCCGACGTGATCGCAGGGAACTGGACCGGCGAGCTAGTCGGGACGTTGAACGTTCACTTCGGCCAGACGGTTCAGCCAGGACCGCCTCGCCAATCTGTTGAGCTCTCCTACTTGCTCGGCGGAGTGCTGCTTCCCCCGACTGCCAAGATCGTCCCGAGGCATGAGTGACGGCCCGGCGGTTATCGAGCCTGGACGTGTCGAGAGCATGCGGAACGCGAGCAGTGACACGCATAAATTGCGCAGGCTGAGACGAGCCCGCAAGCGCAAAGCGCTCAGCATCGTGGTGGGGATTGCTTTGTTAGGCGTTGTGGGCGGATTTATGTGTGATTTCGGCGGACACGCGGACACCTGGATCGACAAATGCAAGGAACTCACGACCAGCCTGATGGTCAGCCACCTCGCGAACTGACACTTCGATCAGACTAATTCGTTCGAGCCGTGACAGCGGGCCGTCCGGTCCCACTTCGATAGCGCTCGCGCGATCTCGTGCCCGCTCCTTGCTTGTTTCAGGTGAGCGTGCAGCCGGTCAGGCGACGTCAGTGGCGATCTTGTAGACGCGGCACCGCACAGATGTGGCTAGGTCGTGCCGCATCGGATCGTCAGCGTCACGGAGCGGCATCGATAGCCGCCAATGTCTTGTAAAAGAAGGGCTTTCCAGCTCGTCGATCCAAGCGATTCCCAGCTTCGGAGGGCAACGCTCTATCCAGCTGAGCTACGGGCGCTAACCGTGAAGGCTGGATAGCCGATCCCCGCCGCTTCGGCAATGCGGGATTTTGGATCGTGCGCAGTTCCGAGACGGCAAAGGTCAGCCGTTCGAATCGTGTCGGGCGTGGCGGGTGTGTGGCTCACGCTACAGCGCTCTCGTTCAGCTGCTTGATCATCGAGAACAGCTCGCCCATCCGCGTGTCCGGCAGCATGCCGCAGCGATCGAGCTCGTTTTCAAGAGGTCGCGCCCACTTCTCGGCGTCTGCCTTGCGCTCAGAAGCGCCGGCCTGCCAGCTCTCGGATGCCGCGATCACGGCGGATGCGTGCTGAAAATTTAAGTGTCGGAAGGCTTGACTTCCGGTTGGTATACCAAAAGTATTCCATCATGGACCCTCTGCTCGGCCCCCAGACGAACGATCCGGACCCCTCGCTGGCCGACAGGGCCATGGAGGAAGTCCGCCGCATGATCTTCAACGGCGATCTGCCGGGCGGAACCGTCGTGCAGGATCGCAAGCTCGCCGAGCAGCTCGGGCTTTCGCGGACGCCCGTGCGCGAAGCGCTCGGGCGGCTCGCCGGCGAGGGCTACCTGCGCCGGGAAGGCCGGCTGCTCACGGTGCAGGCGGTGTCCGTCGAGGACGTGATGGAGATCCTGACCACGCGCCGCCTGATCGAAGGCGAGACGGCCAGCCTGGCCGCCGGGCGCATCCCGCCAAAGCAGATCGCGGCGCTGAAAGCGGCCATCGAGGGCATGGTCGACCCCCATGAGGTCTCCCATGACCGGCATTGGACGGTCGACGATCTCGTTCATCTGTCCATCGCCGAGGCCAGCGGCAATCGCCTGATGGCGCGGCTCGTCAAGGACCTGCGCGAAAAGACGCGGATGTTCGGCCTTTCGCGGATCCCGCGCCGGTTCGAGCCCGGCAAGGCGGAACATCTCGCCATCATCGCCGCGATCGAGCGCGGGGACGGCGAGGCTGCATCCCGACTCATGCAGGCGCATATCGACAAGGCCCGCCAGGGCATTCTGGATCTCCTGGCAGGGCCGCTGGCTCGCGGCATCTCGACCGAAGCCCGCACACCCATCGACGCTCACGACGCGCTTTGAGGATTAAACGATGAAGCGAGCCTTCGACCGCTCGGAATACCAGCGTCGCCTCGATGCGCTCCAGGCGCGCATGGCGGAACTCGGCTACGATGCGATGCTGATCACCGCGCCCGAGAACACCTATTACCTGAGCGGGTATCTCACCAAGGCGGTGTTCACCTTTCAGTTCATCCTCGTCGAGAGGGCGGGGCAGCCTTTCCTCTTCACCCGCCAGATGGAAATCGCCAATGCGGAACGGGCCTCGCGCGACGGGCTGATCGCGTCGTTCGCGGTCTACCAGGACGACGAGGATCCGCTGGAGGCCGCCGCGAAGACCCTGACGAAGCGGCTGGCGCCGGGGTCGACGGTGGGGATCGAACTGGCGAGCTGGACGATGCCGGCGGCGAAGGCGCGCTTCCTCGCCGAGGCCTGCGACAGGCTCGCATGGAAGGACGCCTCGGCGATCGTCGATCGGATGCGCCTGGTCAAATCGCCGGCCGAGCTCAAGATCATGCGGGAGGCTTCGCGGCTGACCGGCCTGATCGCCGACAAGGCCGTCGCGGCGACGAAGGCAGGCCGGACGGAAAACGACATCACCAAGGCCGTCATGGTCGAGATGCTGGAGAGCGGCTCGGAATATCCCGGGAGCTGGCCGAACATCCTGGCGGGCGAGCGGACCGGCCTCATCCACGCGGCGTGGGAGAACGAGCCGATCGCCATGGACGATCACGTCATGTTCGAGGTGACCGGCGTGACGCACCGCTATCACGCGCCCTGCCTGCGGACGATCATGATCGGCAAGCCCCGCGACGAGATCCGGCGCGCGGCCGAAGTCGTGAGCAAGGCCCATGCGGCGGCGGTTAAGGCCATCGCTCCCGGCCGCCCGATGAGCGTCATCAACGAGGCGGCCCAGGCGGTGCTCTCGCAGTATGCGCTGAACTGCCGGTTCGCGAAGCGCTCCGGCTACACTTTCGGCATCGGGTTTCCGCCGTCCTGGGGGGCGCAGTGGCAGATCGGCCTGAACTCGGTGATCGCGGAGCCGCTCGCCGTCGGCATGACGTTCCATGTCGTGCTGGTCGGGCATTTTCCGGACGGCCGCGCCATCGGATTCGGCGAGACGGTCGCGCTCCTCGACAGCGGACCGGAAAGCTGGACCCGGGGCGGATTCTTCGACGCGCCCTAAGCGCGCCATCTGCAAGGGCATCGGTGATGCCGATCGACTTTCAACCAGGAAGCGGGGAGAACAAACATGCGTAGCCTGACCGGGAAAGGCGCTGCGGCGCGGCCTCTCACCAGACGTTCCATGCTGGGCGCATCGTCCGCCCTCGTCGCGACGTTCGCCATCGGCGGGCGCGCCGCCGCGGCCGATCAGAAGGTGGTCATCCGCACGACCTCCGGCGGCAGCTATGGCGAAGCGATGGAGAAAGCCATCTTCGCCCCCTTCACGCAGGCGACGGGCATCGCGGTCGAGAAGACGCCCTCGGCCATGGCGCCGTTGATCGCCTCCGTGCAGCAGGGCCAGCCGCTGGTCGACGTCGTCGACACCAGCGAGGGCCTGCTCCAGACGCTGGCGGCGAACCAGGCCGTGGCGACGATCGACTATGATCGCTTCAAGAGCTTCGCCGTCGCCGATATCGGCAAGGACGCAGCCCAGCCCGGCATCGTGCGCCGCATGGTCTATGCGCGCGTCCTCGGCTATCGCAAGGCGGCCTTCAAGGGCGCGGCCCCCTCGAGCTGGGCCGAATTCTGGGATGTGAAGACGTTCCCGGCGGCGCGTGCGATCTCCGGGCTCGGGCTCAACGCCCCCGATCTCGAATTCGCCCTCATCGCCGACGGGGTCGCTCCGTCGAAGCTCTATCCGCTGGACATCCCCCGCGCGCTCGCCTCGATGACGAAGATCCGCGCCAACATCCAGTCGTTCTACGGCACGGACGCGATCTCCGAAAACCTGCTGTCGACCGGCGAGGTCGATCTCGAGGCGATCGCGAACGGGCGCATCCAGGGCCTGATCGACAATGGCGGCGGCTTCGCGATCGAATGGAACGAGCACATGAAGGTCCCGAGCGGATACTCAATCCTCAAGGGCGCCAAGAACCTCGACAACGCCTATCGCTTCCTCGACTACGCCATGTCCGCGGAAGTCCAGGCGCGGTTCGCCACGCTCATTCCCTATGGCCCGGTCAATACGAAGGCCTTCGCCCATATCGCCGAGGAATTCGCCCTGAAGCTGCCGACCAACCCGAAATGGACCGAGAAGGGCTTCATGCAGGACGCGAAGTGGTGGGGCGACAATCTCCCGGCCGTCACCACGGCCTGGAATGCCTGGGCCGCGGCGAAGTAAGCGAGGGATCGGGTTTTGAAGCCGGCGAACGCCTCATCGACCCACCGCAGCGGAGCCTCTGCTGCAGTTCGCGTCGAGGACACCTGGAAGACCCTGGGCGGGACGCGCATCCTGGCCGGGGTCGACCTTCATGTCGAGGCGGGAGAATTCGTCACGCTTCTCGGTCCGTCCGGCTCGGGCAAGACCTCCACCTTGATGGCGATCGCCGGCTTCCTCCTGCCCGATCGCGGCCGGATCATCGTCGGCGAGCGCGACGTGACGCGGGTTCCGCCCGGGCGCGAGCGCGACATGGGGATCGTGTTCCAGAACTATGCGCTCTTTCCCCATATGAGCGTGGCGAAGAACATCGCCTATCCGCTCGCGGTTCGCGGCCTGCCCCGCAAGCAGATCGAGGACAAGGTCGCCAAAGCCATCGCCCTGGTGCAGCTCGACGGGCTGGCCGATCGCAAGCCGGCGCGCCTTTCGGGCGGCCAGCAACAGCGCGTGGCGCTCGCCCGCGCGCTGGTTTTCGAGCCGTCGGTCCTGCTCATGGACGAGCCGATGGGCGCGCTCGACGTGCGCCTGAAGCAGGAATTGCAGTGGGAGATCCGCCAGCTCCAGCGGACGCTGGGCACGACGGTCATCTATGTGACGCACGATCAGGACGAGGCCATGGTCCTGTCCGATCGCATCGCCCTGATGAAGGACGGGCGCCTGGAGCAATACGGCACGCCGCAGGAACTCTATCGTGCGCCGAGCTCGATCTTCGCCGCCCGCTTCCTCGGCGAGTCGAACCTGGTATCGGGGACTTACCGGTCAGGCTCCGCGGCGGTACTCGAGGTCGCGGCCACGCATTTCGCCCTGCCCCTGGAGCAAATCCGGGCGGGCCTGAGCGACGCTGAGCGCTGCGCCGCCCTGCTCCGACCCGAGGCCCTCACCGTCCTGCCGCGCGTCGATGCCCTCCCCGCGGACGCCGGCCTGCGCGACGGCCGGATCACGATGCCCGGCACGGTCACTGAAGCCGTCTTCATCGGACAGGCGATCCGATACCAGATCGATGTCCCGGCCCTGGGTAGACAGCTCACGGTGCAGCAACCCGTCCGTGCCGATATCGACCAGCTTGAGCCCGGCGACGAAGCGCTCGTCCAATGGCATGTCGGCGATATGCATCTGGTGCCGGAGGACGGGCGCGATGCCTAGCGAGCTTGCTTCCGGACCGGCGCGCCGGATCGGCGGCCTCAGCCGCGACTATCTCGGCATGTGGCTGGTGCTGGCTTTCCTGAGCCTGTTCTTCCTCTATCCGCTGGCGCGGATCCTGGTGCTCAGCCTCAGCGAGGAAGGGCAGTTCTCGCTCGGTGTCTATGCGCGGTTGCTGGGCGAGCCGACGACGCGCGAAGTCCTGCTGCAAACCATCCGGACATCGCTGACCGTGTCCCTGATCTGCGCCCTGGTCGCCTATCCGGCCGCGACGCGGCTCGCCAGCCTCAGCGGCTGGCAGGCGACGCTTTGCAACCTGGCGATCCTGTTTCCGTTCCTGACCAGCAGCCTGGTGCGCACATTCGTGTTCATCGTGCTGCTCGGCCGCCGGGGCATCGTCAACCAGGCGCTGGAGTTTCTCGGCGTGCCCGGCGGGCCGTACAAGCTTCTCTTCAACCAGGTCGGCGTGGTGATCGGGATGAGCTATGTGCTCCTGCCCTACATGCTGCTCTCGCTCGTCGGCAGCATGAAGCGGATCGACCCGGCGCTGCTGCGCGCGGCGCGCAGCCTCGGCGCCAGCCCCTTCACCGTGTTCAGGACGGTCTATCTCCCCTTGTCGCTGCCCGGCCTCGCGGCCGGCTTCGTCATCACCACGATCCTCGGCTTCGGCTATTTCGTGACGCCCGCGCTGATGGGCGGCCCCGGCGACATGATGATCGCACAGCTCGTCGAACAGCAGATCTCTGTCACCTACAACCTCGCGGCGGCGGCCGCACTCGCGGTGATCATGATCGTCGTCGTGGCCGCCGCCTACGCCGTCGCGAGCCGGTGGCTCGGCCTCTCGCGCCTGATGAGGCCGGACTCATGATCGAGGGCGAATCCCGCGGCTTCCGCAGACTGCATACCGGCTACCTGATCTTCGTCCTCGGGCTTCTGCTGCTGCCGCTGCTGGCGCTCCTGCCGATGTCGTTCAGCCCGACGGCGACCGTCGTCGCGTGGCCCGCGCCATGGTCGGCGCGCTGGTACGACGCCGTCGCCTCCTCGCCGGAATGGCGCCGGGCCCTGGGCTGGAGCCTGCTGACGGCGACCTTCGCGAGCGCGATCGCGACGACCACGGGCTATTTCGGGGCCGCCGCGATCGTCAGGGCGGGCGCGCGCGGCA
Source organism: Bosea sp. (in: a-proteobacteria) (assembly GCF_023953965.1). NCBI lineage: Bacteria > Pseudomonadati > Pseudomonadota > Alphaproteobacteria > Hyphomicrobiales > Alloboseaceae > Allobosea > Allobosea sp. The sequence goes on from NZ_JAMLIX010000001.1 coordinate 617,888, forward strand.
GCGCCGCCCTCCAGATGCTGCTGCTGTCGCCGATGATGGTTCCGCAGGTCGTGGTCGCGCTCGCGACCTATGTGCTCGCGACCTCGCTCGGCCTGCACGGCCACTGGCTGATCCTGGCCGTCGGCCAGTCCCTGCTCGGCTTGCCCGTGGCCGCGATGATCATCGCGGCGAGCCTTCGCGGCATCCACGAGAGCGTCATCCGCGCCGGCATCAGCCTCGGCGGCTCCCGCGCGCAGGTGTTCTGGCGGATCGTCTTCCCGATGTCCCTGCACGCGATCCTGTCGGCGGCGGCCCTCACCTTCCTGATCGCCTTCGACGAGCTCCTGATCGCCGTCTTCCTCGCCACGCCCAGCCTGCAGACGCTCCCGGTCCGCATCTACGAATCCGTCCACTACGAGCTCACCCCCGCCGTCGCGGTGATCAGCGTGCTCTTGACCGCGCTGCTATGCGCCGGTGTGGTGCTCAACCAGATCGTCCAATGGACGGCGGCGCGCCTCAAGGGGGGCGCACGCTAGAGGGCGAGCGCGAGGGCAAACCGGAATGAAGATCGATCTCAACGCGGATGTCGGCGAAAGCTTCGGTGCCTGGACGATGGGCGACGACGGCGCCATGTTCGACATCGTCACGACCGCGAACGTCGCCTGCGGCTTCCATGCCGGCGATCCGGAGGTGATGCGCCGCACCGCCGCGCTCGCGCGCAGCAAGGGCGTCGCGGTCGGGGCGCATCCCGGCTTCCACGATCTCCTGAACTTCGGCCGGCGGCGGATCTGTGGGATCACGCCGCGCGAGATCGAGAACCTCGTCGCCTACCAGGTCGGCGCCTTCGCCGCGATGGCGGAGCTTTCCGGGCACAGGATGACGCATGTGAAGACGCATGGCGCGCTCGGCAACATGTGCAACGACGACGAGGAACTCGCGCTCGCGGTCGGCCGCGGCATCAAGGCGGCGGCGCCATCGGCCCTCTTCCTGGTGATGCCGGGGCTGCCCACCGAGAAGGCGGCGCAAAAGCTGGGGCTCGCCTATTTCCGCGAGATCTATGCGGACCGCAGCTATGACGACAGCTTCAACCTGACGGACCGCTCGCGGCCGGGAGCGGTCATCCACGACCCGCTCGCGGCCAGGGACCATGTGCTGCGGATGCTCGACGCAGGGGCGCTGATCGCGACGAGCGGCAAGAGGCTGCCGGTCGCGATCGACTCCATCTGCCTCCACGGCGATAACCCCAACGCGGTCGCCGCGGCCAGAACGCTGCGCGACGCGCTCGAAGCCGCCGGCGTCACGATCGCCGGATTCAAGTAGGTTCCAGTGACCCGGGCAACACCAGCAGAGGCAGGCGAGAAAGCGGCGGCGGCTTCGGAGATCCGGCTGCTGAGCTTCGGCGACACGGCGCTCACCGTGGAATTCGGATCGGTGATCGATGCCGGCCTCAACGCCCGCGTGCTCGCGCTCGACGCGGCTCTCGCGAGCGAGGCTCCGCGCGGCGTGCTCGAAACCGTGCCGACCTACCGCTCGCTGCTCGTGATCTTCGACCCGCTCGTCGTCGATCTCCCCGGCCTCAAGACGCGCATCCGAGCGCTGGCGGCAAGCGACATCGCGGTCAAGCGCAGCGCGCGGCGCTGGCGCGTGCCGGTCGTGTATGGCGGCGCGTTCGGCATGGACCTGGAAGCGACCGCGGCAGTGCACGGCCTGAGCGCCGAGGAGCTGATCGGGCGGCATCAGGGCGCGACCTACACGGTCGCCATGATCGGCTTCATGCCCGGCTTCGCCTATCTCAGCGGGCTCGATCCCGCCCTGGCGACGCCGCGGCGTCCCGAGCCGAGGCAACTCGTCCCGGCGCAATCGGTCTCGATCGGCGGAGCGCAATGCGCGATCTCCAGCGTCGAGGGGCCGAGCGGATGGCACATGCTCGGACGCACGCCGGTTCGCGGCTTCATGCCGCAAAGAGAGCCCGTCTTCCTGTACGAGCCCGGCGACGCGATTCGATTCGAGCGCATCGCCGCCGATGAATGGCCAGCGCTCGATCAGCGCGCCGCCGCCGGCGAACCGGTCGCCGTGAGCGAGCCGTGATGGGCGCGCTTCTGATAACGGCCTGCGGCCCGGCGATCTCGATCCAGGATCGCGGGCGCCTCGGATTCCAGCGTTTCGGCGTCTCGCCGGCGGGCGCGATCGATCCGCTTTCGCTGGCCGTAGCCAATGTGCTGGTCGGCAACCCAGCCGATTCCGCCGCGGTCGAGCTGGGGGTGGGCGTCACGCGCTTCGTCGCCGAGGGCAGCCTGCTCATCGCGCTCGCCGGCCCCGATTGCCAGCTCGAGGTCGAAGGCAGGCGGATCCCCCAGCTGTCGAGCGTCGAGGTCCGCGACGGCGAGACCGTCATCGCCCGCGCCGGCGCCCGCGCCGTCTATGCCTATCTGGCGGTCCGGGGCGGCGTCGCCGGTCCGCGCGAGATGGGCAGCCGCTCCCAGCACCGCCGCTCCGCCATCGGCGGCCCGGCGCTCGGGCCAGGCTCTGCTGTTCGGGGCGGCGACGACACGGACGGCACGCCGAAGCGGCTCATCGGCAATCCGTTCGACGACCCAGGGCCGATCCGCATCCTGGCCGGTCCGCAGGACGATTATTTCGACCCGTCCATGATCGCCCGGCTCTGTCGCGGCGACTATCGCATCGGCGCCCTGCGCGACCGGATGGGGTTGCAGCTGGACGGGCCGCCCCTGCAGCACCGCCATGGCTACAACATCGTTTCCGATGGCATCGTCGAGGGCGCGATCCAGGTCCCCGGCAACGGCCGGCCGATCGTGCTGCTCCGGGACCGGCAGACGACCGGCGGCTACCCCAAGATCGCGACCATCATCAGCGCCGATATCGGGCGTTTCGCCCAGTTGCCGTCCGGAACCGCCGTCCGGCTGCGCCTCGTCACCCTGGACGAGGCGATAGAGGCCGCGCGCGCCATGAAAAGCCTGATCGACGGGCTGGACGGCAAGCTCGCGCCGCTCGAGGCCGGCCTGAGCAGCGAACTGCTCCTGAGCCTGAACCTGATCGACGGCGTGACCAGCGCCGAAGCTCCGGCGAGCTGACCTTCGGCCCATGACGACGTTTTCACCCGAAGGCCCGGCCACGATTTGCGCGCATCCCGCCAAAACCCCATGCAAACCACCCCCAACTGAGGACGATCATGGCTCTGCTCGATGAAACCGCGAAGGGTGTCTACGTCATCGCGGTGACGCCCTTTACCGAAACCGGGGCGCTCGATCTCGATAGCACCGACCGGATGGTCGATTTCTATCTGGAGAAGGGCGCGACCGGGCTCACGGTCCTCGGCATGATGGGCGAAGCGCCGAAGCTGACGGCCGATGAATCCCGCATCTTCGTGCGCCGCGTGCTGGCGCGGGTGCAGGGCCGCATCCCGGTCGTCGCCGGTGTCTCCTCCGCCGGCTTCGCGGCGATGCGCGAGCTCAGCGAGCGCGTGATGGACGACGGCGCCGCCGGCGTGATGGTCGCACCGCCCTCCAATCTGCGGACCGACGACCAGATCGTCTCCTATTACGCCATGGTCGCCGAGACGCTCGGGCCGAAGACGCCCTTCGTCCTGCAGGATTTCCCGCTCGTCACCCAGGTGCAGATCACTCCGGCCACGATCCTGAGGATCGTCGCCGCCCATCCCGCTTGCGTCATGCTCAAGCATGAGGACTGGCCGGGCCTCGCCAAGATTTCCGCCCTGCGCGCGGCGAGCGACCAGGGCAGCCGCCGCATCTCGATCCTCGTCGGCAATGGCGGGCTGTTCCTGCCGGAGGAGATGTCGCGCGGGGCGGACGGCGCCATGACGGGCTTCGCCTATCCCGAGATGATGGTCGATGTCTGGAAGGCGCATGCCGCCGGCGAGGTCGAGCGGGCGCAGGACCTCTTCGACGCCTATCTGCCTCTGGCGCGCTACGAGCAGCAGCCGGGGCTGGGCCTTTCCATCCGCAAATACACGCTGGCGAAGCGCGGCGCGATCGCCTCGGCCACCCTGCGCAAGCCGGGTGGGGCCTTGTCGAAGCTGGACGTCGCCGATATCGAGCGGCTCGTCGCGCGGCAGGAGCGGCGCCTGAAGGAGCTCGGCTGACGGCTATGGAACCGGTTCACAGGGAGCTCGTTCATATCGGCGTGCCGATCCCGGCATGATCTGAAGGGACCCGCGATGCCGCCTCGCTCCGATACGTCACGCGATGGGTCCCTGGCGGATTTCGCGGCCGAGAACGACGAGGCCCCCGATACGGATCCGCTCTGCGGCGACGAAGCCGGCTATCCGGGGCTGGTTCGGACAGCCAGCAAGGGCGCGAGCCTGCGGAATTTCAACCTCAATCTCCTGCCCATTCTCGAAGCCCTGCTGGCTGAGCAGAACCTGTCGCGGGCCGCGCAGAAGCTGGGCATGTCGCAATCGGCGGTGAGCCATGCCCTGGCCAAGCTGCGCTCGCAATTCCAGGACCCGCTCTTCGTGCGGTCGCGCTACGGGATCGAGCCGACCGCCAAGGCGCTCAGGCTGCGCGCCCCGGTCGCCTCGGCGCTCGGCGTCATCCGGCGGGAGATCGTCTCGCCCGAACACGCCGGGGAGACCGCGATCGGCCCGCGCTTCCAATGCGGCGTGACCGAGCCCCTCGACGAAGGCCCCGCCCTGGTCTCGGCGACGATGGAGGCCCTCAGGGAGATCTCCGCCGAGACGGCGCTGACCTTCCGCGCCGTCGGCGGCAGCGACTGGAAGAAGATGCTCCGGCTGCGCTACCTCGACATCGTCTTCGACGCGAAGCCGGCCCCGGATTCCGACCTCGAATCGGAGTTCGTCAAGGATCGCCACTACAACTGCTATGTCCGGTCCGACAGCGCCATCGCCGCGGCGGACTTCACCATCGATCGCTATCTGAAGATGTCGCATGTGATCCTGGACACGCCGACGGCGGACAGCCGCTCGACCCTCAGGCAGGCGCTCGCCGCCCGCAACGGCAGCAGGACCATCGGCGCGCGCGTCCATACGCATTTCCATGCGGCGCTGGTCGCCAGCCAGAGCGACCATGTCGGCACCGGCTATCGCGAGGACATCGCGCTCTATGCGCGCAACCTGCCGCTGCGCGTCCTCGACTGCCCCGTGCCGGCGGAGCCGTCGCCGCTGTTCATGACCTGGCTGCGCACGCGCACGAACGAGACCGCCCATAAGCGGATCCGCCAGCGCCTCACGCAGCTCTATCGCCAGGAGGGCCTGCCGGAAGCACGGGACACGCGGCAGGCTCCTCCCGCCTCGCGCTAGAGCATCGGATACGAAAAGTGGAATCCACTTTTCGGAAAAATCCGATGCTCCAGCAATGAGATAGAGCATCGTTATCGCGTCCGGCAGGGCGCGCGATGATCTAGAATATCGGACCGGCCCCCCAGGTCATGGCTTCGTCGTGCGGATGCCGGGGTCGCCCGGGGCCCTGCCGCCGCGCCCCGTGGCCCCGGCCTCAACGCCGGAGATGAAGGGGGGTTGCAAGGGGCGATCACATCCGACACATGTTCTAGTTGAGCTTGTTTCCTGTAAAGTGTCGAAATAGATAATCTTACAGACCCGGCAGCGATGCGCGAAGTACAAACTCGTATCTACATTAGTAGATATTTGCGACGTACTCATGACGATCCCTGGAACGCGTTACTTCCGTAACGATAGCGGACCGGGATACGCCCTTGCCATCTCTTTGAAGTCATGAGCCGTCGCAGATATGAAATTCCTTCATACCGCCGGGGAAGGCGTCGGCGCCGTCTCACGGGCGACGCGAACGACTCAATGATCGCGCAACAGGGATCCGAAGCCGGCCATGCGGTCCCGGATACCGGCCAGGCGCAGGCAATTCCACATGCTGGCCTGATTGCTGCCGATCACGGGCTTGCCGAGCTCGCGCTCCAGCGTCTCGACGATCCCGGTCGAACGCAGGGCCCCGCAGCTGATGAAGAGGGCATCGGCCTCGGGCCGATCGACATGGCGCGCGAAATCCATCAGGCAATCGGGCGAAACGCGGTTCATCTCGACATCGGTGAGCAGGCCGAGCCCCGCCAGATTGACGACATCGAAGCCCTGCCGGGTGAAATGGGCCTTTTCCAGCTCGTTGATATCGTCTGTATAGGCGGTGGCCATGGCCACGCGCCGCGCGCCCACGGCCCGCAAGGCGGCGTGCACCCCCGACAGCAAGGTGGTGGCACGCCCCTGCGGCCTTGTCGCCTCGATCATGGCGATGATCTTGTCCTCGCCGATGACGAAGCTGCCCGCGGTGCAGTTGTAGCACAACACGTCGAGGTCCTGGCGGCCCGGCGACAGCGTCGCCAGGGCGTCGCCGAGGTCGCGCTCCATGCCCGAAAGGCTGGCGACGGTGCAGGCGGTCTGCATCCGGACCCGGGTGAAGCTCAGCCCCACGCCCGGCGGGCACATGGCGAACATGTCGCCTTCCGTCAGGCCCGCATTGGCGACCGCGACGAAGCCGAGCCGCGCGCGGGGGTAAGGCCCGTCGTCGAAACGCAGTTTATCGAAGGACATGTCTCACTCCGTCATGCCAGCGGCATCGAAGCACTCCCGGATATGGGTCACGGCCTCGATGAAGGTGGGATCGCCCACCATCGTATAGTTGCGGGGGCGCGGCAGGCGGACATCGATGACGGTGGCGATGCGGCCGGGGCGCTTGCTCATCACCACGATCCGGTCCGAGAGGAAGACCGCCTCCGAGATCGAGTGGGTGATGAACATCACCGTCTTGCGGCTTTCGAGCCAGACCCGCTGGAGCTCCAGGTTCATGGTTTCGCGCGTCATCGCGTCGAGCGCGCCGAAGGGCTCGTCCATCAGCAGGATCCGCGGATCGTGGATCAGGGCGCGGCAGAGGGCGACGCGCTGCTGCATGCCGCCGGAAAGCTGGTGCGGCAGCGACCGCTCGAAGCCGGCAAGGCCGGTGAGCGCGATCAGCTCGTCGAGCCGCCTGCGGTAGTCCTCGATGCGCTTGCCCCGCATCTCGAGCTGAAGCGTGATGTTGCCGACGACGTCGCGCCAGGGCAGCAACGTCGCCTTCTGGAAGACGATGCCGACATCGGGATGCGGCTTCGTCACGACCTCGCCGGCGATCCTGATCGTGCCCGTGCTCGGCGGGACGAGCCCGGCGACCGCGCGCATCAGCGTGCTCTTGCCGCAGCCGGAGGGACCCAGCACCGAGAGGAACTCACCCTCCGGGATGGCGAGATCGATCGTATCGAGGGCCAGAAGGTCCCCGAACCTTTGCGTCACTCCGGCGATGTCGATGGCGGGACGGGAAGCGGGCGCGCCCGCTTCCCGATGAGCCTCGTCACGGGCGATCCCGGCGTCCGGCATGGCTTACTCGGAGATGAATTCGTTGGTGTAGAGCTTGTCCAGAGGCAGCTTCGCGCTGATCTGCTTGGACTCGACGAGCTGGTCGACCATCGCCTGCCAGTCCTTCTCGGACATCTTGCCGAACGGCATTCCCTGCGTGTTGGGGGTGGACGTCGCCTCCATCGACAGCTTCAGCTGGCTCAGCAGGAGATCGCGGTTGCGTACGAGATCGGGACGCTGCTTGACCAGAGCGTCGACCGCGGCCGCCGGCTCGGCCTTCGCCGCAGCGAACGCCTTGCCTGTCGCGCGGATGAAGCGGCGGGCGAGATCGGCATTGGTCTTCAGCCAGTCGGTATTGACGGCGATGCCGCCTTCCTGGGCGCTGACGCCGAAATCGGCATAGTAGAAATAGCTGATCTTGGCGCCCTGTGCCTCGAGCGGCGGGATGTGGAAATAGGCGGTGCCGGTGATCGCGTCGGCCCGCTTCTGGAGGAAGAGCGCGGTCTTGGCGCCGACGGCCGGCGAGATCACGTTGACCTGCGCGGGATCGAGCCCGCCGACGGCGGCGAGCACCGGGAACATCTGGGCGGTCGACTCGGCCTGGCTCATGGCGAGCACCTTGCCGGCCAGGTCCTTCGGCGTCTTGATGGGGGCGTCCGCATGGCTGATGATGACCATCGGCGAGCGCTGATGGACGCCGAACACACCCTTGAGCGGCATGCCGGATGCAATGCCCTTCACCATGGTGCCGTAGTCCAGGAATCCGATCGGATCGGTGCCCTGGGCGATCAGCTTCGCGGTATTGCTGGAGCCGCTGCCCTCGCCGAGCTGGAGGTCGATCCCCTCGGCCTTGTAGTAGCCCCTGTCGATCCCGAGGAAGAACGGAGCGTGGGTGCCGTAGAGGCTGTAGTCCAGCCGGAAGCTGAGCTTGTCCTGGGCATGGGCGGCAGCGCTCATCGCGATGGCGGCGGTTGCGGCGATGGCCGCTTTCAGTAGACCGAACTTCATGATTATTTTCTCCCCTCTGTTGGCGTTCGTCGTCATCATCGTGCGGTGAATTCGTCCCCCCGGACACTGATGTGCCAGGGGATCGTCAGCCTCTCGGCGAACTCGACTGCGTAATAAAGCACCAGGCCGATCACCATCAGCGCGACCAGGACGCTGAAGAGCAGCGTGGTGTCGAGGTTGGCGTTGGCGGAGAGCAGAAGATAGCCGAGCCCGCTCTCGGCGCCCACCCATTCGCCGACCACGGCGCCGACGGTGGCGAAGGCGATCGCGACCTTGAGGCCGGAGAAGATATAGGGCATCGCGAAGGGCAGCCTGATCTTCAGGAACGTCTTGAGGGCGGAGGACTGCATCGAGCGGGCGAGATCGTTGAGATCGGATTCGACCGAGCGCATCCCCGCGACCGTGCTGACGACGATGGGGAAGAAGGCGACGGAGAAGGCGATCAGCACCTTCGGCAGGAGGCCCAGGCCGAACCAGATGATGATCAGCGGCGCGACGGCGACCTTGGGGAAGGCCTGCGACACAACCAGCAGCGGCATGATCGCCCGCTCCAGCACGCGCGACCAGACCAGCAGGATGCCGAGCGGAATGCCGATGACGATGCTCAGGAAGAAGCCGCCCAGCGTCTCCAGCGTCGTGATCCAGGAGTGATAGAGGAGAAACCGGAAATCGCTCGCCAGGCGCTCGAGCACGCCCAGCGGCGGCGGCAGCAGATAGGCCGGCATCGCCAGCAGCGTGACACAGAGCTGCCACAGGACGATCGAGCACAGGATCGCCACCGTGGGATAGATCCAGTTCGTTCCCATCTCAGCCCCCCGGCAGGATTGAAGCCGACATCACCGACAGCCCCCTAGACGTCGAGCTCGATCAGCTTGCGCGGATAGTCGGTGAGGACCTCGCAGCCGTCCTCGGTCACGACGACGCTCTCGCTCGTCATGAAACAGAACTGCGGCATGAAAATCGAGGGCACGAGATGGAAGGTCATGCCCGGCTGCAGCGGCGTCGGGTCATCGGGCTTCAGCGCCAGGAAGCGCCCCTCGGCCCAGTTGGGCGGAAAGCCGATGCCGATGCCGTAGGCGGTGCGATGGTCGAAGTAGTGGCCGAGCCCCGCCTTCTCGAAGACCGCCCGGCAGGCCGCATCGACCGCCCCGGAGGTAACGCCCGGGCGGATGGCGTCGATCGCCCGGTTCAGCGCGTCGATGACCACCTGGGCATGAAACTTGTGCTCGGCGGTGGCCGGGCCCACGATGCAGTTGCGCGCGATCATCGCATGGTAGCGGTTGATGTTCGCCGCCGCCTCGAGAAAGACGACGTCGCCGCGCTTGACCTCGCGGCGCTCCCAGGTGGTGAAGCACACGCCGGTCGCCTGCCCCGTCACGACCAGCGGCACCCGGGTATATTCGCTGCCGGCCTTGGTCGCCCCGTGCAGCATCGCCGCCGCGAGATCGTTCTCGGTGCAGCCCGGACGGACGGCCTTCACCGCGGCATCGAGCCCGGCGACGGCGGCTTTCGCGGCCTGGCGCATGAAGGCGAGCTGATCGGGCGACTTGATGGTGCGCGCCTTCTCGATGACGCCGCCCCAGTCGACCAGCCGGCCCGGCAGCGCGGCCTCGAGCTTCCGGTAGGACTGCACGCTGAGATAGGTGGAGGCCGTCTCCAGGCCGATCGGCCCGGCGCTTGCGACGCGCTCGCGGAAAAAGCCCGCGAGGATATCGACCGGATCATCGGTATCCTGGATCGCGACGAAGGTCCCGATATTGGCATTGGCCAGGGCGACGGCGTGGTTGACCTGGCGCGACACCATGATCGGCGCGCCCTCCGGCAGCACCACGACGCACTGGAAGGTGAAATAGCCGATCGAGCGATAGCCCGTCAGCCAATAGATGTTCTCCGGATCGAAGAGGGTCACCGCGGCGAGGTCGCCGGCGCGCAGATCGGCCTGAACGAGCGCGAGGTTCGCCCGATAGACATCGGGCGGGAACGCAAGCTGCATGGGCGCGTAGGAGCTGGCCACGAAAACCTCCGAAAGCAGTTTCCGGAATAGGGGTAGCGGTTGTCTACATAACTTCCTAATAGCTATTTTCAGGGACGTCATAACCGCGAAGCTATGACGGGGGCGCAGATGAACATCCGCGAAATCGAAATCTTCCGCGCCGTCATGACCGAAGGCTCGATCTCCCGGGCAGCGGAGCGGCTGACGATATCACAGCCGGCGGCCAGCAAATATATCGGGCAGCTGGAGCGCCGGCTCGGCCTGCCGCTGTTCCTGCGCAAGGGCGGCCGCCTCGCGCCCACGCCCGAGGGAACGGCGCTCTACGGGCAGGTCGAGCGCCTGTTCTCCGGCCTCACCGAGCTCGATCAGTTCATGAAGGATCTGGCCGGGAACAGGCGCGGGCATCTGGCCGTCGCCTGCCTTCCCCTGCTGTCGCTCACGGCCATGCCGGAATTCATCGCCGGTTTCCTGGAAGAGCGCCCTTCCGTCTCCATCGCGATGCAGACGCGAAGCTCCGCCCGCATCATGGAATGGGTGGCGGCGCATCAGGTCGATCTCGGCATATGCTTCTGCTTTTCGCAGCTGCCGGGCGTCACGATCGAGCCGCTCATCGATCTGGAGCTCTATTGCGCGGTGCCTCCCGGCGACCCCCTCGAAAGCAAGGACATCGTCGAGCTGAGCGACCTCAACGGGCGCGACCTGATAACCTACGACCATCTCGACCGCACGCAGCTCTGGCTGGAGGCCCTGCTCAACGAGCAGCAGATCTACACGCGCCGGCGCGTCCAGGTCTTCTGGACGTCCCTGGCGATGGAGCTGGTGATGCGCGGGGTCGGCATCTCCGTCGTGGACCGGCTGACCGCCTCGCGCATTCCCGGCGGCCTCCAGCAGCTGCGGCGGTTCCGCCCCGCGATGTCCTTCAATCTGAGCCTGGCCTGGCCGGAGCATTGGCCCATACCGCAACTGACGCGATCCTTCGCCGATCAATTGCGCGCCCATCTCGACGCGAAACTCAGCGACACTTATCGCAATATCGGTTAGGCGGCGCGCTCCCTGACCAACCGGGCGATGCCGGCGAAGTCGAGCTTGCCGGAGCCGAGCACCGGCACGGCCGGCACCACCATCACCTCGGCCGGGATCATCAGGTCCGCCGCGCCCCTGCCCCTGGCGAAAGCCTGGAAGGCGGCGCGGGTCGCGTCCTTCTGCTGCGTCACCAGCACCAGCCGCTCGCCCTTGCGGGCATCGGGGAGGCTCGCGACGCCGGAGAGCGCGCCCGGCCAGCATTCGGCGGCGAGCGCCTCGACCGCGGCGAGCGAGACCATCTCGCCGGCGATCTTGGCGAAGCGCTTGGCCCGGCCCTTGATGGTGACGAAGCCGTCCGCGTCGATCGCGACGATGTCGCCGGTGTCGTGCCAGCCTTCGGGCGGGGGCTCGAGCACGCCGGGGTTCTCCGCCTTCAGATAGCCCAGCATGATGTTGGGGCCGCGCACATGCAGCCGGCCACCCTCCGCGACGCCCGGCAGCGGCTCGAGCCTGGCCTCCATGCCCGGCATGATCCGGCCGACGGTACCGAAGCGGTTGAACATCGGCGTGTTCAGCGCCAGCACCGGCGCGGTCTCGGTCACGCCGTAGCCTTCGAGGATGCGCAGGCCGAACTTCTCCATATAGGTGCGCCGCGTCGTGTCCTTCACCGGCTCGGCGCCGGCGACGATGTAGCGCAGCGAGCGCAAATCGTAAGGATGGGCGGCACGGGCATAGCCGGAGAGGAAGGTGTCGGTGCCGAACAGGATCGTCGCGTTGGCGCCGTAGACCAGCTCCGGCACCATCCGGTAGTGCAGCGGCGAGGGGTAGAGATAGACCGGCACGCCCGAGACCAGCGGCAGGACGAGCCCCGCCGTCAGGCCGAAGGAGTGGAACACCGGCAGCACGTTGAAGACCTTGTCGCGCCGGCCGAAATCGATGCGCGCCGCCGCCTGCGCCGCATTGGCGAGCATATTGGCGTGGCTGAGCACGACGCCCTTGGGCGCGCCCTCCGAGCCCGAGGTGAACAGGATCGCGGCGCGATCCGAGCCCTTCGCGGCCTCGATCGGAGTGCCGTGGCGCCAGAGCGCCTTGAGCTTGTCGCCCGTCGAGACGGTGGCGCGAATGTCCTCGAGATAGACGATACTCACCTCCTTCGAGAGTGCCTCGACCAGCGGCCCCATCCGGCCCTTCTCGACGAAGGCGCGCGAGGTCACGATCGTGCGGATTTCAGCCCCCTTGCAGGCGGCGGCGATGTTGCCGGCGCCGGCGGTGAAGTTGATCATCGCCGGCACGCGCGCCGCCGACATCAGGCCAAGCAGCGTCACCGCCGCGCCGTTGGCGTTGGGCAGCATCACGCCGACCGCCTCGCCCTTGCCCGCCAGCGTCATCAGCTTGCGGCCGATGACCTCGGCTCCAATCAGCAGGCGCTTGTAGGTCAGGGTGCCGGCGAGCGGGTCCTCGACCGCGACGCGGTTCTTGCCATGGAGCCTCGCGGCCTCCGCCACGGCCGAAAAGACGCTGCGGTCGATATCGGTGGTGCGGAAGATCAGGTCGGACATGATCTGGTAGAGCGCCGCCCCCGCCGCCTGACGCCGCGGCTTGCCCCTGAGCTCGCCGGGCACGGTCAGCGTGACCGGATCGAGCACCGTGACGCGCACCTTGGGGAACCAGCGGCGGCGCACCTGCTCGCGGGTCAGCCGCGAGAAGATCGTCGCCTCCAGCCCCTCGATCCGGACCGGCACGATCTTCGCCGCCGATTTCTCGGCGATCATGCCGACGCCGTCATAGACCTTCATCAGGCTGCCGGTCACGGTGAGGCGCCCTTCCGGGAAGATCACCAGGCTCTCGCCGCCCTTCACCGCATTGATCAGCGAGCGCGTCGCCAGCGGGCGGGCGGGATCGAGCGGCATGGCGCGCGTCAGCTTCAGGAAAGGCTTCACCCACCAGCGCTGGGCGATGCCGTGGTCGATGGCGAAGACCGGCTCCCTGTCGAGGATCGACAGCGCCAGCGCCGCATCGAGAAAGGAGACGTGGTTCAGCGCGATGATGGCGTTGTCGCCGGCCTTGGCGATGTTCTCGCAGCCCGTGACCTCGACGCGGTAGAAGGCGCGGAACAGGATCGAGAGGAAATCGCTCAGCGGATTGGTCGGCAGCGTCCGGAAGATCCAGACGGACGCGGCGAGCGTCGCTGCGCCGATCAGCAGGAAGAGGTGGCTGAGCGTCAGCCCCGCCGCCTGGAGCAGGGCGACCACGGCGGCACCGGCGACCATGAAGGCGGCCGAGAGCACGTTGACGGCGGCGACGATGCGCGCCCGCTTCTCGGCCGGCGCCCAGGCCTGCGTCGCCGCGAAGGAGGGCACGATGAAGACGCCGCCGGCGACAGCGAGACCGGCGAGATCGATGCCGACGCGCCAGGCCGAAGCCTCGGCGAAGAAGGCGCCGATATCCTGCGCCGGCTGATGCGCGACGAGGCCGGAGACCGCCCAGCCGAGATCGAGCGCGAACAGGCCCATCACCACGCCGGCGACCGGCACGGGCAGGAGCACGATGCGCCCGCTCGCCAGGAAGGAGCCGACGCCCGAACCGACCGCGATGGCGATGGCGAAGGTGGCGAGATAGGCCGAGACGACCATCTCGGTGCCGCCCATGCCGTTCTTCACCAGCGCTGGCAGCAGCGCCATCACCACCGCGCCGATCAGCCAGAAGATCGAGACCATGACGCCGGTACGCCACAGCCGCGCGTCGGCCCACAGGTCCTTCAGCAGGTCGCGGGTCGAGCGCAGGATGTTGCGGTCGATCGCAAGGTCGGGCGCGGCCGGGCCGGTCCTGGGGATGAACAGCGTCGCGCCCCAGCAGGCAAAGGCGAAGACCATGATCAGCAGGCTGAGCTGGGCGGCGTCCCCGCCTTCCCGCGCAGTCAGGCCCCCGGCGATGGTGCCGAGCAGGATGGCGATGAAGGTCGCACCCTCGATCAGCGCGTTCCCGGCCGGCAGCTCCTCGCGCTTCAGATGATCGGGCAGGATACCGTATTTGATCGGCCCGAACAGGGCGGCGATGACGCCGAAGAGGAAGAGCGCGACGAAGAGCATCGGCACGGAGTGGAGCGTGAAACCGAGTGCCGCGACGGCGGCCGCGCCGATCTCGCCGAGCTTCAGCCGCTGCGCCATCACCGCCTTGTCGAAGCGGTCGGCCATCTGCCCGCCGATGCCGGAGAGCAGGAAGAAGGGCGCGATGAAGAGCCCGCCGGCGAGCGTCACCAGCGCCTCGCCACGCGCGCCGGCGAGCCGGTAGAGGATGATGAAGACCAGCGCATTCTTGAGGAAGTTGTCGTTGAAGGCGGAGAAGAACTGCGCCCAGAACAGCGGCGCGAAGCGCCGTTTCAGCAACAAGGTGTCGATCATCATGCGCTCGCGAGGGTTCGGGAGAGATTCGGTCTCGTGGGTGGGCAGGGTCTGGAGGCTGTCGATGCTTGCAATCCCATTGACATTCCGGGGCTTCGCGGAGCGAAGAACCCGGAACGACAGCGGTGGTTCAGGCCGCCGGGCTCGATCGGTCGTCGCCGCGCGCGAGGCTTCGGAAACAATTTGAACATCGGCCTTGCCCTGCTATGAACATCGTTCACAAGGCAAGGGGTAGCGCATTTTTGAACCATGTTCAAGACATATTTTGAACATGGTTCAAAGAGAAAGCATCCATGGCGGGGCGGGCGTGAAACAATGACCGGCACGGCGGCGCGGCGGGAGAGCCAGCGCGAGCGATTGATCGATGCGGCGGAGCGGGCCATCGCCGAAAAGGGCCTCGCCGGCCTGAAGGCGCGCGAGCTCGCCCGCGAGATCGGCTGCTCGCTCGGCGCGATCTACAATCTCGTCGCGGATATGGACGAGCTTATCCTGCGCGTCGGCTCGCGCACGCTCGCCCGGCTCGATGCGGCACTGAGCGCGGCGCCGAAACCGGCCGCGTCGCAGGCCGAGGCCGTCGAGGCGCTGGTCGCGGTCGCCCTCGCCTACAGCGCCTTCGCCCGCGAGAACCTGCGGCTCTGGCGCGTGCTCTTCGAGCACCGCATGGCCGAAGGCGCGGTCATGCCCGACTGGGCCGTGTCGGAGCAGATGACGCTGTTCCGGCACATCCTCGGGCCGCTTCGCCTGCTCGCGCCCGAGCGCGACGAGGAGGAGCGCAACCTGCTCGGCCGGACGCTGTTCTCGGCCGTCCACGGCGTGGTCGCGATCGGCCTCGAGGAGAAGCTCGTCGCGGTGCCGCGCCGCGCGCTCGACCGTCAGATCGAGGAGCTGGTGCGCCTCGCCTGCCGCGGCCTCGCCGCGGGGGCTTGAGTCAGGCCGGGCCCAGGCTGCGGGCGATGAGCCGGTTCAGCCGCTCGGAGAAGGCTTTCGCATCCTCCGGCCGCTCGCCGTCGAGCAGGCGGGCGCTGTCGAGCAGGAGATGGGCGACATCCCCCCGCAGCGCCTCGTCACGGGCGCCGGCGAAGGCCGCGACCAGGCCGTGATGCGGGTTGACCTCGAGGACGGGCTTGCCCGCGCCACCGATGCGGCCGATGGCGCCGAGCATGCGCTCGAACTGCCGGTCCGGCCCGCCATCGGGCGCGACGAGGCAGACCGCGCTGTCGGTCAGGCGCTCGGATGGCCGGACATCGCTGACCTGATCGGCGAGAAGCGTCTTCATCGCGGCGATGAGGGCGGCGACCTCCGCGCTCGTCTCGGTCGCCGGCGGCGCCTTGCCGTCGATGAGCGGGATCAGGCCAAGATCGGCCGCCCCTTGCGTCACCGACCTGAACGGCTTGCCCTCGAAATCGGGCGCGGTCGCGACCCAGAAGCTGTCGATCGGATCGGACAGGAGCAGGACCTCGATGCCGCGCGCCCGAAAGCCCTCGAGCTGCGGCGAGGCCGCTATCCGGCCGGCCTCGTCGCCGGCGAGGTAGTAGATCGCCGTCTGGTTCTCCCTCAGCGCGGCGACATAGTCCTTCAAGCTGCGCCAGCCCTCGGCCGAGGCCGTCGTCCGGAAACGGGCGAGGCTCAGAAGCTGCGCCCGGCGCTCGACATCCTCGTAGAGCCCTTCCTTGATGACCGCGCCGAAATTCTCCCAGATCTTCGTGAAGGCCTCGGGCTCCTGTTCCGCCAGCCTGGCGAGGTCGGACAGGACCCGGTTGGCGACACCCTTCCGGATCGCGCCGGTGAGGGGGCTGTCCTGGATCATCTCGCGCGAGACGTTGAGCGGCAGGTCGGCGGTATCGACGATGCCGCGCACGAAGCGCAGATAGCGCGGCATCAGCTCGGCTTCGTCGGTGATGAAGACGCGCTTCACATAGAGCTTGATGCGCCCCTTGCGGTCGGCGTCGAAAAGGTCGAACGGGCGGCCGCCCGGCACGAAGAGGAGCGCGGTATATTCATGCCGGCCCTCGGCATGAAAATGGATGGTCGCGGCCGGCTCGTCATATTGCCCGGCGACGCTGCGGTAGAAATCGGCGTATTCCTCCTTGCCGATCCCGCTTTTCGGCTTCGTCCACAGCGCGGCCCCCTCGGTGAGCGCGGCGGGCTCGGCGCCCGGCTTCTCGATCAGCGCGATCGGCACCGGGACATGGCCGGACTGCTCCTTGACGATGCGCTCCAGCGTCCAGCGCTCGGCATAGATCCCGGCGTCGTCCATCAGATGCAGCGTCACCCGCGTGCCGCGCGCCGGGGCCTCCTCCAGCGCCGCCGGCGCCACCGTGAAGGCGCCCTTGCCGTCCGAGGACCAGATCCAGGCTTCCTCGCTGCCGGCGCGCCGGCTGACGACCTCGACCCGCGAGGCGACCATGAAGGCCGAATAGAAGCCGACGCCGAACTGGCCGATCAGATTGGCGCCTTCCCTGGCGTCTTCCCTGGCGCCCTCCCCGCCCTGCGCCGCCGCGACGCGCTCCATGAAGCTGCGCGTGCCGGAGCGGGCGATGGTGCCCAGCGCCTCGATCATCTCGTCGCGGCTCATGCCGATGCCGTTGTCGGCGACGGAAAGCCGGCCGGCTTCCTGATCGGCCGCGACGGTGATCGCGAGCCTGGGCTCGTCGCCGAGGAGTTCGGGCCTGGCGATCGCCTCGTAGCGCAGCTTCTCGCAGGCGTCGGCGGCGTTGGAGATCAGCTCGCGCAGGAACACGTCCCGGTCGGAATAGACCGAGTGCACCATCATATGCAGGAGGCGGGAGACGTCGGCTTCGAAGCTCAGGCTTTCGGGGGTCTGTGTCATCGTGGCTTTTCAGGTCGCGGCGTTGGGGAAGACGCCACGGGACATGGCAAACCGGGCCGGTTCTTTCAAGGCGTGCGCAACAGCGCTTCGCAGTGCCGGCTGCCGCGCTCGCCACGGCAGGATCTGATGCCGGTTTCGGTGACGATGTAGCGCATCGGGATGTCGAAGCCGTGCGGGCGGATCGTCGCCATCGCCGCCATCTCGTAGCCCACCCCGATCGCGATGGCAGACGGCGGCAGGGCGGCCAGCGTGCGGTCGAAGAAGCCGCCGCCATAGCCGAGCCGATAGCCTTCGGCGTCGAAGCCGACCAGCGGCGCGACGACGATCCGCGGGAAGACCGGCTCGCCCGCCGCCGGCACCGGAATGTTCCAGACGCCGCGCTCCAGCCGGTCGCCGGCGCGCCAGGGCCGGAACAGCAGCGGCTCTCCGCGCGCGACCACGACGGGCAAGGCGGCATGGCCGCCGCGTGCGGCGAGGCCGCCCAGCCAGCTGCGCAGGTCCGGCTCGCCGCGGAAGGGCCAGTAGCCGCTGACGAGGACGCCCGCCGGATCGCCGATCAGCGCGTCGAGATGGCCCGCGATCTTCTGCGCGAAGGCGGTTCGCGTGGCGGCCGGCAGCGCGAGGCGGGCCGCGATCAGGCGCTCGCGCTCGGCCCGCCGCCACGCCGCCGGGCTCGGGTCAGGCGCGGGAGCGAGGCCGGACCAGGCCGGGTCGACCTCGTGCAGGAAGCAGGGCGGGGAAGCATAGCCGGCCGGCTCGTCGTCATCGCCACCCATCAGGCATCGGCCTCCGTCGCCACGACGCGCCAGCCGCCCCCTCCCGGCGCGAGGGTCTGCGCGAAGGTCCAGACATCGCGGCAGCGTCGCATGGCCGGCGCCCCCTTGGCCAGCAGGCCGATGGAATCCCGCGAGAACTCGAAATAGGCGCCGGCGAACCGGATCGCGATCTCCATCCGCGTCGCGTCGATCCGGGCTTCGACGATATCGGAGGGCTCGATCCAGGCGAAGGCGGTCTCGATGCGCTGCCCGCGGATCTCGCGCAGGTCGATCGCGGTGCCGAAGGTCTCGAGGACTTCCGGTGAAACCAGCCAGCGCAGGGCGTCACGGTCGCCGGCGTCGAAGGCGGCCACCACCGCCTCGTAGCTCGCCAGCCGGTCCCGGAGGAAAAGCTCGATGCTTTGTGCCCCGTCGCGGGAGAGGATGGCCTCGACCCTTCCCGCGAGCGCCGGCGGCAGGGCCCTCGCGTCCATGGGCGGGCGGCTCGCGGCAGGGGCCGCGATGCCGGCGGCCTCGCCGGGAGCCTCGGCCTCGCCCGCCTGCCCGGCCGCGCCCATGCGCTCCAGGCACCAGTAGAGGTTCCAGTAGATGCAGGCGAGCCAGATCAGCGAGACCAGCCCGGCAGCGTCAGCGTCCTGAGGCATTGTCCATGCCGTCCCATCTCCGAGCCGGCGCGCCGGATGCCAGGCCCGAACCGCCGGGCGGTTCCGCACAGGCCCCATGTCGGCGCGCGGCCGCCCTGGCATTGTGCCTGGAGAATTCCTGCAATCAAACGAATTTAATGGCGCTTTCAATGCAATAAAGATGCTATTGAATGCATCGGAGGCCCGCATGGATACCGAGCTCGCACGCACCTTCCTGGAGACCGTCAGGACGCGCAGCTTCGTGCGCGCCGCCGAGCAGCTCCATATCAGCCAGACCGCCGTCAGCGCCCGGATCCGGGCGCTCGAGGAACGCCTCGGCCGGCCGCTGTTCGTCCGCAACAAGAAGGGCGCGACGCTGACCGCCGCCGGCGAGCAGTTCCTGCGCTACGCGCCGAGCTTCCTTCAGCTCTGGCAGCGAGCCCGCCACCAGGTCGCGGTGCCGCCGGGCCGGCGCGCCGTGCTCGCGATCGGCGGCGAGCTCAGCCTGTGGCATCCCTGGCTCACCGACTGGCTGCGCTGGATGCGCCAGACGGCGCCGGACGTGGCGCTGCGCGTCGAGGCCGGGCTGCCGGAAAGCCTGACCGGGCAGGTTTCGAGCGGCGCCCTCGACATCGCCGTGATGTACCAGCCGGAATACCGGCCGGGCGCCCGCATCGAGCTCCTGATGGAGGAGAAGCTCGTCCTCGTCAGCACGAGCACGCCCGGCCACGGCGGCGAGGAGCGCAGCGACTACGTCTATGTCGATTGGGGGCATGATTTCGCGCAGCACCACGAGCTCAGCTTTCCCGACGACAGCAATCCGGGCCTCTATGTCAATCTCGGGCCGCTCGCCCTGAACTATGTGCTCGAGGCGGGCGGCTCGGGCTATTTCCGCCAGCGGATCGTCGCGCCGCATGTCGCGGCCGGGCGGCTGCATCTCGTCCCTGGCGCGCCGAGCTTCTTCTACCCGATCTATGCGGTCTGCTCGGCGCGTGCGGATGACGAACTGATCGAGCTCGCCCTGCAGGGCCTGCGCCGCATCGCGGCCGCCGACAGGGACGACAAGGCGCCTTGAGAGGCCGCTTGCGCGAGGGGCTTGCGGCCGTGGACGAGAGCATGCCGATGGACAGGCTCGAGGTGATCGGGTTGACTGTCGTCGCGACCGGTACGGTGATATTCGCGGTGACCGGTTTTTTCGCAGGTCTTCCAGGATTGTCTCGATGACACGCTCCCCGAACGCCCGCCGTCTCGCGCTCGCCGCCGGCTTCGTCTCAGCATTCTGCTTCACCGCCCGCGCCGCCGAGCCGGTCCGCCTGATCACGCCGGAAGAAGCCGGCCTGCCGGCGGCCACCGCCGCGAGCGGGCAGGAACGCAACATGACCCGCGGCCCGGGCATCGATGCGCTCGCCCCGCCCGCGATCGGAGTGAACGGCGCATTCCGTTTCGCCGTGAAGTTCAAGCCGCGCAACGGGGTCGCCATCGACCCCGCCAGCGTCCGGGTCACCTATGACCGCCAGCCCGCCGTGGACCTGACGGCGCGCGTCAAGCCCTTCATCACCGCCGACGGGATCGAAGCGCCGGCAGTGGTGGCGCCGCCGGGCAGGCACGTCATCCTGGTGGAAGCGACCGACAAGGAAGGCCGCATCGGGCGCGGCCGCATGACCTTGACGATCGAAGCGGCGAAGTAGAGCTACCGGGCGACGTTTCGCGGCAGCAGCGGCACGGCGGGCGCCGTGCCGTAGGCGGCGGGCAGCTGGCGCCCCTCAGTGCGCTCGGCGACGCGCCTTGCGGTGTCGCGCACGACCTCTTCCAGGCCTTTGCCGGGCGTGGAGAGCGTCTCGAGCAGGGAGCGTACGAAGGGGCTGTCCAGCCCGTCTCCGTCGGCTGCGGTCTGGCCCGGCTGGGTGGAGTGGAGAACCACGTTGTTGGGCGGGGGCAGCGGCGTCGCCGCAAGGCCCATGTGCAGCCTGTCGGGCAGCGGGCTCCCTCGCCCGGCCCCGGTGCCCCGCGAGGCCGCGACCGCCCGCGCTTCGACGAAGGGATCGTCGCGGCAGGCATCGACGATGACGAGCGCGCCGCGCCGCGCCTTGCTCGCCGCCGCCGTCAGCTCCTTGAGCGCAAGCGCGCCGGATTGAAGCTCCTTGTCGCTCTCCAGCGTGGCATCGACCGGGACGACGTAGTTGACGCCCCCCGTCTCGACGCCGTGGCCGGCGTAGAAGACGACGACGATATCGGCCTCGGCCGCCCTCTCGGCGACATAGGCGGGAACGCCGCGCAGATCCGCTTTCGCGAGGTTCTCTGCGACCTCGACGGTTTCGAAGCCCATATCCGCCAGAGCGTGCCCCATGACGGCGGCGTCGCGGCGGGCATTGGGCAGGCTCGCCAGTTCGGCATAGTCGCCGGAGCCGATGACGAAGGCGATCCGCTTCAGCCCGTCGGGCGAGGCCTTGCCCGGCCCGAGCCCGGTATCCGTCCCCTGGCGAAAGGGCCCCGAGCGCGGACGCGACCCCGGCTGCGTCAACGCCTTCAGCCGCTGGGAGGCCCAGATGCGCTCGTACAGGTTCGGCGTCGACCGTGTCGCCGCGACGATGCGCTTGTAGATGGCGATCGCCTTGTCGTTGGCGCCCCGCGCCTCCTCGATCCGCGCCAGCCCGAGCGCCGGGCCCCAGCTCTTGGGCACAAGGCGGGCAGCCTCCTTGTAGAGCCTCTCGGCGGTATCGGGATCCTTCAGCGTAAAGAGCGCCAGGTCGCCCGCCCTGACGAACAGCTCCGCGCTTTGGGCTGCGGCCTCGGCCTTCGGCATGTCGCCGGTCTCCCGCGAGGCCGCCACGAGATCGTCATAGGCCGCGCGCAGATCGCCGGCCCGCAGCTCCAGCTGCGATTTGGACGTCAGCGCGACGCGACGAAAGGGCGGGCCGAGCGCCGCGGCGGCGGCGAGATCGATCCTCGCCTGCTCGAGCCGGCCCAATCGCCTCATCAGGCTTCCGCGCGCGAACAGCGCCGTCCCCGCGCCGGGGTCGAGCTCGAGAGCCTGGTTCAGGTCGGCGAGCGCCGCATTGACGTCTCCGGCGTTTTCGTTTTCCAGCGCACGCTGGACGAAGGGCGTCGCGTCTTTCGGCGCCGCCTGCATGGCCTCGGCGATATCGGCCCGCGCCTCGGAGCTGCGCCCGGTCACCTGGTTGACCGTGGCGCGCAGCGCAAGCGCCTCGCCCTTCATCGGGCCATCGGAGGCGATCGCCGCCTCGATATCGGCGAGCGCCGCCTGCATTTGCGCCAGGGAGGGGCCGGAATAGGCAATCGAGCCGTCGGGCTTGCTCGCCGCGGCCGCCCCCGTCTGGACGGCCCGCAGAAACCGCATGAGGCCGCGATAGAACAGCGCCTTCTGCTGGTCGGCCGGGCCGGGCGCTCCAGCCAGCACCTGGCTGCATCGGGCTTCCGCGGCGGCGAGCTGATCGATCGTCAGCGCCGTGGTCTTCACGCGCTCGTCCGCGCAGGCGGCCATCCCGGCGGGCGACTGGGCCTCGACGCCCGCGGTCGTGGCGAGCGCCAGCAGAAGGACCGCACAAGCGAGCGTCCGAACGAACATCGCGCCCTCCAGCCGATTCCACCGCGGCCACGCTACCCGGCCGAAACGCCATTGGCCAGCCGGCACCCTGCCGAAATGCGGCCGGGCCCGTTCATGATCCATGGAACGGGCGCCCGAGATGCTTTATCGAAAGGCTGAGCCGGGAGCCGTGCAGGTCTGACGCCGATGCCTTCGAAGATCATACCTGTCGTGATGTGCGGGGGAGCAGGCACCCGGCTGTGGCCGGTTTCGCGCGATACCATGCCGAAGCAGTTCATCGGGCTGTTCGGCCAGGATTCGACCTTCCAGCGGACGATGCGGCTTTTGTCGGACGCGGAAGTCTTCGCGCCCGCGATCGTGATCACCAATATCGAATACCGGTTCACGGTGCTCGAGCAGCTCCAGGCCAGCGGGACGAGCGCCCAGATCGTGCTCGAGCCGGTGCGGCGCGATTCGGCCGCCGCGGTCGCCGCCGCAACCGCATTGGCGCTGGCGCGCGACGCTGAGGCGATCGTCGGCGTCTTCGCCGCCGACCACGTCGTCCAGGACAGCCGGCTCTTCGTCGAGACCTGCCGGCGGGCCGGCACCGTCGCCGCGCAGGGGAACATCGTCACGATCGGCATTCCGCCGACATCGCCTGCCATCGGCTACGGCTATATCCGGCCGGGCGAAGAGATCGCCGACGGCGCCCGCCGGATCGCCTCCTTCGTCGAGAAGCCCGATGCGGAGCGCGCGGCGCAGTATCTGCTCGACGGCTATCTCTGGAATTCCGGCAACTTCATCTTCGACGCCGCGACCATGCAGGCCGAACTTCAGGCGCTCGCGCCGGAGGTCGCGGCGCCGGTTGCCGAGGCCGTCGCTCAGGCAAGGCCCGATCTCGACTTCCTGCTGCTCGACGCCACGGCCTTCGGCCGGGCGAAGACCATCTCGATCGACTATGCGGTGATGGAGCACACCGGCAAGGCCGCCGTCGTCGCCGGCCATTTCGGCTGGTCGGATGTCGGCGGCTGGTCGGCGGTCTGGGAGTTGTCGCAGAAGGACGCCGAGGGCAACGTCATCGAAGGGCGCGGCTATGTGCTGGGCGGCGCGAACAACCTCCTGCGCTCGGAGGACGCGCTCGTCGCCGTGATCGGCCTTACCGACGTCGCGGTCGTCGCGACGCGCGACGCCGTGCTGGTGACGCCGAAGGGCGAGGCCGGCAAGGTCAAGGAGATGGTCGCCCTGATCACCGCCCACGGCGAATCGGAAGCCGGCGTCCACCGCGAGATCCAGCGCCCCTGGGGGAAATATCTCTCCGTCGACATGGGGCAGCGCTACCAGGTCAAGCGCATCACCGTGAAGCCGGGCGGCGTGCTCTCGCTGCAGAAGCACCACCACCGCGCCGAGCACTGGGTCGTGGTGCGCGGCACCGCCGAAGTGACGCGCGACGGCGAGACCATCACCGTGCACGAGACCGAATCGATCTACCTGCCGATCGGCTGCGTCCACCGCATGGCCAATCCCGGCAAGATCCCGCTCGAGATCATCGAGGTCCAGGTCGGGTCCTATCTCGGCGAGGACGACATCATCCGCATCGAGGACGTCTATCGCCGCGTGTGACCCTGCGGGCCGCATGCTTCCGGCGCAGCCCCGCCAATCCATCAATCCATCTCGACCGTTCGCCGGCCTTGCCGGAAGAACAATCCGGCGCCGCGATCTCCCGCCCGGCTCTTCAAGCGGGACGAGCGCGCGGCGAGGGGACCGGAGAATCCACCTTGAAGCTGCCAGTGTGGGGAAGCGCGCTCGGCGCCACCCTCCTCGTCCAGGTCGTGAGCTCCTTCGCCGCGGCCGTCATTCCCCTTCTCGGCCCGCTCCTGACCCTGCGCTGGGGCCTCACGCCCGAAAGCATCGGCTATGTCTCGGCGGTCGTCTCGGTCGGCATCTGCTGGTTCCTCGCCTGCGGCAATCCGATGCTCGACCATTACGGCCCGGCCCGGGCGCTCCAGATCGGGCTTTTCTCGATCGCGGCGGGGCTTGTGCTCCTGTCCCAGCCTTTCAGCCTCCTCGGCCTCGCCGGCGCGCTCCTGGTGGGGCTCGGCCTCGCCCCCAACACGCCGGCCGGCAGCCAGATCCTGATGCGCACGGCGCCGCCCGCGCACCGCACGCTGGTCTTCTCGATCAAGCAGGCCGGCGTCCCGCTCGGCGGCGCGATCGCCGGCGTCGTCGTCGCGCCGATGGTCCTGGGGCTCGGCTTCGCCGGCACGATCTGGGCCATGACCGCCATCGTCCTGGCCAGCGCCATGCTGGTCCGGGCCTTCCGCGCGAGCCTCGACCTGGAGAAAGGCCCGCGCAACCCGGCCTGGGCGCGGATGTTCCTGTCACCCTCGTCGCTGACGCGCTCGGCCCGCGTGCTGGGCTCCCATGCCTCGCTGCCGATGCTGGCCGCGCTCGGGGTCTCGTTCTCGATGACCCAGGCCTGCGTCAACGCCTTCACCGCGACCTATATGGTCACCCAGCACGGCAAGACCCTGGCCGAGGCCGGCCATCTCGTCGCGACGCTGCTCGTGGCGAGCACCTTCTCGCGGATCTTCCTCGGCTGGCTGGCCGACAGGCTCGGCGGCGGGCTGCGCTTGCTCTGCGTGCTCGCCCCGGTGACCGGCACGGCGATCGCCCTGATGATCGCGGCGGGCGGCGCGCCTGCCTGGCTGCTCCATCTCTGCATGGCGCTGATCGGGGCCACCGCGATGGGCTGGAACGGCGTCCACATGGCCGAGCTGGCGCGGGTCTCGCCGCCTACGCTGATCGGCGACGTGACGTCGGGAGCGAGCCTGTTCGGCTTCGCCGGCTCGATCTGCGGACCGCTGATCTTCGCGGTCATCGCGCACTGGACCGGCGGTTTCGACTGGCCCTTCCTCCTGGTCGCGGGCCAGATCGCGGCGTCGGGTGCCTTCGCGCTGTGGTACCTCACGCGCCGCCTGCGACGCGACTGAGCGGACGGAGGGCGGTTTCCACTTTCCGCTCCGCTGCTCTAAGTTCGCCCTCATGCCGGCGACGACCGGCGCTGTTCTCAACCGAGATGGGACGAAGCCGGCCGATGAGACGCTTCCCGACGATCGACACCGCCGGCTACGGCCCTCTCCTGCGTCCGGCGGCGTGACCGCCATGGCGATCGATCAGGACCGTCTCTGGCGGCGCATCGAGACGCTCTCGCGGATCACCGATCCCGAGCGCCCCTGGACGCGCCGTTCCTTCACCCCGCGCTTCCTCGAGGGCCGGGCCTGGCTCGCGGCGGAATTCCGCGCCGCCGGGCTGGAAACCGAGATCGACGCGGCCGGCAACCTGATCGGCCGGCTCGCCGGGGCCGATCCGGCGCTGAAGCCGATCCTGATCGGCTCGCATTCGGACACCGTGCCCTCGGGCGGGCGCTATGACGGCATCCTCGGCGTGCTCGCCGCGCTCGAGGTCGCGCAGGACCTTGTCGAGCGCGGCGAACGGCCGCGCCATCCGCTGGAGGTCGTCGACTTCCTGGCGGAGGAGCCGAGCGAGTTCGGGCTGTCCTGCATCGGCAGCCGCGCGCTCGCCGGGACCCTGAACGCGGAGCATCTCGCCCTGACCCGCCCCGACGGCATGACGCTGCGCGAAGGCATCGCCTATGTCGGCGGCCACCCGGACGAACTGGCCTCTGTCAAGCGGCCCGCCGACGGCATCGCGGCCTATGTCGAAGTGCATATCGAGCAGGGCCGGGTGCTGGAGAACGAACGCATTCCGATCGGCATCGTCACCGACATCGCCGGCATCCACCGCGAGCGCATCACCGTGACCGGCCGGGCCGACCACGCCGGCGCGACGCCGATGCCGCTGCGCGCCGATGCCCTGGTCGGCGCCGCGAAGCTGATCCAGGCCGCCTATGAACGGGCGCTGGCGAGCGCGCGCGGCAACCAGCCGCTCGTCGCCACCTTCGGGCATATCGAAGTCAGCCCCAACGCCGCCAACGCCGTGCCGGGCGAGGCGGTGCTGACGCTGGAGGTCCGCTCCGGCGACGAGGCGGCGACCGCGGCTTTCGGCGCGGCGCTGGCGCGGGACCTGCGGCCCGCGCTGGAGGCGCTGCGGCTGACGATCGCGGTCGCGCCGATCAGCCATGTCGCGCCGACGGCCTGCGCGCCGCTGGTGCGGCAGACGATCGCCCGGGCGGCCGCCTCGCTCGGCCTCGCCACGCGCGACTTGCCGAGCGGGGCCGGCCATGACGGCGTCCAGGTCGCCCGGACCGGCCCGGTCGGGATGATCTTCGTGCCCTGCCTCGACGGGCGCAGCCATGCGCCGGAGGAATCGATCACGCCCGAGCAGGCCGGCGACGGCGCGCGCGTGCTGGCCGAGACCGTGCGCCTGCTCGACGCGGGCTGAGCGGGCCTCGACGATTCTTGCGCACGACCGGTTGTCGTTCCGGGGCTTCGCGTCAGCGAAGAACCCGCAACCCACGACCGGGCGAGCGGCTCATCACCGGGTGTCGGATGCCTCACGCAATCGTGGGTTCCGGGTTCGCGCCTGCGGCGGGCCCCGGAATGGCGAGCGGTGGCTCTGATCCCGCAATTGCCCACCCCGCCTAAGGCGCCGACAGCTGCCATCCGCCGCGCCACAAGCCGGCCCCCGCCGCCTGTGCCTGCGCCATCTCGGCGGCGAATTCCGGCGCGCCCTCCGGCACGGGCCGCGCCCAGCCCAGCCGGACGAGCTGATGCGCGACATCGCCCGCCGGCAGCGTGCCTTTCGCCTCGAGGCGGCAGTCGGCGGCGATGCCGCCATCCGCCAGGGCCCGGCGCGGCTGGCAGAACAGGCTGCGGCCCGCGACGAGATTGTGCAGGGCGGCGCGCGCCTGCAGGCCGCAGGCCCAGCGCTGCGCTCCGTCGAGGCAGACATCGCCCGTCCGTGGCCCGGCGATGCGGTCGAGGCGGATCACCTCCTCGCCGCGCCGGAAGCGGCTGCCGTCGATCGAGTGCAGCGGCGGCGGCAGCTCCATCGGCGGCAGGCCGCTCAGATCGGCATCGGGCTGCTGCCGCATCTCCTCGACCACGGCCGCCTCCATCCTGACCGCCAGCTTCGAGCCCTGCGACCCCGGGGCGGGATCCTCAGCCTCGCTCGCGACGACGGGCGCCGTCGGATCGGCGCCGGGGGCCAAGCCAGACTGCCTTTCCGCGAAGAGCACGAGGCCCGCCGCTCCGGTGAGGGCTATCCCCAGCGACAGGGCAAGCAGCGCGACATCGAGCCGGCGCAGCCGCCTGCGCAAACGGTAGACGAACAGCGGCGTCCTCATGGCCGTCCCTCGGCGAGCACCGGCTGATTCATCTCACGCGCAAAGCCTCTCACGGCCTTCATCTTCGCCCCCGGCGCCGGGCAGCGCAATGGCGCGCGACGATGCACCGCCCCGCTGCGGCCGGCGCGTGACTTCGCCTGCCGCACTGGGTAGCTTATTCCCGTCATGAGCAGCCTGAAATTCGGAACCTCCGGCCTGCGCGGCCTCGTCACGGAGCTTACCGGCCTGCCGGCCTATGCGCACCTGCGCGCCTTCTGCGCCGTGCTGCGGGAGGACCGGGCGGCGGGACCGGCCGGGGAGATGCTGATCGGGCGGGACCTGCGTTCCTCCAGCCCGCTGATCGCGGCGCAATGCGCGCAGGCCATCGCCGATGCCGGGCTTATACCGGTGGATTGCGGCGCCGTGCCGACGCCGGCGCTCGCGCTGGCGGCCATGGCCGCCGGCAGCCCCGCCGTGATGGTGACGGGCAGCCACATCCCCGACGACCGCAACGGCCTGAAATTCTACCGCGCGACGGGGGAGATCGACAAGGCCGACGAGGCCCGCATCCTCGCGCGGCACGAGGCGCTGGCGCTTGCCGCCATGCCGGAGGTCACGGCCCGGCCGCAGCAGCGCGACATCGCCGCCGGCTACCGTGCCCGCTACATCGATTTCTTCGGCCGCGCCCTGGAGGGGCTCATCGTCGGCGTCTACCAGCATTCGTCGGTCGGGCGCGACCTCCTCTGCACGGTGCTGGCGGCGCTCGGCGCGACGCCTGTCGCGCTCGGCCGCAGCGAGACCTTCATTCCCGTGGACACCGAGGCCCTGCGCCCCGAGGACGAGGCGCAGGCGCGGAACTGGGCCGGCGCGCTGGCGCTCGCGGGAATCGTCTCGACCGATGGCGACGCGGACCGTCCGCTCGTCGCCGACGAAACCGGCCGCTTCCTGCGCGGAGACCTGGTCGGGGCGCTGACGGCGCGCTTCCTCGGCGCCGATGCGATCGTGACGCCGGTGACCTCGAATTCGGCGCTCGACCGCCCCGGCGCGTTCGGCACCGTGATCCGCACCCGCGTCGGTTCCCCCCATGTCATCGCCGGCATGGATCAGGCGAGCGCCGAGGGCGCCGGGATCGTCGTCGGCTTCGAGGCCAATGGCGGCGTGCTGCTCGGCTCGGACGTCACGCGCGACGGGCGGCGCCTTAAGGCCCTGCCGACGCGCGACGCCATGCTGCCGATCCTGGCGACGCTGGCGCTGGCACGCAGCGAACACCGGCCGCTGAGCGCCGTCGCGGCGCAGGCGCGCTTCGCCGCCGCCCTGTCGGACCGCCTTCCGGAGACCCCGCAGGAGAGGAGCGCGGCGCTGATCGCACGGCTCGATGCCGAGGGTCCGGGCTTGCGCGACACAGTCTTCGCCGCCCATGGCGGGGTCGCGGCCCGCGACCGGCGCGACGGCCTGCGCCTGACGCTCGGTGACGGCGCGACCGTGCATTTCCGCGCCTCGGGCAACGCGCCGGAGCTGCGCGTCTATGTCGAGGCGGCGACGCCGGAGGGGGCGCAGACGCTGCTCGCCGAAAATCTCGCCTTCGCAGCGGCGCAGACGCGCTGAACCTTCCCTCGAAACCGGCTTCGGCAGAACCTCACAGTGGACCTTGACCTTTCCTTCGAGCGCGTGCTCCTGACCGGCGCGGCCGGCTTCGTCGGCTTCCATGTCGCGCAGTCCCTGCTCGACCGGGGCGTGACGGTCCTCGGTATCGACAACCTCACGCCCTATTACGACCCGGCCCTGAAGCAGGCGCGGCTCG